>NZ_CP006992.1:3847776-4165311 GCF_001542815.1 Methylobacterium sp. AMS5
CGGTGGGACTGCGCCTTCCCCCCTTGCCAGCCTGCGGACCGGAGTCGATCAAGGCCTTTATTCCAATACGCGTTCGTTGAGCGGTCTGCTTCCCGGGCTCCGCCGTCCTCGGGGGCGAACCGATCCCCGCCGAAACGCCGGCGGCTCCCGCGGTGTCCGGCCCCCGATGGCGACGGATGGCCCTGCCGGCATCAGCGAAGCGGCGGCCTCCTTCGAACACCGCGCCCCACGACCCACCCGCATCGCGCGTCTCACGCGTAGGCGTAAGGCCCGCCCCGCTCCAGCGCCCGCCGGTAGGCCGGCCGCGCGTGGATGCGGGCCAGCCAGTCCGTCAGCCTCGGGCCCGCCCCGGTCCCGCGGGCGGCAAAGGCTTCGAGGGGAAAACTCATCATGATGTCGGCGGCGGTGAAGGCCTCGCCGCAGAAATACGCGCGCTCGGCCAACTCCGACTCCCAGTAGGCGGCATGGCGGCGCAGCTCCGGATCGACGAACCCGCCGGTGACCTTCCCCGCGATCGCCCGCACCAGCGGGCGCAGCAGGGCGGGGCTGCCCGGCGCGAGCCGTGAGAACACGAGCTTGAGGAGCAGCGGCGGCATCGCCGACCCTTCCGCGTAGTGCAGGAAATAGGTGTAGCGCGCCCGCTCCGGCGTGTCCGGCGGCGGCACCAGGGCGCCGCCCGCGCGGGCCGTGAGGAATTCGACGATGGCGCCGGTCTCGGCCACGACCTGCCCGTCGGCCGCGATCACCGGCGACTTGCCGAGGGGATGCACGGCGCGAAGTTCGCGCGGCGCCAGCATCGTCGCGGGGTCGCGCTCATAGCGCTTCACGGTGTAGTCGAGCCCCAGCTCTTCGAGCAGCCACAGCACCCGCTGCGAGCGGCTGTTCTCCAGATGGTGGACGGTGATCATCGCCTGCCTTTTTCGATCCTGCGCCGACAACGCGGCAGCGCGCGCATCGGGCCACTTGTCTTCGGATCGGTTTTTCTGAAAAGCCGGCGCAACCGTGCGAGCCGAGGCAGCATGACCATCGCCATCGACGTTTCGCTCCGCCGCGACGGCTTCGCGCTCGATGTCGCCTTCACCGCGGGCGCCGGCCTCACCGCCCTGTTCGGGCGCTCGGGCTCGGGCAAGACCACGGTGATCGACCTGATCGCCGGGCTGGCCCAGCCGCAGCGCGGGCGCATCGCCATCGACGGGACGGTGCTGCTCGACACCGCGCGCGGCATCCGCGTGCCGGTGCATCGGCGGCGGATCGGCTGCGTGTTCCAGGAGGCGCGGCTGATGCCGCATCTCAGCGTGCGGCAGAACCTGCGCTTCGGCCGCCTGTTCTCCCGCGGGGCAGGGGGCCCGAGCCTCGACGCGGTGGCGGACCTGCTCGGCATCGGCCCGCTGCTGGAGCGGCGCCCGGCCGGCCTGTCGGGGGGCGAGCGGCAGCGGGTGGCGATCGGCCGGGCGCTGCTGGCCCGCCCGCGGCTGCTCCTGATGGACGAGCCGCTCTCGGCCCTCGACGAGGCCCGCAAGCGCGAGATCCTGCCCTATATCGAGCGCCTGCGCGACGAGGCGGGCCTGCCCATCGTCTATGTCAGCCATTCCGTGGCGGAGGTGGCGCGCCTCGCCTCGACCGTGGTGGTGCTGGAGGCCGGGCGCGTGGCGGCGAGCGGCCCGGTCGATGCCGTGCTGCGCCGGCCCGACCTGATCCCCGACGGCGCGGAGGCCGGCAGCGTGCTCGCCATGCGGGTCGAGCGCCACGATCCGGAGGCCGGCCTGACACGCCTGACCGGCCCGGCCGGCCCCCTCGACCTGCCGCTGATCGACGCGCCGCAAGGCCGCCGCCTCAACCTGCGGGTGCCCGCCCGCGACGTGCTGCTGGCGCTCGCCCGGCCCGAGACCCTGAGCGCCCGCAACGTCCTGCCGGGCCGTGTCGCCGCCCTTCGGGAGGAGGGGACGGCCTGCCTCGTCGAGGTGACCTGCGGCGGGGCGACGCTCGCCGCCCGCCTCACCCGCGCCTCCGCCCGCGATCTGGGGCTCACGGTCGGGCGCCCGGTCTTCGCCATCGTGAAGAGCGTGGCGCTCGATGCGGGCGGGGCGCCGGGGGGCGGGCGGATCGAGATTTGAGGGGAGAGCCGGCGCACGGAAAACGGATGCTCGTCGCGGGTCAGCCCATCGGAACCGGACAACCCGTCGCAGCCAAGCTGAACTGAGCATCGATGACGATGCGGGCCTTCACTCGGCCAGTTTCGTCTGGTTGTCGTTCAGAGCCGGAACGTAGGCTTCTGTATTGCGCTGCGCCGACTTTTCTCGCGCCGACAAAATTGCCTTGGCGATTGCCGGAGAGCGCCGATTGATCCAGGCCTCTTGACGGGCGCGCGGCTCGCGAGGCGAACGTTGTTGGCGCGACTTCATCTCACCCCCCTTCACCATACAGTCCGGTCTTCTAAGAATGCGCGCAGCGGCGGCAACGGCAATTTTTGCGACGATCGCCTCCCAGCCGCTCCGCCAAATCGCCTCGGCGATCCGTGAAAGCGCGCTATACGCTCGCCCATGGCCCTTGCCGACAGACCGCTCGCCCTCGGCGATCCCGAAATCCCGGACCCCGCCGCCGACCGGCTCAGCCTGTCGGTGCCCGTGGCCGAGGTCGAACCCGACGACGGCAGCGATGGAGCGGTCGCCACAAGCGGAACCGCCCATCGACACAACGCCGGCGCACCGCCGGAGGACGACTGGTCGCCCTGGCATCCGGGCGAACTGGCGCGGCGGCTGGACGCGGTGGCGCGGCCCTGGTGCGTCGTCGGCGGCTGGGCCCTCGACCTGTGGCACGGGCACCAGACCCGCGACCACGAGGATCTCGAATTCACGGTGCTGCGCGACGATGTCGGGGTCTTCCGCCAAGCCCTATCGGACATGACGCTCTACACGGTGGCCGACGGTCGCTTCGAGATCCTGCCGGAAGGCGCAGAGCCGCCGCCTCATATTCTCCAGATCTGGTGCTTCGATGCCCGCGCCGCCCGCTGGCGGGTCGATCTGATGATCGAGCCGGGCGAGCCGGACGCCTGGGTCTGCCGGCGCTGCCCGGCCATCCGGCATCCCCGCGCGGGGATGGTGGCATCGACGCCCGAGGGCATCCCCTATCTCAGGCCGGCCGCCGTCCTGCTGTTCAAGGCCAAGCATCGGCGCGACAAGGACGAGGCCGATTTCGAGCGGGCCCTGCCGCATCTGACCCCCGCAGAACGGCGCTGGCTGCGGGAGGGTCTCGACCGCTTGCATCCCGGACATGCCTGGGCGCAGGCATTGTAGGCGAAACGCTGTATACGTCCCGCATGGCCTCCGACGACAGACCGCTCGCCCTGACCCTCGGCGATCCCTCCGGGATCGGGCCGGAGATCGCGCTCGCCGCGTGGCGGCTGCGGGGCGAGCGGGAGGTGCCGCCGTTCCAGCTCATCGGCGATCCGGATTTTCTGGAGGCCACCGCCTACCGGCTCGGCCTGTCGGTGCCGGTGGCCGAGGTCGAGTCCGACGATGCCTGCGAGGTGTTTCCCCGCGCCCTGCCGGTGCTACCGCTGCCGAGCGGGGCCAAGGTGATCGCCACCCCCGGCGCGCCGGATTCGGCCAATGCCGGCGCGATCGTCGAGTCGATCACCGCCGCCGTCGATCTGGTGCGCTCCGGCGCGGCCTCGGCCGTGGTGACCAACCCCATCGCCAAGTTCGTGCTGACGCGGGTCGGCTTCGCCCATCCCGGCCATACCGAGTTTTTGGCCGCACTCGCCGCCAAGGAGGGGCGCGAGCCGCCGCTGCCGGTGATGATGATCTGGAGCGACGCCCTCGCCGTGGTGCCGGTGACGATCCACGTCGCCCTGCGCCGCGTGCCGGACTTGCTGACGCAAGATCTGGTCGAGCGCACCGCGCGCATCGTCCACGCCGACCTGCGCGCCCGCTTCGGCCTCGAACGGCCCCGCCTCGTCCTGTCGGGCCTCAACCCGCATGCGGGTGAATCCGGCACCATCGGCACCGAGGACCGCGACGTGCTGGCCCCCGCCGTCGCGGCTTTACGCAGCGAGGGCATCGACATCCGCGGGCCGCTGCCGGCCGACACCCTGTTCCACGAACGCGCGCGGGCGACCTACGACGTGGCCCTCACCCCCACCCACGATCAGGCGCTGATCCCGGTCAAGACGCTGGCCTTCGACGAGGGCGTGAACGTGACGCTGGGGCTGCCCTTCGTGCGCACCTCGCCCGACCACGGCACCGCCTTCGACATCGCCGGCAAAGGGATCGCCAAGCCGGACAGCCTGATCGCCGCCCTGCGGCTGGCGCATCGCCTCGCGCACCGCCCGGCGGACACCGTCCTGCTCTTCCCCGTCCGCGCCTGAAGCGATCGATGAGCACCGAAGCGTTGAGCACCGACGGCCTGCCGCCCCTGCGCGAGGTCGTGCGGCGGCACGGGCTGGAGCCGAAGAAGGCCCTCGGCCAGAATTTTTTGTTCGACCTCAACCTGACGGGCCGCATCGCCCGCTCGGCAGGCGCGCTCGAGGGCGTGACGGTGGTGGAGGTCGGCCCCGGCCCCGGCGGGCTGACGCGGGCGCTGCTGGCGGCGGGCGCCAAGCGCGTGGTGGCGATCGAGCGCGACCCCCGCGCGCTGCCGGCTTTGGCCGAGATCGCCGCGCATTACCCCGGCCGGCTCGACGTGATCGATGCCGACGCCGTCGGCTTCGACCCGCGCCCGCTGGTCGGCGACGGGCCGGTGCGGATCGTGGCCAACCTCCCCTACAACGTCGCCACCGTGCTGCTCACCGGCTGGCTCGGCGCCGACACGCGGGATGACGTCTGGCCGCCTTGGTGGGACTCGGCGACGCTGATGTTCCAGCGCGAGGTCGCCGAGCGCATCGTCGCCGACGAGTCGGACCGGGCCAATTACGGCCGGCTCGGCGTGCTCTGCGGCTGGCGCACACAGGCGACCATCCTGTTCGACGTGGCCCCCTCCGCCTTCGTGCCGCCGCCAAAAGTCACCTCCAGCGTCGTCCACCTGCGCCCGCGCCCCGAGCCGCTGCGCTGCCGGATCGCCGACCTGGAGCGGATCACCCGCGCCGCCTTCGGCCAGCGCCGCAAGATGCTGCGCCAGAGCCTGAAGGCCGCCACCCCCGACCCCCTCCGCCTGCTCGCCGCCGCCGGGCTGCCGGAGACGGCGCGGGCGGAGGAGATCCCGGTCGCGGGGTTCGTGGCGCTGGCGCGGGCGCTGGAGGCGGGGGAAGCGTGTGAAAGCGCCCGGTAACCGAGCTTCCGGGGCCGGGCGACGTCTTTTTATAGTGTTGGCGACCATTCTCTGACATGGCCGCCCGTCACGAACTTTGTTCTGGCCGCCGGCCATGTCCGCGGCTGCCGATGGGCTCGTCTTTCATCAGGGCCCGATCATGGGCCGGTCCTCGTGCCGAAACACGGATGGAAGCCAGGAGCCCCGCGGGTGCGAAACCATCAATGTGATGCATGCCCCTCGATCGCGTCTTAACGCGACCGGAAGTGCAAACTTCCGACCCGAAGCGGAACATGTGTTCGCCCCCTCTACAATTCTTTGATGTAAACACACTGAATATTAAGATCGAGGGCGCACTTAGGCCACCATGGCGGAGCTTTCTGAAAGTGAATTCCTCAAGGTGCTCCTTGGCTGGGCGCTGATACCAGCCGTGATCTTGTTCTCATATCTTTATCTCGGCATCGTTCCTTCTAGAAGTGGGATTGGTTACAGGCCTTGCCAGCCGATCGTCGTATATGACGATGAGAATGTCTGTATTTCCGAAGCAATCGTTGGTCGCGCAGAGTGCGAGGCGGGCTTCTCCATATTAGCTGAACGCAGGCGTCTGAATGCTGAAGTTGAAGGTTTAGCATTTCACTTACGTCTTGCGCGGCGACCGGCTCCGAGCGCTGTTGTTGTGCAAGACCGTTCTGCGCGCCTTGATGATGGCTCGTTGATCCACTTGCGAGAAAACTGTAACTTCAAGACCATGGTCGAGAAGGGGCGGGCCGTCAAACAGTTGCGCGCGCATTTGCGCGACCACAAGTATCTTTACGCCCACCGTGGTCAGCGCTGATTACCACAGTGACTTGCCCCGCTGATCTCGCCCTCTACAATCGATATGTGGCGGCTATCGCCCGCGAGGCCCGTTCAGCCGCATGCCCGCTACCATGTTCCTCGTATTTCTCCTCCTAGGGCCGCCGATTGGCTTCGCCGCTTTCGCAATCGAGATGAATTACGCACAAATCGGATTTGAGTGCGCAATTTAACTCGACGTCGTGATCTTTGGCCCAAGATGCGCATCAGGAGATACGCGTGAATAGTGCTGCAAAGAAAATTATCATACTCACTGGTGCCATGGTCGGTCTTGCAAGCGGGACATCGTGGGTGAGGCCCCCGCAACCTGTGACGGCCGGACAGCCTCACGTAATAGGCGTCGCCCCTACGGCATTCATTGAGACGAAGATTAGTGGCGAGCGCATCTCGCATCCAATGATCCATGCCAAGATACGAGTGCCGGAGCAGTCGGATTTAGCTGTCTTGGCAATGTTCGCAAACCAGTTCTTCCATTCACGAGTACAAGGCGAGGCCGAGGCGTCTTCGAAAAATATGGTCTGGATCACATTTTATTTCGCAGACAAACCCGAGAAACTTGACGGCAAAGTAAGGACGTATCGGGAGATTTTTGTTCGTGAGGCGTCGGCTTGGTATCGTCTCTACCAGGGCGGCAAACAACTCCTCTAAGTCGGCTTCCTGCCCTTCGCAGACCCTCAGAAGGTCCGCTTCGCGTCAGTTTGATGAGCGGCACCCACGGCCGGGGTGGGTGGATTTCGGTCGGTCTGCTTACGAGCGAAAAAGCATTGAAGCGGAAGTAGCTGCGCCGCACGCTCCTGAATCATAGTAGATCTTCTGGTTTAGCTGCGCACTGCAGCAAACAACTTGCAGGCCCTTGGCTCTGACGAGATGTTGGGGTGCGTGGCGAAGCGGCGAACGGCTCCCTCGAACTGCATCCCGGCCTGGGTCATAACCAGGGCCGATGCCTCGTTCGCCTCGTCGCAGTAGCCCCAGACGCGCCAGATTGCGGTTTGATCGAGCAACCAACCTGTCACGCTGGTTATAATTTCGCTGCTGTAGCCATTGCCCCAATGCCTTCGAGCGAGCCCGAAGCCGAGCGATACACCATGGTCTCCATCAGACAGGTTGAGCAAGCCTATGGGGTTATCGTGTGCCCGTAGGACGATGGCAAGAAGATAGGCGGACCCGCTCGCTGCAAGATCCTCGCCGTATCGGATCATCGCCTCCGTCTCGGCCAGCGTGTGATGTCGCCGCCAGGGCAGATAGCGAGCCACGTCGGCATCGCTCGTGTAGGTCGCGAAGAGCGGCTCTGCATCTTCAAGCCTGAGGGCACGCAACCCAAGGCGATCAGTTTTAAGTCCGACGGGAGGTGCGAACGGCAGCATCACCAAAGCCTACATCAAGCCCCGAGACGCGACTACGTATATCCACCTCCCACACCGAGCCGAGGTCGTTGGAAGGCTGACAAACGGCAGCTTTGGAGAAGCGCCGACAGCGGCCTGGGTGGCCGGGTTGGGTCGGAGGCGGAACGTCCGTTTCAAGGCGAAGGGTCAGGGTCCGCTCGCCACCCTTTACGGACTTACCCTGTGGCACCAGAATGGCTCACCAGCACACAAACACGAAGGGTTTGATGCCAACCCTTCAGATACACGACCTGTTGCCATCAAAGGATGTCGTCGTTGATCCCCGCGCCGTACTCGCGGTGCTTGGCGAACGAGCGATCCGCGCTTCGTGGGAGGTTGCTGGGGTCGCTCGCTACAATGAAGCCGTCATGATCGCCGGGGGTGAAGCTGCGGATCGTCTCGAAGCATCGTCCGGCTCGCGGAGCCGAGTATCAGGTGCCCTGCTAAGCGAACTCGTTCATCAAACCACACAGGTCATCTGGGGCGAGTTCGCCGCCTACGAGGAGGGCGAAGAAGCGCCCTGGGTGACGGTCCGAGCGATCGATAGTTCGTGGTGCGAGGTCGAGACCGACGACGAGGAGGGTCTGGATCATGTGCGCAGGACATTCACGGACGTGTGGGTGGCCGCCTGAAGGTCGGAATTTCACCCGTAGTAGGCCCTCATACTTCCTCGGTGATCGTTCCAGATCGAGAGCCTATCGTGATCGGTTTCGGGCCGCGCCGATCGAACAGCGACCACTCGGGGTCGCCCTCAGCCGTCATGAATGAAACGACGTGGAGATCACCGGAGAGGGACAACATGACCTCAGGCAGGCGACCGAACGTCGTCAGGTCGATGACCTCTCGACCGACGAGACGATCGAAGCTCGGCTGCCACAGCGCGTCGTCGCTCCAACTGCCGCATGCGATCGAACGAGCGTCCTCGATCCGCCAACTCCACTCGATCATCAGGCCGATCTCGCCCTCTGGCTGACCGGGGGAGCCAACGCGGCGTGTCGTTGATGTCAGCGCGCCAAGCTCAACGAACAGCGCCGAGCCATGCCCACGCCAGACGTGTGCCACGGCCAACCCACAAGCTGCCGTGCGGAAGTGCTCGATCAAGTCGTTCATAGGGGGATCATGACCAACTCCACAGGGTCCGCCCCCCTATGCGAACCTCCCAGCAAGCGCGGTGACATATTACCCCTTGTGGGCGGACGCCCGATCTTCAGAAGGCTCCGATCGGCCCCCGTGTGACCCTCGACGAGAACAAATCCCGGCGCCCGGCGATCCGGGGCGCTGCGGGGCCGGATCGGGCCCCTGGGGTCGCACCTATCCGCGCTTCATCAGATCGTCGATCGCGCGCTCCACCTTCAGCCGCGCGCCGTAATGGATCATGTGGCCGAGGCCGGGCAGGAGCCGCAGCGTGCTTCCGGGGATCGTCGTGTGCAGCCGCACCGAGTGCTCGCCGGCCTTGACGATCGCGTCCGCATCCCCCGCCAGGATCGACACCGGCAGCGTCAGGCCGGGGTAGCGGCGCTGGAGCCCCGTGACGGCGGAATTCATCGAGGCGGCATCCTCCGAGACGGCCCGCAACTGCGTCGCCGCCGCCGCGATCTCGATCGGGAAGCGCGCCGTGAAGCGGGCCGGCACGGGTTGAGGCCAGAACACCTGCCGGAACGATTGCCCGGTGAGCGACGCGCTCACCTTCGCCGGCACCATGGCCCGCACCGCGTCGCCGAAGCCCGGCACGGCGAGCGGTGCGATCAGGGCCGCGTCGGTGCGATGCCCCGGAAAATAGGAGCCCGACAAGAGCACGAGCCCGCGCATCGGGCGCCGCCCGTCGGCGGCGAGCGCGAGGGCGACGATCGTGCCCCAGGAATGCCCGACCACGAGGGGACGCTCGACGGAAAGCTGTTCCAGCACCCGGTGCAGCAGCACGGCCTGCCCTTGAGCGGTCCAGATGCGGTGGCGGGGGCGGGCCGTGTAGCCGAAGCCGGGCCGGTCGATCGCGATGACCCGGTAGCGCGCCGCCAGCCGGTCGATCAGGCCGCAGATCGCGAAATCCTCGGCCATGGTGCCGTTGCCGTGGACGAGCACCACCGGCCTTCCGCGGCCGCGGACGATGACGTGCACGGGCAGGCCATCGACCGTCACGAACTGGCCGGGCGGCTTGCGGGCGACCTTGGCCCCTTGCTCGGCCCCTTGCTTGGCCCCTTGCGCGGTGAAGGCGGCCGCGACCGCCTTCTCGGTGTCCCGGACCGTCCGCTTCACCGATCGGACCGTGGCCTTGCGCGTCTCCCGGATCGCCTTCTCGGTCGAGCGGGTCACGGCCTTGGTGGCGGCCTTGGTGACAGATTTGGCGGCGCTCTCGAGGGAGCGCGTCATTTGCCGCGTCGTGCGGGTGAGGCTGCGGCTCGCGCGGCGCCGGCTCTGACGGGAGGGGTCGAAGGGAAACACGGCGCCTCGCAGGGCAACGGGCCGGCTCGGCCTCAGGGTTGGCCATCCTTAAGTGTTTCTCGCAAAACGCCCGCCGCGCTGTCATCGCCAGAACGAGAACGCTCAGAGACCGGGAGTTTTGCGAGGCACTCCAAGCATCGTCCGGGCGACACCGCACCGCGACGCTCCGGAGGGTCGCGCGCCGACACTACCGAGTTTTTACCGCAGCGCACAACCAGGACTGGAACGGGAACGCGCCGACCGGCCCTCGCGATCCCTCGACCGCGCCGTGCCCCTCAATGCGCCGGCAGCGAGGCGTCCGCCTTGTCGTGCTGGCCGAAGCGCTCGACCAGGGTGGCGCTGGCCTCGTTGAGGCCCACGACCTCGACGGCCCTGCCGGCGGCGCGGGCCTTCATCACCACGCGGTCGAGGGCGCCCACCGCCGAGATGTCCCAGAAATGCGCCGCGTGCACGTCGATGACGAGCCGCTCCACCGGCTCGCGGACGTCGATACCCTCGGCGAAGGTGCCGGCGGAGGCGAAGAACACCTGGCCCGCCACCCGGTAGGTGCGGGTGCGCCCGTCCGGCGACAGCTCGGCGGTGATCCGGCTCATCCGCGCGACCTTGTCCGCGAAGAACACGCCCGAGAGCAGAACGCCAACGAGCACGCCGATGGCCAGGTCGCGGGTGGCGACCACCACGGCGACGGTGGCGAGCATCACCAGGGAGGAGGGCAGCGGGTTGGTGCGAAGCTGTCGCAGCGAGCGCCAGGAGAAGGTGTTGAGCGAGACCATGATCATCACCGCCGTCAGTGCCGCGACGGGGACGATGGCCAGGAGATCCTGCAACAGGACCAGCAGCGCGAGGAGGAAGCTGCCGGCCACCAGGGTCGAGAGCCGGCCGCGGGCGCCGGACGACACGTTGATGACCGATTGCCCGATCATGGCGCAGCCGCCCATGCCGCCGAACACGGCCGAACTCATGTTGGCGAGCCCCTGGCCCATGCATTCCCGGTTCTTGGAGCTGCCGGTATCGGTCATGTCGTCGACGATCTGCGCCGTGAGCAGGCTCTCCAACAGGCCGACCGCGGCGAGCGTGGCGGAATAGGGCAGGATGATGCGCAGGGTCTCGAAGGTCAGCGGCACCTGCGGCAGGGCAAAGCTCGGCAGGGCCGTCGGCAGTTCGCCGAGATGGGCGACGGTGCGCACGTCGAGCCCGAGATACGCGGTCAGCGCGGTCAGCACGGCGATGGCGACGAGCGGCGAGGGCACCGCGCGGGTGATCCTGGGGAAGCCGTAGATGATGGCGAGCCCCAGCGCGATCAGGCCGTAGGTGGCCGGTGTCACCCCGGTGAGTTCGGGAAGCTGCGCCAGGAAGATCAGGATCGCCAGCGCGTTGACGAAGCCGGTCATCACCGAGCGCGAGACGAAGCGCATCAGCCGCCCGAGCCGGGCGAGCCCGGCGAGGATCTGGAACACCCCCATCAGGATGGTGGCGGCGAAGAGATACTGCACACCGTGGTCGCGCACGAGATCGACCATCACCACCGCGGTCGCGGCGGTCGCGGCCGAGATCATGGCCGGGCGCCCGCCGGCAAAGGCGATGACGCAGGCGATCACGACGGAGGCGTAGAGCCCGACCTTCGGATCGACCCCGGCGATCACCGAAAAGCCGATCGCCTCCGGGATCAGGGCCAGCGCGACGACGATGCCGGAGAGGATGTCGGCCCAAGGGTTGGCAAACCAGTTGGCAAACCAGTTGGCGAACCAAGTCGAGCCGAACCGCCCGCGGGCGGTTGAAACAGTCGATGACATTGCAAAAGATTCCGCAGAGGGACGCCAGGCTCCGCCGGCTGGGCGGGCGTGAGGAACAGCGTCGCGAATGCGTGGTCCGGCGGATCGGCGGCCGGAAGAGCCACCCGGGCTTGCACCGGGTCCGAGCGATTGCGGTGGGGTTTACGGCGGGCCGCGCCGCAGCGCAATGCGGAGGTTCAGCGCAAGAAACTCACCGCCACAGGCACCAGAACCGCCGTCAGGAACGCGTTGAGCCCCATGGCGATGCCGGCGAAGGTGCCGGCGACCTCGCTGACCTGGAAGGCGCGGGCGGTGCCGAGCCCGTGGGCGGCGAGCCCCGCCGCGAAGCCGCGGGCGCGCATGTCCTCGACGCGCAGGGCCCGCATCAGCGGCGTGACGATCACCGCGCCGGCCATGCCGGTCAGCATCACCAGCACGGCGGCGAGCGTCGGGTCGCCGCCGAGCGCCTCGACGATGCCCATGGCCACGCCCGTGGTCACGGATTTCGGGGCCATGGCGAGGCGCACGTCGGAGGGGATGCCCGCGAGCTTGGCGAAGACGAGCGCGGAGGTCATCGCCGTGACGCAGCCGACGGCGAGTGCGGCGAGCATCGGCAGCAGCGCGCGCATCACCGTCGCCCGGCGCTCGTAGAGCGGCACGGCGAGCGCCACCGTGGCCGGGCCGAGGAGGAAGTGCACGAACTGCGCGCCCTCGAAATAGGCGCGGTAGGGCGTGCCGGTGAGCGTCAGCACGAGGCCGATCATCCAAATCGCGTGGATCACCGGGTTGGCGATCGGGTGGCGCCCGGCCGCCTGGAAGAAGCGGTCGGCCACCGCGTAGGCCAGCAGCGTCACGGTGAGCCACAGCAGCGGCGTGTGGCTGAGATAGACCCAGAGCGCGAACTCGCCGGTCATCGGCGGTCCATGAGCTTGGAGACCGCGACGAAGGTGAGCACGGTCGCCGCCAGCGTCAGGGTCACGGACAGGGTGAGCACCGCCGCGAGCGCGAACCCGTGGCTCGCCAGCACGTCGAGCTTGCCGACGATGCCGACGCCCGCCGGCACGAACAGGATCGAGAGATGCGCGAGCATCCCCTTGGCCGTGCCCTCCAGCCCGCCATCGACCAGCGGCGGCGGCAACCAGCGGGTCGAGGCCGGCTGCGTCCGGTCGCGCAGCACGAGGAAGCCGAGGAGCAGCGCCATGCCGATCACCGGGCCCGGCACCGGCAGGCCGGCGGCGCGCGCGGCGACCTCGCCGAGGAGCTGGGCGAGCAGGATCAGGGTGAGGCTGACGATCATCGAAGGATCCGGGATCCCACAGGGATCATCCCTTTGGCGGGGTCTCGGGGCGGCGCCCCGGCCTTCTCCCAGGGTTCCGCCCTGGGCCCGCGAAAGGGCCTGCCCTTTCGAAACCCGTGACCGGCCGTCACGCGCCGGCGGGCTCGCGGGAGCCGCGGTCGCGGGCGGCCGCGATCGCCGGCTCGTCGAAGCCGAGCAGCTTGCCCAGGCGCCAGACCAGGGCCTCCTCGAACTCGTGCACCTCGCCGTCGGCGCCCGCCACCGACCATGCCATGGCAAGCAGCCGTCCCCGCTCTTCCGGACTGCTGCCGTCGCTGCCGATCAGCTCGACGAGGCTCGTCATGTCGCGGGTCTGCGCCTCGAAGGTGGCGGCGCGCTCGATCAGGCTCTCGGCTTCCGCGTCGCTGGCCGCGTAGCGGCGGCGCACGAGCCGCACCAGCCGCTCGGATTCCGCCGGGTCGAGCACGCCGTCGGCGCGGGCGACGTGGACGAGGAGCGCGGTCGCCGCGAGATGCTCCTCGCTGCCGTCGGGCACCGTCTCGGCCGGGGCCGGCAGGCCGAAGGCCGAGGAGGCGTAGGAGAGGAGCCGCTGAAGGAGGGCCATGTCCGTTCCCGTCCGATTTTGCGCGCCACCGTCGGGGGCGCGCCGGGCGGGGTCAAGCGCGGAGCGCGCCGAAGCCCGCCCCATCACAGGATTTGCGGCCTCGCCGTGGCGCGGCTGCACAGGCGAAGCGTCCACGTATGGGAGGGCCAGCGAGCGCATCGCGCCCGTCGCCCTTCGTCGCGCTCCCGGTGCCCTTGCGGGCAATCCGTGGGACGAGGCCGCGGGCCGCCTCAACCCGACGGCGTTTCACCCTCACCGACTCGGCGCCGGGTAGCGCGTGCCGTCGACGATGGCGTCGAGGGGGATGCGGGTCCAGTCGAAGCCCGCCGGCTCGGCGCGCTTGCGGCACAGGATCTCGCTGTGGCCGTACATCTCGGTGATCGGCGCGAAGCGCAGGCCCGGCCGCGCCCGGTCGGTGAAGTAGCCGGCGATCGGGCTGCTCATGCCCTTGTCGATCAGCTCGAAGCCGAGGGCGTCGTTGAACAGGGCGCGCAGGCCCATGTCCGAGAACTGGAAGAAATTCCACGGCCGCTCGTGCGAGCGAAACGAGAAGTGCGTCTCGACGAAGACGTGGCCGCCGACCTTCAGGAGCTTGGCGATCTCGACCGCCGCCACCCACGGCGCGGCGAGATGCTCGAACACCGCCGAGGAGAAGATCAGGTCAAAGCGCTCGTCTTCCCCGAAATAGTGGGAAAGCCGGTGGGCGTCGCCGACCACATCGACGTTCTCGCCCGCGTAGAGGTCGAAGCCGACATACTGTGCCCGGGCGAAGCGATGGCGGAAGTTGGCGCCGGTGACATTGCGCGAGCCCACCTCCAGCACGCGCAGGCCCGGCTTGTCGAAGCGCTCCGACAGGGTGTCGATCCAGGCGCCGTGCGCCAGGTCCTTCGGCGGGGCGATACAGTCCCGGCGGAACCTGAACGGGAGCGTCGCCAGGGCGCCGTAGGCGCGGATCAGCGAGCCGGCCGCCACCTTCAGCATCGTTGTATCCCGGCGCCGACGACCATCTCAGCGCACCGAGGCGATGCCGTCGGCGGTGGTCGAGCTGCTGACGTTCTGGCGCAGATCCGCCTCGCCCAGCGTCTTCAATTCCAGGCGCAGCAGCACGGTCTGGTTGCGCTCGCGCACGCCGATCGCCGTGGCGATGGGCGAGACGATGTAGTTCAGCGAGACCGTGGTGCACTCGTCCTGATAGCCGCCGCCGAGGCTCAGGCCGGAGAGGTAGGTCAGGCCCGGGCTGCTGTAGACCGGGGCGAGGCCGACCGGGTTGGCGAGATAGGCGGTGTAGAGGTCGGCGAAGGTGTCGCGGGTGTCGAGGTAGCGGGTGAAGTCGACGAGCGCCGAGCCGGTGACGAACCAGTTCGGGGTGATGCGGTAGGTGGCCGAGGCCGTCACGCCCTCGCGGCGATGGGCGAAGCCGAGCGCCGGCTGCGCCTCGTAGTACGAGTAGAACAGCGAGGTCTCGAGCGGCAGGAACGGCGAGAACCGCGCGGTCACGCCGGTCTCGAACCGGTTCACGGCGAAATCGCGCTGGTCGAAACGGGCGCGGCTGATGAAGCTGATGTTCTGGTTGGGCGAGAGCTGGAAGCGGCCGACGAAATCCGAGCGGCGGTTCTCGAGGCCGGAATCGAGGCCGACATTGG
Source organism: Methylobacterium sp. AMS5 (assembly GCF_001542815.1). Taxonomy (GTDB): domain Bacteria; phylum Pseudomonadota; class Alphaproteobacteria; order Rhizobiales; family Beijerinckiaceae; genus Methylobacterium. Next base: position 3,863,013 of record NZ_CP006992.1, read on the forward strand.
CCAGATCCCCGCGGCGGAACGAGTTCACGCCGGCGATCTGGATCGACTCGCCGAACATCAGGTTGGCGTACCAGCCCGACGGGGTCACGACGGAATACTGCGCGCCGAGATTGGCCCGCACGCCGCCCTCGACCCGGTCGTAGCCGGAGAACTTGTCCCACTCGAACAGGGAGGTGTCGTCGAAGACGAGGCTCTGCGCGTCCTCGTTGGGCAGCCGGCCGATCCGGGTCTCGGAGGGCCGGGCGATCACCTGGCCGATCGGCTCCAGGGTGTGGACGCCGAGCGCGCCGAAATCGGCGACGAAGGGATAGCGGTAGTCGAGGCCGATCGCCGGCATGACGCGGCCGGAGAATCCGTCATCGACGGTGGTGATGTTGTTCACCAGCGCGTTCTGGAAGCCCGAGCGGCTCGGGTTCACGAAGAAGGCGTCGGTGCGCAGATAGGTGAAGGGCGTGAAGACCTGGCCGAAATCGTCGATGAAGCTGCGGCGCCAGGAGACCTGGGCCGAGAGCCGCGTGTCGACGCCGCCGAGGCCCCGCACGATGCAGCGGTCGCGCACGAAGGTGGTGCAGGTCTCGTAGAGCGGATAGCTGATCCCGTTGACGCTCGGGGCGAACAGGTAGCTGCCGGTGCGCGGGATGCCCTGGAAGTCGGTCGCCTCGCGGCTCAGGCTCGTGACGTTGGCCTCGAATCGCACCTCGCCGCCGAGCTTGCCCGGCCCGTCGATGCGCTTGTCGTAGTCGATCACCGGCAGGACGACGGGCTGCTCCTTCTGCCAGTCGAAGCTCGACAGGGCCTTGAAGTAGTAGCCGCGCGCCTCGAACCACGAGCGGTCGCCCTGGCCGATCAGGTAGGCGCTCGACACCGCTTCGCGGAAATAGTCGGTGGTGATGCTCTGGTTGCGGATGCGGTAATTGTCGAGGAACCACTTGTCGGTCACGCCGACGAGATCCCAGCCCGTGCGCCAGTGCTCGTTGATGAAGAAGCGCCCGCGCGACTCGACCGAACCGCGGAACTCGCGGTCGGCGGCCCCCAGCGGCCCCGGCAGGAAGGCCGAGGGCGTCGATTGGAAGATGCCCGACAGGCGCAGATTGTAGCTGCCGTTGTCGAGGCGCTGGCGGAACTCGGCCTGGCCCAGCACGCCCTGGCGCGAGACGAAGGCCGGCGTGATCGTCAGGTCGTAGCTCGGATCGAGGTTGATGAAATACGGGGTCGCGACACCGCTGCCGAGCGGGGTCGAGGTGATGAAGCGCGGCGTCAGGAAGCCGCTCTTGCGCTTCACCGTCGGGTCGGCGGACTCGAAATAGGGCAGGTAGGCGACCGGGATCCCACCGATTTCGAGGCTCGAATCCTCGTAACTGATCGTGTGGGTCTCATTGTTGTGGATGATCTTGGCCGCCTTGATCTGCCAGAGCGGCGGCGTCTCTGGATGGTCCTTGCACGGCTCGCAGGCGGTGTAGGTCGCGTAGTCGAAGCTCGATTGCTCGCCCGCGATTCGCTCCGCCCGCGGGGCGGAGATGCGGGTGCGCACCGTCTCGCCCTTCATCACGACGGTCTGCTGGATGCGCAGGGCCTCGACGAAGCCGTTCTTGAAGTCGTCGGTCAGCTCCATCCGCTCGCCGGTGACCAGCGCCCCGGTCTCGTCGGTGAGGCGGACATTGCCCTCGGCGAAGACGCGGCTCGTGCCGCGGTCGTAGCGCACCCGGTCGGCCTGGAGCGTGCGCGCGCCGTAATGCAGCTCGGCATTGCCGCGCGCGGTCACGGTGTTGCGGTCGTTGTCGTAGATCAGCTCGTCGGCCTCGACGAGCAGGCGCTGGCCCTTCTCGCCTCCCTTGGCGCCGGCGAGCTTCTCCAGTCCGGCCTGGGCATGGGCGCGCGGCGCGGCGAGCCCGTAGGCTGCCGTCAGCAGTGCGGCCATGGAGACCGTGATCGCGATGTCGGCGACCTTACGCAACGCGTCCCTCGAACCCTGTGCAGCCCCCTGCACGCCGATCACGATAGTCCCTTGCACGCCCGAACCCGTCCCGACCCGGACAACCGCACATCAGCCGTCCTCCTGGTAGAGAAGCGTGAGCGTACCGAGCAAGCTTCCTACCACGGCCGGGAACCAGGCCGCCACTGTCGGCGCGACCATCCCCGACGCGCCGAGGCCCTCCATGACCTGCCGCGCGACGTAGAGCACGAAGCCCGCGCTCACCCCGCCCAGCACCAGTTTTCCGACACCACCAAAGCGGAAGAACCTTAAGGAAACCGTTGCCGCCACAAGGACCATCGCGAGGTAGAGCAGGGGCGTTGCCAGCAGCACATCGTACTGGAGCCGGTAGCGCGTGGCATCCAGCCCGGCCCGCTCGTGGCGTGCGATGGTCTCCGGAAGTTGCCAGAAGGGCACAGATTCCGGAGGGGTGAAGCGCTGGCGGATCTGGCTCGGATCGAGTGTCGAGGCGACGAGGTAGACCTCGTGGCTCTCGGGCGGTTCATCGCGTGTGAGAACGCGCACATCGCGCAATTCCCACCAGCCGTCGTGCAGGGTCGCCCGCGCCGCCTCGATCTGCGCGGCGAAGGCGCCGGCCTCGTCGAACTGGAAGACGGTGACGCCGGCCAGCGTGGTCGTGCCCTCGACCGCCGTCTCGGCGCGGATGATCGCCTGTCCGTCGATGCTGCGCTGGCGCAGCCACAGGTCCTTGCCGGTGCCGGCCTTGGTGGATTTGGCGAAGATCTTCGCCTCGATCTCGCTGGAGCGCTGCTTGAGCGCGGCGGAGAGGGGATTGTAGGCGCCGATCGCCAGCGCGCCGATCGCCAGCGCGACGAAGGCGCCGGGCTGGAGGAACTGCCAGGCCGAGATGCCGGCGGCCCGCGCCACCACGAGTTCGAGCTTGCGCGAGAGCTGGAGCAGGGCGGCCATGGAGCCGAACAGCACCGCGAAGGGCAGCACGCTCTCGGCCACGGCGGGCGTGCGGTAGAGCGCGAGCTGCGCCATCAGCCCCGGCGAGGCGCCCTCCGCGTCGCCCGCTCGCCGCAGCAGCTCGACGAAGTCGAGGGTGTAGACCAGGGCGAAGACGGTGAGGAACACGCCGAGGATGGTGCGCACGAAGCGCCACGCGAAGTAGCGGCCGAGGGTCGCTCCGATCAGCATGCCGGTTCCCTCAGGCCCGACCGGCGAGCGGGCGCCGCCGCAGGCTGCCGGCGAGCCTTCGGCCGAGCCGGCCGAGGCGCTCGTTCATCGCGCGGGTGCGGGCGCCGCCGAAGATCAGCAGGCAGGAGAGGGCGATCGCCCCGAGCGGCGCGGCGTAGATCGCCACCACCGCGCCGGGGCTGCGCACGGCCGCACTGCTGGCGGCAAAGCCCGCGATGCGCAGTGCGATCACGCCCACGACCGCGCCGGCCACGGCCAAGCCCCGGCCCTGGCGGGTGGTGCGCGGATCGCCCAGAGCAGCGAACGCGATGAAGGCCAGCGCCAGCGGGTAGAGCCAAGCCGAGAGCCGGTCGTGGAGTTCGGCCCGGAAGCGGCCCTTCTGCAGGCGGTAATAGCCCTCGCCCGTATCGGGGAAGAGCAGGGCCAGGGTCGAGCGCTCGCGCGGCTTGTAGACCGTCTCGGAATCCGGCGGCGTGAAGGCGGCGAGATCGACGGCGTAGCGCTCGTAGCTCACGATCGAGGAATCGCGGCTGTCCTTCTGCTGGCGGTGGATGCTGCCCTTCTCCAGCACGAGGTAGGTCTGCCCGTCGACCTCGGTGACGCGCCCCCGCTCGGCGAGGTAGACCACCGCCTTGCCGGGCTCGCGCTTGTCCTGGATGAACAGGCCCTGGAGCGAGCCGTCGGCGCCGCGCTCGCGGAAATGGAAGGTGATGCCGTTGTCGAGCGCCGTGAACTGGCCCTCCTTGACGACGTTGGCGACGAAATCCCCCCGCACCCGGGTCAGCACGTCGCGCAGTTCCTGGAAGGAGGAGGGCATCACCTGGATCGTCAGGAAGGCGACGACGATGCTGATCGCGAAGGCCAGCGTCGCGAAGGGCCGCAGCAACTGGCGCGGCGGCATGCCGGCCGCCGACATCACGATGAGTTCTGAATCGCCGTTGAGCTTGTTCAGCGCGTAGACGCAGGCGATGAACAGGGCGACCGGGGCGATCACCGTGATCAGCGTCGGCAGCGACAGGGCGGTGATGAACAGGAAGACGAGGAGCGTCTGCCCCTTGGCCGTGACGAGGTCGAGTTCGCGCAGGGCCTGCGTCACCCAGATCGTGCCGGTCAGGCCGATCAGGCAGGTGAGGAAGGCCCCGAGCGCGATCCTGAATATGTAGCGCTCGATCTGCGTCATCTGCGCCTTCTGACCCTCGAACCCCTTCCTCGCCACCGGTCACGGCGCCGCGCATTCTCGCCGGTCGCGGCGTCCAGGCCAAGCTGTCCCGAATGCCGCGTCTGCGGGCGCTGAGAGGCGCGTGGCTCCAAGGGTCTCGGGGCGCCCGGATTGAGGCCGTTTCGCGGCGCCGCCAGCGGGGCTCACGGGCCGCGCGCGACCAGGCGTTTCCGGGCCGGCTGCCACGGGATGCAGCCTCGACCGATCAGGCCGGGGACGTACCGCGCCGAACGACCGGCCGAACGCGCCGGATACGCTGGGCAACATCCCGATCCTGACCGGCTTGCGGCCCCAGGGCCATCCCTCGAAACCGCAAGCCCGGCCGCGCGACGCTGACGAGCGCCGCGCGGAGCGGAGCCCAAGGAACCGAGACCGTCCGCGCAGGCGGGCGCCGGCGACGGAGGCCCACGAGACGTCAGGATCAATCGCCTTCGCGCGATTGCCCCGGCTGCGGCCCGTCCCCGCGTTGCGTTCTGCGTTTCAGCGGGTACACAGGTTCGCCGGTTTTCGCGGGGGACGCGGAGGAGCCGGCGGAAGACGGGTTGAGAGCGAAGAGCATCATGGCCGGTGGGATCGAAATCGCCTTTGAGCCGCTGTCGTCGCGCGGTCGCGGGGGCGACCTCGTGGTGTTCGTGGGCGACGATCTCGCCCTGTCCGGTGCCGCCTCCGAGGCGCTCGGCCAGCCCGGCGTCGAGCTGGTCGCCCGCGCCGCCGCGAGCGAGCGCTTCAAGGGCAAGGCGCAGAGCGCGCTGGTCCTCCCGGCCCCGGCGGGCGTGGAGGCCGACCGGCTCGTGGTGATCGGGCTGGGATCGGAGAAGGACCGGGCCAAGATCGACTGGACCGTGCTGGGCGGCTTCACCGCCGGCAAGGTCGGTGCACGCAGCGCCCGCGTCGTGATCGACGGGACCGGTTTCGCCGCCGGCGCCCGCGATGTCGCCGACTTCACCCTCGGCGCGCGCCTGCGCAGCTACCGCTTCGACCGGTACAAGACCAAGAAGAAGGACGAGGACGAGGGGGGTGCCGCGCTGACCCTGCTGGTCGCCGACCCGTCCGGGGCGCAAGCCGCCGCGCGCAGCGCCGAGGCGGTCGCCGAGGGCGTGATCCTCGCCCGCAACCTCGTCAACGAGCCGCCGAATGTCCTCTACCCCGAGGAATATGCCCGCCGCGTCTCCGAGTTGACGAGCCTCGGCGTCGAGGTCGAGATCCTCGACGTGGCGCGGATGAAGGAGATCGGCATGGGCGCCCTGCTCGCCGTGGCCCAGGGCTCGGCCCGCGAGCCGCGCGTGGCGATCATGCGCTGGAACGGGGCGGACGACGCCGCAGAGCCGCCGCTGGCCCTGATCGGCAAGGGCGTGGTGTTCGATTCCGGCGGCGTCTCGATCAAGTCGGCCGGCGGCATGGAGGACATGAAGGGCGACATGGGCGGCTCGGCCGCGGTCGTCGGCACCCTGCACGCGCTGGCCTCGCGCAAGGCCAAGGCCAACGTGATCGGCGCCATCGGCATCGTCGAGAACATGCCCGACGGCGCGGCCTACCGCCCCTCCGACATCGTCACCTCGCTCTCAGGGCAAACCATCGAGGTCATCAACACCGACGCGGAAGGCCGCCTCGTGCTCGCCGACGTGCTCTGGCACGTCCAGGCGACCTACAAGCCCAAGGCGATGATCGATCTGGCCACGCTCACCGGCGCGATCATCGTCGCGCTCGGCCAGGACATCGCCGGCCTGTTCTCCAACGACGACGCGCTCTCAAGCCAGATCACCGCGGCCGGCGAGGCGGCGGGCGAGAAGGTGTGGCGGATGCCGCTGATCCCGGCCTTCGACAAGGCGATCGACTCGAAGTTCGCCGACATGAAGAACACCGGCGGGCGCCACGGCGGCGCGGCCACGGCGGCCGCCTTCCTCAAGCGCTACGTCAACGACGTGCCGTGGGCCCATCTCGACATCGCGGGCGTCGGCATGTCCGCCACCCCCTCCGAGATCAACCGGAGCTGGGGCGCGGGCTGGGGCGTGCGCCTGCTCGACCGGCTCGTGCGCGAACACTACGAGCGGTGAGCCGCACCGGAGCGCTCTCCGCCGGCCCGGAGGTCGGCTCGGCGCAGGCGCGTGCATCGCGCTCGGAACGGGGCCGCCTGGCGATCGCCGCAGCGCCGCTGCTGGCAGCGCTGACCGCCCTGTTCGCCGTCTTCCTCACCGGCTTCGATCAACGCAGCGCGATGCCGCCGGACGTGGCGACCCGGTTCTACGGCTTCTTCCTCGATCGCTACCCGCTCTTCGCCTTCGCGCTGGTCTACGGACTCACCCGCATCCTGACCGTCATGCTGGCGCCGGGCTCCGCTTCGCTGGTCCGGCGGGTCGTCGGCGGGCTCATCGGCCTCGCGCTGCTGCTGGGGGTGAGCCTGCACCCGACCTTCGGCGGCCTCGTGCTGCGGGCCGGCTTCGGCACCGGCAGCGGCGCCTTCCTCAACGGCACGCCGATGCTGATCGCCTATGCAATGGGGGCAGGGGCCGCCGCGGGCCTGTTCGGGCTGGCCATGGGGCTCGGCGCGCGTCTGGCCGGCCGGCCGGGTCCGAAGCCCAACGGAAGCCGCTGGCGCAGGGCCGGGCGGGCGCTGCTGGGATGGGTCGCGGGCTTCCTGGCCCTGTGGTTCGCCGCCGCCGTGATCGGGCTCGCCCGCGATGCCGGGTTCGGCCCGTGGCCGCGCCGCCCGCTCGATGCCCGTGACCTCGTCGCCGCCGCCCTGGTGCTGACGCTCGCTGCCCTGCCGCACGGGCTGCTCGTGGCCGCCCGCCTGCGGCCGCAGCGGACGACTCGGGCGGCCCCTCAAGCCGCGCGGGTGGGCGTGGCTTGATCGAACGCGCCGGAAACGCTTAAGCCACGACGGGAAGCGGTGGAGCCGGCGTGAGGCCGGCCCTCATAAGCCGCGGGCCACAGGGCAGGAGAGACGAGGATGGCGCAGGACCGGAGCGCGGAGCGTCCTTGGCTGGCCGCCTATCCCCCCGGCATTCCCGCCGACATCGACGTCGATTCCGTCGGCACGGTGGTCGATCTGTTCGACCGCAGCGTGCTGCGCTTCGCCGAGCGCCCGGCGATCACCTGCTTCGGCGCGAGCCTGCGCTATCGCGAGATCGGTGCCGCGGCGCAGGCGGTGGCGGCGTGGCTCGCCGCCAACGGCTACGGCAAGGCCGGCAAAGGCAGCGAGAAGGGTGCGGACGGCATCGGCGACCGCGTCGCGGTGATGATGCCCAACGTCCCGGCCTGTCCCGTCGCGCTGCTCGGCGTGCTGGTGGCGGGCTGCACCGTCGTCAACGTCAACCCGCTCTACACCCCGCGCGAACTCGCCGCCCAGATCAACGATTCCGGCGCCCGCGTCCTCTTCGTGCTGGAGAATTTCTGCCACACGGTCGGGCAGGCGCTGCCGCAGATGCCGAGCCTGGAGCGGATCGTCGTGGCGGGCCCGGGCGACCTGCTGGGGCTGAAGGGACGGATCGTCGATCTCGTCTCGCGGCGGCTGAAGCGGGCGGTACCGCCCTACACCCTGCCGGCCGGGCGGACCCTCCGGTTCGAAGCGGTGGTGCGGGCGGGCCGCGGCCTCAAGCGGCCCTCGGTCCTGATCGAGCCCGGCGACGTCGCCTTCCTGCAATATACCGGCGGCACCACCGGCATCGCCAAGGCGGCGATGCTGACCCACCGCAACATCATGGCCAATGTCGAGCAGAGCCGGGCCTGGTTCCGCGCCCCGGCGGCGGATGGGGACGGGCACGTGGCGGTGACGGCGCTGCCGCTCTACCACATCTTCGCGCTGACGGCCTGCTTCCTGTTCTTCTTCCGGCTCGGCGGCTGCTGCCTCCTGATCCCGAACCCGCGCGACCTCGACGGCTTCGTGAAGACGCTCAGCCGCACCCGCTTCACCAACTTCGCCGGGGTGAACACGCTGTTCAACGCCCTCAACAACCACCCGAAGATCGGCACGGTCGACTTTTCGCAGGTCGAGTACGTGGTCGGCGGCGGCATGGCGGTGCAATCGGCAGTGGCCGCCCGCTGGAAGGCGATCACCGGCCAGACCATCCTCGAAGGCTACGGCCTGTCGGAGACCTCGCCGGTGGTGAGCGTCAACCCGCTCGGACTCGCCGACTGGACCGGGACGATCGGCTATCCGCTGCCCTCGACCGAGGTGACGATCCGGGCCGAGGACGGCACGGTGCTGCCCTTCGGCGTGCCGGGCGAACTCTGCGTGCGCGGGCCCCAGGTGATGGCCGGCTACTGGAACCGCCCGGAGGAGACGCGGGCGGCGATGACCGTCGACGGCTTCTTCCGCACCGGCGACGTGGCGGTGATGACGCCGGACGGGCAGATCCGCATCGTCGATCGGATGAAGGACATGATCCTCGTCTCCGGATTCAACGTCTACCCGAACGAGGTCGAGGACGTGCTCGCCACCCATCCGGCGGTGGTCGAATGCGCCGTGGTCGGCGCGCCCTGCGGCGAGAGCGGCGAGATGGTCGTCGCCCACGTGGTCTTGCGCGATCCTTCGGTGGAGCCGGACGCGCTCCGGGCCCATGCCCGCGCGAGCCTCACCGGCTACAAGGTGCCCCGCCGGATCGTGATCCAAGATAGCCTGCCCAAGACCAATGTCGGCAAGGTGCTGCGCCGGGCGCTGCGGGAGGAGAGTATTCCCGGTCGGTGACGACCTCGCGGGGGAACCGCCGGGCATCCTCAGCATCAGCCGCTGGAGGCACCGTCGGCGGCGCTACCCAGCCCTCGGATTTTGCCAGCACGACCGAGGCTCGGCGCAACGGCTCTCTCCGCGCCAGGCCTGGCTATCCTGACAGCTTATGACGAGCCCTTCTTCCGCCGTATCCGGTGACCAGGGGCAGCACGCAGAAGCATTCGAACGATGCCCATCGTCAGGGAGCGCACGAGCGGATTGCTCCCCCCCGCGCCGGGACGCAGATCCAAATAGTGATCCGGCTCGAAAAAAGCGTGGGGCTGCCTTTTCTCCCGGTAACCTATCCTCATATAGTGCTCAAAAGGATCCAGACCGGAAGATCCAACATCTTTATACCGATCATAATAATATTTTTTCGAGAACAACGGGTGCGGATCTATGTCGCATATCTTACTAGATTCTACGTATTGTACAAAATTAGGGACTTTATCACTAACTTTTTCAGAAAATGCCCTCTCGTATTGGCTCGCAAAATAATCGGCATCGAACAAAATGCAAGGATCGATACCCGTTCGCTCTGTTAAATAATGCTCCAGGGGACTTACGGCATCACACGACACGACGGAACGATAATACGCCGAGTTGAACATCACATGGGGATCACGCATCTCGTGACCACCATAAACATAGTTCTTCAAAGCGTTTTCATTAGATGGAATGCCATACCTGTCCCGATACCATTTGGTGTCGAAAAGTGGATTTGGATTGAAATCGCTTCGATCCCCTTTTGTAATAAAATGGTAGAATGGATCCATATCACTATTTTTCGGCATATATCTCCATCGATACCAATCCGCCCAAAACAAAGGGTGAGGCTTCGCGCCGTTTCGCCATCCTATCGAGAGATAGTGAATGAGCGGCGGAAGATTCGATTCCTCACCACCCATATACGTCCACTTGTACCATTTTGTATTGAAAAGAGGGTGCGGATCGCAAAGCGACGCACCGCCGAATTCGATGAAATGCGCGAGTGGATTTTCGATTTTATCGAGCGTTATGCCTGCACCCGCAACGTACCAACTCGTATCGAAGTACGGAGATGGCGAAAAACCTCTAAATTTACCGGATTTACGATAGTGGTCGAGCATATCAGTCGATATTGTACTGTCGCCGATCTGTGATGCGTACCAACGACTATCAAAAAGCTCCATTTCATTACCTTTTCAGGAGTGGCGTCGGCAAGCTGCGCAATCATACCTCAGGTTTTATTTTCCTCAAATTCGACGATTAAACAACCTATAAGATAGCTATCTGAGTCGGGGCAAGGGATCCCCAGGGAGCGGACGTTGCTTCGGCAGAGCACCGATGATGGCAGCCCGGCGCGCCCTGCCATGAGCCGTGAGCGCGACGATCCTTCTGTCACGACAGCAGTCGGGACGAAGACACCGCGAACATCGTCGCCTGCGGGCCGGCGAACCGGCGGACGGCCGCCCGGCTTGCAAAAAACTACGTCCTCTCGGGCTGTCTTCCAGGCCTATTGTGCAGTGCGGAACCGTGCCCGGCAGCGATCATTGCTCCCTGACGAGGAGGTGATCGATGGCGGAAGTTCGCGCATTCTTCGATCAGTTGATCGGCTGGATCGTGCAGTTGCCCTGGTGGGTCGCGAGCCCGATCCTGCTGGCCGGCTGCTGCGTGCTGGTGCTGCCCCTGCACGGGGTGGCCTACCGCTTCGCGCAAAGGGCTGTGAGCGGGAAGAGCCTGTTCTGGCGCTCGCTGGCGTCACGCACCCGGGGGCCGAGCCGGCTCGCGCTGCTGGTCATCAGTCTGGCGCTCGCGGTCTCCACCGCGCCGCTGACGTGGCAGATCCGGCTCGTCCTCAATCAGGTGCTGCTCGTCGCCTTCGTGACGCTGGCGGGCTGGACCTGCGCCACCGCGATCCACATCGCCACGGTGATCTACCTGCGCCGGTTCAAGCTCGATGCGGAAGACAACCTGCTCGCCCGCAAGCACTTCACGCAGATGCGCATCCTCGAACGGGCGGCGTTGACGCTGGTCGCCCTCGTCACCACCGCCATCGTGCTGATGACCTTCGAGCCGGTGCGGCAATACGGGGTGAGCCTGCTCGCCTCGGCGGGCGCGGCCGGGTTGATCCTCGGGCTGGCGATGCAGCCGGTGCTCTCCAACCTCGTGGCGGGCATCCAGATCGCCATCACCCAGCCGATCCGGATCGAGGACGCGGTCATCGTCGAGAACGAGTGGGGCTGGGTCGAGGAGATCAACGCGACCTATGTCGTCGTGCGGCTGTGGGACTGGCGCCGCCTCGTCCTGCCGCTGACCGACTTCATCCAGAAGCCGTTCCAGAACTGGACCCGAGAGGGCGCCTCGCTGATCGGCTCCGTGTTCCTCTACGTCGATCACAGGGCGCCGATCGAGGCGATGCGCACGGAATTGCGGCGGATCGCCGGGGCGTCCCGGCTCTGGGACGGCAACGTGGTCAACCTGCAGGTCTCGGACGCGCGCGAGGGCGTGATCGAGCTGCGGATGCTGGTGAGCGCCCGCAACGCGCCGCAGACCTGGGACCTGCGCTGCGAGGTGCGCGAGAAGATGATCGGCTTCCTGCAGAAGGAGCACCCTTGCGCCCTGCCGCGCCAGCGGGCGGAGTGGGTGAACCCCGATCCGCCCTATCCCGGCGGCCAGGCACGGCCCGAGGCCGGCAACGAGCCCGGCATCCGCGGCGAGCGCCCGCTCCGGAGCGATCCCCGCCCCGCGGCGGCCTGACGAAAAAGGGCCCGGTGCGGTCGATCCGCACCGGGCCCAGGAATCGCTCGGGAGCGGTTGCCCTGATCGCGCCCGACGAACGGCACGATCCCCGTTTGGGTGATCGCCCCTTCGCCAGCCCCGCTTCACGCGCCCAACCGAGTCGGTCGGCTCAGCAGCTCGCGTGGCCGCATTGGCGGATGTCGCTGATGGTCTTGCGCATCGGCTCGACGCCGACCGCGCCGGGCAGGATCTCGTCGCCGATGACGAAGGCGGGGGTGCCCGAGAGGCTGAGCTTGTCGCCGAGGCCGACGTTCTCGGTGAGGGCGGCCTTCACCTCCGGCCCCTGCGCGTCCTTCTTCAGGCGCTCCACGTCGGCACCGAATTCCTTGGCCACGGCGATCGCCCGCTCGCCGTTGATGCGGCCCTTGGTCTCGAGCAGCTTGGCGTGGAAGTCGAACATCTTCTCCGGCTTGAGCTGCAGCTTGGCCGCGAGCGCGATCCGGCTCGCCTCCAGCGATTCGGCGCCGAGCACGGGGAAGTCCTTGAGCACCACGCGCAGCTTCGGATCGGACTTGATCAGGGTCTGCACGTCGGTGAAGGCCTTGCGGCAATAGCCGCAATTGTAGTCGAAGAACTCGACCACGGTGACGTCGCCGTTCGGGTTGCCGGCGACGATGCCGTGGGGCGAGTTCGTCAGCGCCTCGCGCGACTCCTTCAGCGCGGCGGCCTGAGCGAGCTTCTGCGTCTCCTGAGCGCGGCGCTCGCCCTCGGCGATCGCCTCCTGCAGCACGTCGGGGTTCTTGACGAGGTAGTCCTTGACGATCCCCTCGATCGCCTTGCGCTGGGCGTCGGTGAAGGGGGCGGCATCCTCCGCGCGGGCGCCGACGGCCGCACCGAGCGCAAGGCCGCCGGCGAGGGCGAAGACGGAAACGGAGCGGAAGAGCTTCATCGATACCTCGAAATGCATGTCGGGGACGACATCCCGGCCGGGACCATCGACAAGGCGTTCCCACCGGCCCCGCCGACGAAACTATGGCACGGCGCATCCGTCGCGCCGACCCGAATCTGATCCGGACGGGAACGCCCTGAAGGGCCTCGCGCCGTTCCTGCTCCCGGGCTGCGGCGATTTCGCGGCGACCGCCCCGTCCTGCGGCTCAACCGAAAGTCGTTCGATCTTAGTAATTTGCTAAATGATGCAATTCAAATTCCGGGAAAGCTAGGATGCGGCCGGAACGGGGAGGGCAGCGTGATCGTCGTGCTGAGCGACCGCCCGGATCGTAGCCAGGACTTGGTGGAGGCCGTGCGCGCGGTCACCGAGTGCCGGGTCGTGGGCACCGATGAGACCTGGGACCGGATCGGCCTCTTCCGCGGTGTGATCGCCGACATCACCCTGAACCGCCCCGAAGCCAAGCGCTGCCTGCGCTTGCTGGCGAACCGTCCCGGGCGCGCGCGTACCCCTCTGATCTGCCTGACCCGCGGCCACGAGCAATCCGCCTTCAACGAGGCGCGCAACCTCGGCGCCACCCTGTGCCTGTCGGCGCTGGCCGAGCCACGCATGATCGTCGGCTCGCTGGTGCGCGAGGTCTGGCCCGAGAAGTCGGTGGCCGACCTCGTGGTGACCCGCGAGACCGAGCGGGCGGGCACGCTGATGACGCGCCTGTTCGAATCGGCGCAGTCCGGCCCGATCGACATGCCGAGCGTCGAGCGGGGCATCGCCCCGGTGCTCGACGCGATCCACGAGGGCGGCCTGTCGCGCTGGCTCGACGAGGTGTGGGCGCATGACGACGTGACCTTCCAGCACTGCCTGCTGGTCTCCGGCGTCGTCGCCGCCTTCGCCCACAGCCTCGGCCTCTCCGCCGCGGACAAACAGCTCATGACCCGCGCCGCGCTGGTGCATGACGTGGGCAAGTCGCGCATCCCGCTCGCCGTCCTCAACAAGCCCGGCCGGCTCGACGACGACGAGAGGGCCGTGATGCAGACCCATGCGCCGATCGGCCACGAGATTCTGACGGAGTCCGGCGGCTGCGACGCGGTCACGCTCGCGGTGACGCGCCACCATCACGAGATGCTCGACGGTTCGGGCTACCCGGACAAGCTCTGCGCCGACGCGATCGGCGACCCCGTGCGGCTGCTGACGATCTGCGACATCTATGCCGCCCTGATCGAGCGACGCCCCTACAAGGCGCCGATGTCGAGCCGCGACGCGCTCTCGATCCTGTCGGGCATGCAGGGCAAGCTCGAGGGCGGGCTGGTGCAGGCCTTCGGCCGGGCGGTGCAGACGGTGCCCTGAAGCGGAGCTCCCGCGCGGCGGATCCGGCCCGCTTCACAGGGCGCCCACACGCGGCCCCGTCCGCCATCGGCCTCGAATCGGGGGATGTGCGCGGCGGCATCCAGAGCGCATTCCGACGAAGTGGCGCCCGGTTCGTCGAAAGGATGCGCGTCAAAATAAAGAGCTGGAGACGCCGGCCTCGTCATCGGCCGGGCGCAGCTCACTTGGCAGACGCCTCCCGCGGTTGAGCGGGGCGCCGGCAGGGTCTACCTGACCGGGGTCCCGCCTCTCCCGTGAGGAGCCTCGCCTTTGAGCCCCGATCCCGTCCTCTCGCGCCGCGCCCAGGCCGTGGCGCCCTTCCTGGCGATGGACGTGATGGCCGCCGCCGGCGCCCGCGAGCGGCGCGGGGAGGGCGTCGTCCACATGGAGGTCGGCCAGCCCTCGGCGCCCGCGCCCCGCGCGGTGATCGCGGCGGCGCAAGGAGCGCTCGCCGACGGGCGCATCCCCTACACCGAAGCGCTCGGGCTTCCGCGCCTACGCGAGCGTATCGCCCGGCACTACGCCGAAACCTACGGCGTCAGCCTCTCGCCGGAGCGGGTGGTGGTGACGACGGGCTCCTCGGCGGGTTTCGTGCTGGCCTTCCTCGCCCTGTTCGATGCGGGCGCCCGGATCGGCGTGCCGCGCCCCGGCTACCCGGCCTATGACGGCATCCTGCGCGCCCTCGACCTGATCCCGCAGCCGCTGACCCTGCGCGCGGAGGACCGCTACGCCCCGACCCCCGCACTGCTGCGCGCGGTCCATGCGGCGCAGCCCCTCTCCGGCCTGCTGGTGATGAGCCCGGCCAACCCGTCCGGCACGGTGATCGAGCCGACCCGGCTTGCCGAACTCTGCGCCACGGCGCGGGCGCTCTCGCTGCCCTTTATCTCCGACGAGATCTATCACGGCCTCAGCTACGGCGTGCCGACGGCGACCGCGCTGCAATTCGATGCGAACGCGCTGGTCATCAACTCCTTCTCGAAATTCTACTGCATGACCGGCTGGCGGGTCGGCTGGATGGTGGTGCCCGAGGCGCTGGTCCGCGGGATCGAGCGGCTGGCGCAGAACCTCTACATCTCGGCGCCCTATCTCTCGCAGGTCGCGGCGCTCGCCGCCTTCGACACGCTCGACGAGATCGTCGCGATCCGCGAGGGCTACGCGGCCAACCGCGCCCTGCTCCTCGACGCGCTGCCATCCCTCGGCTTCAGCGACATCCACCCGGTGGACGGGGCCTTCTATCTCTACGCCGACATCGCCCGGCACACCGACGACGCGAGCGCCTTCTGCCGGCGGATGCTGGAGGAGGCGGGCGTCGCCGCGACGCCGGGCCTCGACTTCGACCCGGAGGAGGGCGGCCACCACATCCGCTTCTCCTTCGCCGGCTCGAACGCCGAATGCGCCGAGGCGGTGGCGCGGCTGAAGGGTTGGCTGGGCTGAGCCGCCGGCTCCGGTATCGTGCAGCACCCGGCCTTTCCGAACGCCTGCGCACCGCAGACCTATCCGTCGGAAGGCCCGTGGAACGCACCGGATCATACCCCCCTGATACGCGAAGCGGGGCCCGGCTGAGCCGGACCCCGCTTCGCAAGCGTCAAGATGCGTCCGGAGCCGTGCGCGGGATCGGCGATCCCGCGCCTTACCTCACTCGCCCGACAGCGCCGCCTTGGTGCGCGACCACCAGCCGGCCCGCTTGGGACGGTTCGGGTCCGGCGGCGTCAGCACCACCGCGACGGGCTCCGGCGCGGGCTCGGCGGCGGCCGGAGCGGGCGCTGCCGCTTCGGTCGCGGCGTCCGCGAAGTACTCGGCCTGGATCGGCTCGACCTCCGACGCGCGGACGACCGGCGGCAGCTCGGCCGCGGCGCCGTTCTCGGCGGCGAGAGAGACCGTGCTCACGTCGGCATCGCTGAACGGCTCCTCGGGGCCGACCGGCAGGGTATCGGTGGCCGTCTCCTCGGGATGCGCCTCGGAATCCTCCGTGGCCCGCACCGCTCCGGCCTCGTCCGCCTCGGAATCCTGCTCGGAATCCGAACGGCCGTTGCGCTCGGTCCGGCCGCGGCCGCGACCGCCCCGGCGCCCGCGGCGACGGCGGCGTCCATTGGCGTCCTCGCCGTTGGCGTCGGCGTCCGATGCGGTCTCGTCCGGCTCGGCCGCGGCGCCGAGAGCCGCCTCGGCGGTCTCCGGCCCGGAATCGGGCACATCGTCGCCGTCTTCCACGCCGTCCTCGCTGTCGGTCCCGTCCTCGCTGTCGGTCCCGTCCTCGCTGTTGGTCCCGTCCTCGTCCCGCGCGCGGGCCTCGCCCTCACCGGAGGTGCGACCACCGCGACGGCGACGGCGACGGCGGCGACGGCCACCGCCCTCCTCGGACGCATCGGCGGCCGGGCGCTCCTCGGATGCGCCCTCGGCCTCCGCTTCGACCTCGGTCTCGACCTCTTCGGTCTCCTGGCTCTCGATCGCCTCGTCCTCGAACTCCTCGGCCTCGTAGACCGGCGAGATCGCCACGGCGCGCACGCCCGTCACCGGGCCCTCGTGCTTGACCGCCGGCTCACCGCGTTCGAGCTGGAAGGCGGAGGTCGCCACGAGCCGGTCGTCGGCGGAGATGGTGATCGTCACCGAGAAGCGCTGCTCGAGATCGAACAGGTGCGCCCGCTTCTGGTTGAGGATGTAGAGCGCGGTTTCGGTGCGGGTGCGCAGCACGACGTTGTGGCTCGCCGACTTGAGCAGCACCTCCTCGATCGAGCGCAGGATGTGCAGCGCCACCGAGGAGGTCGCCCGCACGAAACCCGAGCCGCCGCAATGGGCGCAGGGGATCGAGGAGGATTCGAGCACGCCGGTGCGGATGCGCTGGCGGCTCATCTCCAGGAGGCCGAAGGGCGAGATCCGCCCGACCTGGATGCGCGCCCGGTCGTTCTTGAGCGCCTCGTTGAGCCGCTTCTCGACCGCCCGGTTGTTGCGCTTCTCCTCCATGTCGATGAAGTCGATCACGACGAGGCCGGCGAGATCGCGCAGGCGCACCTGTCGGGCGACCTCTTCGGCCGCCTCGAGGTTCGTCTTGAGCGCGGTGTCCTCGATGTCGTGCTCGCGGGTGGCGCGGCCCGAGTTCACGTCGATCGAGACCAGCGCCTCGGTCGGGTTGATGACGAGGTAGCCGCCGGAACGCAGGGCGACGTGGGTGGAGAACATCGCGTCGAGCTGCTGCTCGACACCGTAGCGGGCGAAGATCGGCGTCGGATCGCGGTAGGGCTTCACGACCTTGGACTGGCCGGGCATCAGCATCCGCATGAAGTCCTTGGCCTCGCGGTAGGCGTCCTCGCCCGAGACCAGAACCTCGTCGAGATCCTTGTTGTAGAGGTCGCGGATCGCCCGCTTGATCAGCGAGCCCTCCTCGTAGACGAGCGCCGGGGCGGTCGAGGACAGCGTCAGCTCGCGCACGCTCTCCCACAGGCGCATCAGGTACTCGAAGTCGCGCTTGATCTCGGGCTTGGTGCGCGAGGCGCCGGCCGTGCGCAGGATGATCCCCATCCCGTCCGGCACGTCGAGGTCGGCGACCACTTCCTTGAGGCGCTTGCGGTCGGCGGCCGAGGTGATCTTGCGCGAGATGCCGCCGCCCCGGCCGGTATTGGGCATCAGCACCGAGTAGCGGCCGGCCAGCGACAGGTAGGTGGTGAGCGCCGCGCCCTTGGTGCCGCGCTCTTCCTTGACGACCTGGACGAGGATGATCTGGCGGCGCTTGATCACCTCCTGGATCTTGTAGTGGCGGCGATAGGCGCGCGGACGCTCGGGGATCTCGGCGAGCGCATCGCCCGAGCCGCCGACCTGCGCGACGCGCGGCTCGCCGTCCTCGGATTCCTCGTCGTCATCCTCGTCGTCCGAATCCTCGTCCTCGGACTCGTCGTCGTCCTCATCCTCGTCGTCGTCGGACTCGTCGTCCTCCGCATCCTCGTCGTCCGATTCGTCGCTCTCTCCGTCCTCGTCGGACTCGGCTTCGGCCTCTTCGGCCTCTTCGGCCTCGGCCTGGGAGAGCGGCGCGGTGGCGGCGACCGGCTGCGGCTCGACCGTCTCGGCCTCGGCCGACGGCTCGGCATCCGCGACGGGCGGGTTCGGCGCCTCGGAGATCGCGGCGATGTCGGACGGCTCGACCCCGGTGTCCTGCGCGGGAGCGGCGTCGGCGGCCGGCGCCTCCTCGGCGGGCGCGCCGGGCTCCAGCGCCGCCTCGGGCAGGCTCGCGGAGGCATCGCCCCCGGCCTCGACCGGGGCGGAGGCCGCGTCGCCCTCGCCGCGTTCCTCCACGAGGGCGGCGCGCACGGCCTCGATCGCCTCCGGCGCGGGCGCGTCGGCGGACCGGCCCTCACCGGTGATCGCGTCGTTCTCGGAGACCGCCTCGGACCCCGCGTCCTGCGACTTCACCGTGTCGTCGTGGCGCGAGCCGCGGGCCTCGGCCCGGCGCCCGCGCGAGCGGCGGCCCCGCGGCGGACGGCGCTCCTCGCGCTCGCGGTGCTCCTCTTCCTCGCGCGCCTCGGCCTCGATCAGCGCGAGGCGGTCGGCCATCGGGATCTGGTAGTAGTCGGGGTGGATCTCGTTGAAGGCGAGGAAGCCGTGGCGGTTGCCGCCATACTCGACGAAGGCCGCCTGGAGCGAGGGCTCCACGCGGGTGACCTTGGCGAGATAGATGTTGCCCCTCAGAGGCCGGCGGTTGGCCGCCTCGAAATCAAATTCCTCGACCCGCGAGCCTTGGACTGTGACGACCCGGGTCTCCTCCGGATGCATCGCATCGATGAGCATCTTGTTGTTGGCCATGACGTGCTTTCGACATGGCGGCCGACGTCGTTCTCCTCACGCTCGCGCCGCTTGGTCCCGGCGGCGCCGCCCCCGGCCTGCGGGCCGGAAGGAGATGGGCGCGTGCCGGCCTCGTCGCCGAGGTCGCGGTGGATGCGGGGAGGGGATTGCCGTCAACCGCCTTGACGCGCCGGGCATCGGCGCGGTGGGGGTTGAACAGGGCCGGGGCGACGGAAGGGGCGAGGCGACGCGAAAACCGCGCGCCTTCGGCACGAGCAGCGGCAACCGATGCTGTGCGTCCTCCCATCCTGATCCGGCCTCGCGAAGATGGTGGGCCGGCAAGCGGCCCGTACAGATTTCATGGGCACGACCGCCCCGGATGATCGGGAGGCCGCGAATGCCGTGACACCCGCCCGGATGCCGGGAGGCGCCGACTGACGCTGCTGATTCGAGCGAGGTGGGCGCCGACATGCCCCGGGCGCGCCCAGGGGCCGCCGAAGCGCCAACCCGGGAATGGGGTCGGTATCATTACAGAGTGTCGCGGGAGAATTGCAAGGGTTCCGTATGACGGCCATCGCCACTTCGTCACGAGCGCGCGCCATCGCGCGCACGTTCCCGTGAACCGGCAGACCACAACCGGAGACCGCCCCACGGGCTTGAACCCGGCGAAATCCGTCGGGACGGCGGAACATCCCGTCGGGATGGCAGGGGAGGGGGAGGGGGAGGGGAAGGGCAGGACACGGGTGGCGACAGGCAGTGTCGCTCCGGCACAACAGCGGCGCCGGGATCGGCGGGGGCGAAGTGAGGAACGGTTAACCATCTCGGCCGTATCTCGTATCGGAGGCTTCCCCGGACCCTTGGCCGCCCGATGCCGCACAGCACCCGCCTGCCCCGCACCGGACTCGTCCGCCCCATCGCCGTCCTCGCGCTCGCGGGCGGCCTGGTGCTGGCCGCCGGCCCCGCGCCGGCTCAAGACGGCCCCGGCAGCCAGCAGCCCGGCGGCGCGGCGGTGGCGATCGCCGCCGAGACCGCGACCCGGGACGGCACGACCCGGCTCACCCTCACCCTGTCGAAGGCGGTCGAGGCCCGCGCCTTCGTGATGGAGCGGCCGGACCGGGCGGTGATCGACCTGCCCGAGGTCAATTTCCAGCTCGATCAGGAGCCGGGCAAGATGAGCGGCCGCAAGCGCGACGGCGCCATCGCCTCGTTCCGCTACGGCCTGTTCGCCCCGGGCCGCTCGCGCATCGTGGTCGACCTCGCCGGGCCCGCCGTGGTCGAGCCGATCGAGACGGTCAAGACCCGCGAGGGCGCGGTGCTGGTCTCGATTCCCTTCCGCAAGGTCGATCGCGACACCTTCCGCAAGGCGGCGGTGGCGGGCGATCCGAGCCCGGCCGCCGCGGGCAAGGCCGCGCCCGTGCGCGAGACCGCCGACACGCGCCCGCTCATCGTCATCGATGCCGGCCACGGCGGCACCGATCCCGGCGCCATCGCCGCCACGGGGGTGTTCGAGAAGGACATCGTGTTCGGCTTCGCCCAATCCTTTGCCGAGCGCCTGGAACAGACCGGCCGCTACCGCCTGCTGATGACCCGCGACCGCGACGTGTTCGTGCCCCTGGCCGAGCGGGTGCGCATCGCCCGCGAGGCGAAGGCCGACCTGTTCGTCTCGATCCATGCCGATTCGATCTCGGCCGCACCCCAGGTGAAGGGCGCCACGATCTATACCGGCTCGGAGCGGGCGACCGACAACGAGTCCGCTAAGCTCGCCGAGCGCGAGAACCGGGCCGACGCCGCCGCCGGCACCGAATCCGGCGAGGCCCCGGCGGAGGTCGCCGACATCCTCCAGGAACTGACCCTGCGCGAGACCCGCGGCTTCTCCTCGGGCTTTGCCGGCCGGCTGATGGGCCAGCTCTCCCCGGTGATGGAGATGAGCACGAAGCCCCACCGCGAGGCCGGCTTCAAGGTTTTGCGCTCCCCCGACGTGCCCTCCGTGCTGATCGAACTCGGCTACCTGTCGAGCAAGAGCGACCTCGAGAAGCTGCAATCGGAAGAGTGGCGCATGCGGGTGACGGGTTCGATGGCCAAGGCCGTGGACCTGTTCTTCTCCGGCCGGGCCACGCTTTCGCGTCCGGCGGCGTTCGGAGCGCGCTCCGCCGAGAACGGGAAAAGCGCGATCGCGTTCCGACCCTGAGGAGCCGGACACGGCTCCACGGCGCGAAGAGCGCCTCGGCCTTTGCCGAGGCGTCGAGCGGAGCGAGAGCCCAAGGAACCGAGACGGCCCGCGGAGGCGGGCGCCGGCGACTGAGAGTGCCTCACAAAACTCCCGGTCTCTGACCGTTCCCGTTCTGGCGATGACAGCGCGGCGGGCGTTTCGTGAGAAACACTGAGGCGGACAAAAGCTTAAGGGGATCGCTTTCGAGCGGTCCCCTTGCATCGCCCCAGTTTCACCATAGAGCCGGTGTCGATACGGGGCTCGACGAGCCCCCCGTCCGCCTGACAAGAGGCGCGGCCACGCGGGGCCTCACCAGTGCCCGCGGCAGGCCCTCGCGCTTGGCCTTCATCGGCGCGCAGCGGACGAGCGACGGAACGGACCCCGGATGCGTTTCATCCTGCGATTCTTCGCCTTCCTGTTCTCGGCCGGCGCGGTGGTGTTCTGCCTCGCCGCCGCGGTCGGCGCGTTCTTCTACTGGAAGTACAGCCAGGACCTGCCCGACCACGCCGCGCTCGCCAATTACGAGCCGCCGGTGATGACCCGCGTCCACGCCGCGGACGGCTCGCTTCTGGCCGAGTACGCCCACGAGCGCCGGCTCTACCTGCCGATCCAGGCGATGCCGAAGATCGTCGTCGCCGCCTTCCTCTCGGCCGAGGACAAGAACTTCTACAAGCACGGCGGCATCGACCCCGAGGGCATCGTCCGCGCGATCCTCACCAACGCCCAGTCCGGCAAGAAGCAGGGCGCCTCGACCATCACCCAGCAGGTGGCCAAGAACTTCCTGCTCTCGGCCGAGCAGACCTACGACCGCAAGATCAAGGAAGCGCTGATCGCGCTGCGGATCGAGTCGGCCTATTCGAAGGACAAGATCCTCGAACTCTACCTCAACGAGATTTTTCTCGGCACCATCGTCCCCGGCCGCAACCTGCACGGCGTCGCGGCGGCGGCCCTGGATTACTTCGGCAAGTCCGTCCACGAGCTGACGATCAACGAGGCGGCCTATCTCGCCGCGCTGCCCAAGGGGCCGAACAACTACCACCCCTACCGGCGCACGCAGCAGGCGCTGGCGCGGCGCAACGAGATCATCGGCCTGATGGCCCAGAACGGCTACATCACCGCCGAGGAGGGCACCGAGGCCAAGAAGCAGCCGCTCGGCGTCAACCCGCGCGTCGCCTTCCCGAACGCGGCCAACGCCAACTACTTCACCGAGGAGGTCCGCCGCGAGATCTCCGAGCGCTACGGCCAGAGCAAGCTCTACGAGGGCGGCCTCTCGGTGCGCGCCACCCTCGACCCGAAGATGCAGGCGCTCGCGCGCAAGGCGTTCATCGACGGCCTCGTGCGCTACGATCAGGGCCGCGGCTGGCGCGGGGCCGAGCATAAGGTCGATCTCACCGGCCGCGACTGGGGCCTGGCGGTGGCCGAGATGCCCGCGCTCGGCGACATCGCCCCCTGGCGGCTCGCCGTGGTGCTGAACACCAATGGCGGCGTGGCGCAGATCGGGCTCCAGCCCAAGCGCGAGGCCGGCGGCGCCCTCTCGAAGGAGCGCGAGACCGGCGCGATCACCGCCGAGGGCGTGAAGTGGACCGGCCGCGCCGTCGCCACCGCGGTCAAGCCCGGCGACGTGGTCTATGTCGAGGCGATCGATCCGGCCAAGGGCACCTACCGCCTGCGCCAGAAGCCCGAAGTGTCGGGCGCCATCGTCGCGATGGACCCGTATACGGGGCGCGTCCACGCCATGGTCGGCGGCTTCTCGTATGAGGAATCCGAGTTCAACCGCGCGACGCAGGCGATGCGCCAGCCCGGCTCGTCGTTCAAGCCGATCGTCTACTCGGCGGCGCTCGACAACGGCTACACCCCGTCCTCGGTGGTGCAGGATGCGCCGATCACCATCGAGGCCGGCCCCGGCCAGGAGGCGTGGTCGCCCTCGAACTACGATGGCAAGTCCGGCGGTCCGCACACCCTGCGCTACGGCATCGAGCACTCGAAGAACCTGATGACGGTGCGGCTGGCCAAGGATATCGGCATGCCGCTGATCGCCGAGTATTCCCGCCGCTTCGGCGTCTACGACGACCTGCTGCCGGTGCTGCCGATGTCGCTGGGCGCCGGCGAGACCACGGTGATGCGCATGGTCACCGCCTACTCGATGCTCGCCAACGGGGGGCGCCGCATCCGCCCGACCCTGATCGACCGCATCCAGGACCGCACCGGCGAGACGATCTACCGCCACGACAACCGCAAATGCGTCGGCTGCGACGCGGAGAAGTGGTCGGGCCAGGACGAGCCCAAGCTCGTGGACGAGTCCGAGCAGGTGCTCGACCCGCTCACCGCCTACCAGATGGTCTCGATCATGGAGGGCGTGGTCCAGCGCGGCACCGCAACCCTGCTCAAGCAGATCGGCAAGCCGCTCGCGGGCAAGACCGGCACGACGAACGACGCCAAGGATGCGTGGTTCGTGGGCTTCTCCCCCGATCTCGCGGTCGGCGTCTATCTCGGCTTCGACAAGCCGCGCTCGCTCGGCGACCGGGCGACCGGTGGCGGGCTCGCCGCCCCCATCGTCCTCGACTTCCTGAAGGTGGCGCTCAAGGACAAGCCGCCGACCCCGTTCCGCGTGCCGGCGGGGATCAAGCTGATCCGCGTCAATGCGTCGTCCGGCACCCGCGCCGGCTCGGGCGAGGGCGGCGGCACGATTCTGGAGGCGTTCAAGCCCGGCACCGCCCCGCCGGACTCCTACGTCGCCCCGGCCGCCCCCGCCGCGGTGCCGCCCGATGCCGGCGCCGCCGCCCAGGCCGGCGGCGTCTACTGAAGACCCGCCACCACGATCGGCGATCGACCGAGAGCCGCCCCGACCGGGCGGCTCTTTTCGTTTCGGAGGGGTCTCGATGGCGGATCGTATTCAACGACAACGTTCTTCGCCCGGATGCCGTACGATGAAGAACGAGCTTTCGCGATGAGCTGAAAAAACGCCCAATCATTCCTTTGACGATAGCTTGTTCCGCAGCAATGATCCGACACAACAAGATGATGAAGCCGAAAAAACCGCATTCATCTCGAACTGTTCCAGATCAAAGCGAGCGCCGCGCCACCATGTCGCTTCAAAACCCGTCCTCCGCCTCCGAACCGATCCGCTTCGCCTACTGGGTGCCCAACGTCTCGGGCGGCCTCGTCATCAGCAAGATCGCGCAGCGCACGAGCTGGGACGCGGACTATAATCGCAAGCTCGCGCAGATCGCGGAGGCGGCGGGCTTCGACTACGCGCTGACCCAGATCCGCTTCACCGCCGGCTACGGTGCCGAGTACCAGCACGAATCGGTCGCCTTCAGCCACGCGCTGGCCGCCGCCACGACCCGGCTGACGGTGATCGCCGCGATCCTGCCCGGCCCCTGGAACCCGACGCTCGCGGCCAAGCAGATCGCCACGATCGCCCAGCTCACGGAAGGACGGATCGCGGTCAACATCGTCTCGGGCTGGTTCTCCGGCGAGTTCCGGGCGATCGGCGAGCCCTGGCTCGACCACGACGAGCGCTACCGCCGCTCGGAGGAGTTCATCCGGTCCTTGCGCGGGATCTGGACGCAGGACGCCTTCAGCTTCCGCGGCGACTTCTACCGCTACACGAACTACACCCTGAAGCCGAAGCCGGGGCCGAACCTGCCGGAGATCTTCCAGGGCGGCTCCTCGCGCGCCGCCCGCGACATGGCCGCCCGCGTCTCCGACTGGTATTTTACGAATGGCAACACGCCCGATGGCGTGCGGGCGCAGGTCGAGGATCTGCGCGCCAAGGCCCAGGCGAACGGCCATTCCGTGAAGGTCGGCGTCAACGCCTTCGTCATCGCCCGCGAGACGGAGGAGGAGGCCCGCGCCGTCCTTCAGGAGATCATCGAGAATGCCGATCCGGACGCGGTGAAGGCCTTCGGCCACGAGGTGAAGAACGCCGGTAAGGCCTCCCCCGAAGGCGAGGGCAACTGGGCAAAATCCAGCTTCGAGGATCTCGTCCAGTACAACGACGGCTTCAAGACCAACCTGATCGGCACGCCCGACCAGATCGCCGAGCGCATCCTCGCCCTCAAGGATGCCGGCGTCGATCTCGCCCTGCTCGCCTTCCTGCACTTCCAGGAGGAGGTGCAATATTTCGGCGAGCACGTGATCCCGCGGGTCCGCGCGCTGGAAGCCGCCCGCGAGCGCCGGGCCGAGGCAGCCTGACCTTCACGCTCGTCCCACCCGCATCCTCATCCTGAGGTGCTGCGCAGCCGCTTCGAAGGATCCTCCGGATCCCGCGCGATCCCCGGAGGATCCTTCGAGGGCGACGCTCCGCGCCGCCACCTCAGGATGAGGGGAGAGGGTGGGACGCGGCTCTTCCGATCACCTCCCACTTCCCTCTCAACCGACGGAGACCGCTCCATGACCATTGCCGTCAATCCCACCACGGCCGAGGCCGGCAGCCGGCCGCAGGGCGTGCCGGGGCCTGCCCGCCCCGCGACCCCGGCCCATGTCATCCGCGACGACGCCGAGGCGATCCGCATCGCCCACGAACTGGCGAAAGAATTCCGCGAGGGCGCTTCGGAGCGCGACCGCACCAACGCCCGCCCGCTCGCCGAGCTCGACGCCTTCTCCCAGAGCGGCCTGTGGTCGATCAACGTGCCGCGGGCCTATGGCGGGCCGGAGGTCTCCTACAAGACGCTGGCGCAGGTGATCGCGATCATCGCCGCCGCCGACCCCTCCATCGCGCAGATCGCGCAGAACCATCTCGGCATCGTCGCGGCGGTCCGCACGGTCTCCGATCCGGAGCAGCAGGCGCTTCTCTTCGGGCAAGTCCTGAAGGGCACCCGCTTCGGCAACGCCTTCTCCGAGCGCGGCACCAAGCGCGCCGCCGAGTTCGAGACCCGCTTCACCGATCACGGCGACCACGTCATCGTGCGCGGCCAGAAGTTCTACTCGTCGGGCGCGCTCCTCGCTCATCTCGTGCCGATCGTCGCTCTCGATGCGGAGGGCCGCGCCTGGTACGCCATCGCCGAGCGCGATGCGCCAGGCCTCACCGTGATCGACGACTGGTCGGCCTTCGGCCAGCGGGGCACGGCCAGCGGCACCGTCATCATCGAGGATGTGCGGGTGGAAAAAAGCCACCTCGTGCCGGGCTACCGCGCCTATGAAGCACCGCGGGCCGATGGCGCCATCTTCCAGATCATCCAGGCCGCCGTCGATGCCGGGATCGGCCGCGAGGCGCTCGACGACACCATCGACTTCGTGCGCGAGAAGGCGCGCCCCTGGATCGACAGCGGCGGGGAGCGGGCCTCCGACGACCCCTACACCATCCGCAGCATCGGCGACCTGACGATCCGCCAGCACGCGGCCGAAGCCCTGCTCGACCGGGCGGGACTGGCCATCGACGCCGCGCTGGCAAACCCGACGGCCGAGAGCGTGGCCGCGGCCCAGATCGCGGTCGCCGAGGCCAAGGTGCTGACCACCGAGACCGCGCTCGCCGCCGCCAACACCCTGTTCGAACTCTCCGGCACCCGCTCGACGCTGGCCGAGCACAACCTCGACCGCCACTGGCGCAACGCCCGCACCCACACGCTTCACGATCCCGTGCGCTGGAAATACGCGATCATCGGCAACCACGCGCTGAACGGGGTGAACCCGCCGCTCCACGCCTGGAGCTGAGAACCGCGGCGGGCAGCTTGGCGTGCCGTCCGCTCGTTCGATCCTCGGGGCCGGACGACGGACGGAGCCGGAACCATGGCGCGCCACACCCACCGGACATGGCTTCCCACCCTGGCGAAGCCGAAGCCGGCCTTGCCCGGCGAGGAGGAGAAGCGGACGATCGTCTCCGCCTGCGAGACGTTCATCCGCGACGTGCTCAAGCCCCGCTTCCTGCCGGAGATCCGGCCGAGCGAATTCAACGATGTCGTCGATCTCCGCGGCGCTTGGTCCAGGGGCCGCTACCGCTTCCTGATGCGCTATCGCGTCGGATCGGGGGCGAATGCGAGCGAGGCATTCGACGCACCCTTCGCCCGCATCGTCCGGACGGGCCGCGACCGCTTCGACATCGACGGGATGCGCCACACCGGGCAGTGGTGGCCGCTCCACGAGGGCAAGACCCTGGCGGAAGCCTTGCACATTCTCGAAACCGATGGCGTCCTGTTCCCCCATTGCTGAAGAGCACGGAGGCGGAGCGGTGAGCGAATACCAGTACTACGCCTTCCAGGCGGTGGACCGGCCGCTCTCGAAGGGCGACCGGGCGGCCCTTCGCGCGATCTCGACGCGGGCCGAGATCACCGCCACGACCTTCGAGAACCATTACGAGTGGGGCGACCTCAAGGGCGATCCCAAGGCGTTCATGGACCGCTGGTTCGACGTCCACCTCTACCTCGCGAACTGGGGCACCCGCCGGCTGATGCTGCGCCTGCCCAGGCGGCTGATCGACCGGGCCACGCTGGCGCACTTCGTCGGCGCGTACGACGGCGCCACGCTGCACGCCTCTGGCGACACCCTGATCCTCGACATCACGCACGATCCCGAAGAGCCCGACGACGAATGGCTCGACGACGGCAGCGGCCGGCTCGGCGAGTTGGCGCCCCTACGGGCCGACCTCCTCGCGGGCGACCTGCGGATGCTCTACCTCGTCTGGCTGATGGCGGCGGAAGCGGGCGCGCTCACCGACGACACGCCCGAGCCGCTGCCCGGCCTTCGCCCACTGACCGGGGCGCTCGCCGCCTTCGCGCAGTTCTTCGGGATCGACGCGGATCTCGTCGCGGCCGCGGCCGAGCGGAAGCCGGCCGCTTCCGACGCCGCACCGACGGCCGCGCGGGCGGCGGTCGAGGCCCTACCGGAGGCCGAGAAGACCGCGCTGCTCCTGCGGGTTCTGGACGGTGACGGGCTGGTCGGCACGGAACTGCGCCGCCTCGCCCGCGTCCCGGCCGACGAAGACGGCCCCCGGCGCACGCTGGGAACGCTGCGGGCGCGGGCGGCGGCGATCCGCGCGGCGCGGGCGAAGGCGGAGGCCGAACGGCGCGAGGCCGAGCGGCAGCGTCAGGCGAAGGAGGCCGAGAAGGCCCGCCGGGCCCGCGTCGCCGCGGTGATGGAGCGGGGCGAGCGGGCATGGCAGGAGGTCGAGGACGAGGCGGAACGGCGCAACGCCTCCGGCTACGACCGGGCGGCCCAACTCCTCGGCGACCTGAAGAGCATCGCCGAGGACGCCGGCACCTCGGATGCGTTCCGTAAGCGCATCGCCGGGATCCGCGAGCGCCACGCCCGCAAGCCGCGCTTCATCGAGCGGCTCGACGCGCTCCGATAGCGAGCCTGCGCCATAGGGGCGCGGCGCTAGATCGGATCAACTTGAGCGCTGTCGCGTTCCGCCTGTCAGATTTCGATCCATTCCAGACTGGCCGCCACAAGCGGCCGGTCCGGATGCGCGGGACGGCAGGCCTGATGACGGACCATTCGACGAGAGACCGGCGCTTCGATCCATCGCGCCGCACGGTGATGGGAAGCTGCGCCGCGCTGGCGACACTGGGGGCTTCCCTGCGCGGCCGGGCGGAGGCCGCCCCGGTGGCGGTCGATCCGCAGCCGCAGACCATGCCGGTCTCGCTGGAGATCAACGGCACCCGGCACAATCTCACCCTCGACACCCGCACGACCCTGCTCGACGCGCTGCGCGAGCATCTCGACCTCAACGGCTCGAAGAAGGGCTGCGACCACGGCCAGTGCGGCGCCTGCACGGTGCTGGTGAACGGCCGGCGCATCAATTCCTGCCTCTCCCTCGCCGTGATGCACGAGGGCGACAGCGTCACCACGATCGAGGGGCTGGCGGATGGGGACAGCCTGCACCCGCTCCAGGCCGCCTTCCTGCACCATGACGGCTACCAGTGCGGCTACTGCACGCCGGGCCAGATCTGCTCGGCCAAGGGCATGCTCTCCGAGCTCGAGGCCGGCTGGCCGAGCCACGTGACGGGCGACCTGACGCAGAAGGCCTCGCTCACGGACGAAGAGATCCGCGAGCGGATGAGCGGCAACATCTGCCGCTGCTCGGCCTATCCCAACATCGTCGCGGCGATCCGCGACGCCAGCACCAAGATCTGAGGAGGCGAACCCCATGAAGGCTTTCGCCTATGAGCGTCCCGCCACGGTTCAGGACGCCGCGCGCCTTGCCGCCGAGCGGCCCGGCGCCCGCTTCATCGCCGGCGGCACCAACCTGCTCGACCTGATGAAGCTTCAGATCGAGACGCCCGCCACCCTGATCGACGTCAACCGCCTGCCGCTCGCCGAGGTGACCGATACCGACGACGGCGGCCTGCGCATCGGCGCGCTGGTGCGCAATTCCGATCTCGCCGCGCATCCGCGGGTGCGCAAGGATTACGCGGTGCTGGGCAAAGCCCTGCTCGCGGGCGCCTCGGGCCAGTTGCGCAACAAGGCGACGACCGCCGGCAACCTGCTCCAGCGGACCCGTTGCTACTATTTCTACGACACGACCAAGCCCTGCAACAAGCGCGAGCCGGGCTCGGGCTGCGCGGCCATCGGCGGGTTCAACCGGATCATGGCGGTGCTGGGGGCGAGCGACGCCTGCATCGCCACCAACCCCTCCGACATGAACGTGGCGATGCGCGTCCTCGACGCCACCGTCGAGACGGTCGATCCGCAGGGCGCGCGGCGCAGCATCGCCATGGCAGACTTCCACCGCCTGCCCGGCGACACGCCGCAGATCGAGACCGACCTGAAGGCCGGCGAACTCATCACCGCCGTGACGCTCCCCAAGCCGGTCGAGGGCGTGCACCTCTATCGCAAGGTCCGCGATCGGGCTTCTTATGCCTTCGCCACGGTCTCGGTCGCCGCGATCATCGCGAAGGGCGAGGGCGACAAGCCGAAGCTGGCCAAGCTCGCCTTCGGTGGGCTGGCGCACAAGCCCTGGCGGGTCGCGGCGGCGGAGGCCGCCTTGGTCGAGACCGGCTCGGCCGATGCCGCTTCTGAGCGGGTGCTGGACGGCGCCCGCGGCCAGGGCTCCAACGACTTCAAGATCCCGCTCACCCGCCGGACGCTCCGCGCCACCATCGCCGAAGCCCTGCGCGCCTGAGGATTCTCGCTCCATGGATATGAACCAGCCGATCGGCGCGACGCCCCTCGACGGCAAGCCGGACGGGCTCGTCGGCCGTCCCATCGACCGCATCGACGGGCGCCTCAAGGTCACGGGCGCGGCGCCCTACGCCTACGAGACCCGCGACCTGAAGAACCCCGCCTACGGCTTCCTCGTCGAAGCCGGCATCGCCAAGGGCCGCATCCGCAGCCTCGACGTCTCCGCGGCCAAGCGCGCGCCGGGCGTGCTGCTCGTGATGACCCACGAGAACGTGCCGGAGCAGGGCGAGAAGAAGGAGCAGGTCTACCCGCAATTGCAGGGCACCGAGATCCGCTTCCACGGCCAGCCCATCGCCTTCGTCGTCGCGCAGAGCTTCGAGCAGGCCCGCGCGGCGGCCGCCCTCGTGCGGGCCGAGTACGACGTCGAGAAGCCGGAAGCCTCGCTGAAGGCGGCCCGGCCCGCGGCGATCGAACCGAAGCCGGCGCAGACGCCGCCCGATTCCAAGCTCGGCGATTTCGACGGCGCCTTCGCCGGCGCCCCGGTGAAGCTCGACGTGGAATACACCACCCCGGTGCAGATCCACGCGCAGATGGAGCCGCACGCCACCATCGCCTCGTGGGAGGCGGGGCCGGACGGCGAGCGGGTGACGCTCTACACCGCCAACCAGATGCTCAACCGTGGCCAGGCCTCGCTGGCCTCGGTCTTGAAGCTCAAGCCCGAGAACGTGCGGCTCGTCTCGCACTATATCGGCGGCGGCTTCGGCTCGAAGCTCCAGCCGCAGCCCGAGGCGACGCTCGCCGCGCTGGCCTCCAAGAGCCTCAAGCGCCCGGTGAAGGTGGCCCTGACCCGCCAGCAGGAATTCCACGTCGCGACGCACCGCACGGACACGATCCAGCGCATTCGGCTCGGTGCCGACGAGAACGGGCGGCTGACCGCGATCGCCCACGAATCCTGGTCGGCGACCGCGCCGGGCGACGTCTTCTACGAGACCTCCGCCGTCGTCACCCGCTCGCTCTACGCGGCGCAGAACCGCCTGACCCGGCACCGGCTCGCCAACCTCAACGTGCCCATCGCCTCCGCCATGCGGGCGCCGGGCGAGGCGGTCGGCCAGCTCGCCTTCGAATGCGCCATGGACGAGTTGGCCGAGCAGCTGAAGATCGACCCGATCGAGCTGCGCATCCGCAACGAACCGGAGCAGGACCCGGAGAAGAAGGTGCCCTTCTCCACCCGCCAGCTCGTCGCCTGCATGCGCGAGGGTGCCCAGCGTTTCGGCTGGGACAAGCGCGGCGCTGTCGGCGCCAGCCGCGACGGGCAGTGGCTCGTCGGCATGGGCATGGCCGCGGCCTCGCGCCTCAACCCGCTGATGCCCTCCCAGGCGAGCGTGCGGCTCAACCCCGACGGCACCCTCACCGTACGGATGGCGATGACCGATATCGGCACCGGCACCTACACCATCCTGGCCCAGATCGCGGGCGAGATGATGGGGCTGCCGATCGAGCGCATCCGCGTCGAGATCGGCGACACCGCCTATCCGAAGGCGGCGGGCTCGGGCGGTTCGTTCGGCGCGGGCTCGGCCGGCTCGGCCCTGTTCGTGGCCTGCGACAACCTCCGTCAGGCCCTGGTGCAATCGGCCGGCATGAGTTCCGAGGCCGTTTTCGCCGACGGCCGCGTCACCGCCGGCAACCGCTCGGAGGACCTGACGTCCCTGGCCGGGGCGCAGGGCGTCGAGGCCAAGGGCGAGATCAAGCCGGGCGCGATGAAGGAGAAGTATTCCCAGCACTCCTTCGGTGCGCATTTCGCCGAGGTCGGGGTCGACGCCGACACCGGCGAGATCCGCCTGCGGCGGATGCTCGGCGTGTTCACCGGCGGGCGCATCCTCAACCTGAAGACCGCCCGTTCCCAGGCGCTCGGCGGCATGATCTTCGGCATCGGCGCCGCCCTCATGGAGGCGGCCGAGACCGACACCCGCTACGGCTATTTCGTGAATCACGATCTGGCCGAGTACCACGTGCCGGCCCACGCCGACGTGCCGGCCATCGACGCGGTGTTCCTGCCCGAACTCGACGACAAGGCGAACCCGCTCAAGAGCAAGGGGCTCGGCGAGGTCAGCATCTGCGGCGCCGGGGCTGCGCTCGCCAATGCCGTCTACAACGCCACGGGCCTGCGCATCCGCGACTACCCGCTGACGCTCGACAAGGTGCTCGACGGCTGGAACGAGCGGGAGGGCGCGGTCCAGCGCCGGACCTGACCCCCTTCGCGATAATCCGACGCGCACGGCACCCGGATTGCGGAGCGTGATCCGGGTGCCCATGTCGGAATCACCGTTCCTGCGACCGTCCTCCGACGGGCTCGGGCCTGAATCTAAGTCCCCTCCATGACCCGTTTTCCGATGCTCGGCGCGCTCGTCCTCAGCGGCCTCTGCCTTGCCGGCCCCGCGACGGCGCAGGCTTTCCCGAACGACGAGGCATCGGTGCGCTACCGGCAGCTCGTTCAGCAGCTTCCGCCCTCCGAGCGCCCGCGTCCGCACGATCCGCGCTGGACCACGAACGGGCTCAGCCCCAGCGTCGGACGCTTCGGCCTGCCCCTGTCGGGCCCGGCCGCCCGCGGCGGGATGACGGCCATTCGCTGAGCGTTCGGGCGGGGCACGGCGCGCTGACGCGCGGCCGGTGACTGGATTGCTTCGCGGACCCTTGCGATGACGGTGCGGAACCGCTCATCCGGGAAGGGGCTGTGAGGCGATGGACACCAAGCAGGACACGGCCGCCGCGCCGCCGAACCTGTTGGAGCGCCTGTTCAAGCTCCGCGCGCACGGCACCACAATCCGCACCGAACTGCTGGCGGGGCTGACCACCTTCCTCACCATGGCCTACATCGTCTTCGTCAACCCGAGCATCCTCGCCGATGCCGGCATGCCGAAGGGCTCCGTCTTCGTGGCGACCTGTCTCATCGCCGCGCTCGGCTCAGCCGTGATGGCGTTCATCGCCAACTGGCCGGTGGCGCTGGCGCCGGGCATGGGACTCAACGCCTACTTCGCCTACGTCGTCGTGCAGGGCATGGGCTATACGTGGCAGGCAGCGCTCGGGGCGGTGTTCATCTCGGGCCTCTGCTTCCTCGTCGTGACGCTGACGGGCCTGCGCGGAATCATCGTCGCGGGCATCCCGCGCTCCATGCGCATCGCGCTCACCGTCGGCATCGGCCTGTTCCTGGCGATCATCGCGCTCAAGAACGCGGGCGTGGTGGCCGCCAACCCCGCCACCTTCGTGACGCTGGGTGATCTGCGCCAGCCGGGCACCGTGCTGGCCGCGCTCGGCTTCCTGATGGTGGCGGTGCTCTCGGCGCGGCGGATCAAGGCGGCGCTGCTCCTCACCATCCTGACGGTGACGGGCCTGAGCTTCGTCTTTGCCGGCAACGCCTTCCAGGGCGTCGTCTCGGCACCGCCCTCGCTGAGCCCGACGCTGTTCGCCCTCGACATCCCCGGCGCGCTGACCGGGGGGCTCGTCAACGTCATCCTCGTGCTGTTCCTGGTCGAACTGTTCGACGCCACCGGCACGCTGATGGCGGTGGCCAACCGCGCGGGGCTCCTGCCGGAGACGGGGCGCTCGGCCGCGCTCGACCGGGCGCTGATGGCCGATTCCGCCGCGATCTTCGCCGGCTCGCTGCTCGGCACGTCGAGCACCACCGCCTATCTCGAGAGCGCCGCCGGGGTCGAGGAGGGCGGACGCACCGGGCTCACCGCCGCGACCGTGGCCGTGCTGTTCCTGGCCTGCCTGTTCTTCGCGCCGCTCGCCGGCTCGGTGCCGGCCTACGCCACGGCGCCGGCCCTGTTCTACGTCGCCTGCCTGATGCTGCGCGACCTGACCGCGCTCGATTGGGACGACCTCACCGAGGTGATCCCGGCCTGCGTCACCGCCCTGCTGATGCCCTTCACCTATTCCATCGCCAACGGCGTCGCCTTCGGCTTCATCACCTATGCGGTGCTCAAGGCCCTGACCGGCCGCGCCCGCGAGGTGAAGCCGGTGGTGTGGGTGATCGCCGCCGTGTTCCTGTTCAAGTTCGTCGAGACCGGCGGCGCGCATTGAGCGTGTCGGCCGGCCCGCGCGGCGCTCGGGCGAAATTCCCATCCGCCCTTCCGACGGGATCGAGCGGACCGGGGATGGGACCACGCGCCGCCGCGCGGGCGGTGGCACGATCCGTCAACGAATTCGCGCCACGATGGACGGCGTCCAGACCCGCCGGGTTCGGACGACACCGGCCCTGGATACCGGCCATGATCAAGCGCACCGGCCTCGCGATCCTTCTCGGCCTCGGTGGATTCGCCCTCGGCAGCCTCATCGCGCGGATGACGGAGAAGGAGGGTACACGCCCCGTCGCGGCCGCGGAGCCGCCGCCGGCCCTGCGTCACATCACCCAGATTCCCCCGCCGCCCGCTCCCGACAAGCCCGCGAGGGACATCGTCCGCTCAGGCCGCTGAGCGCGCGGGCAGGGCTTGCGCCGCCAGGGCGCCATGCGCCTCGGCGAGGATCGCGTAGGAAGCGAGCCGCGCCTCGTGGTCGTAGAGGGCCGAGGCCACCATCACCTCGTCGGCGCCGGTCTCGGCCACCAGCGCCTCCAGCCCGGCGCGCACGGTCTCGCGGGAGCCCACCAGAGCGCGCGCCAGCATCCGCGAGGCCTGCGCCTTCTCCGCCGGGCGCCAATACGCCTCGATGTCGTCGATCGGCGGGGGCAGGAGGCCGCGGGTGCCGCGCACCAGCCGGGTGAATTGCTGCTGCACCGTGGTGAACAGGTGCCGCGCCTCCGCATCGGTCTGTGCCGCGACGACGTTGACGCCGACCATGGCGTAGGGCCGCTGCAACTGCTCGGACGGCTGGAAGCGGGCGCGGTAGGCCGCGAGTGCCGGCAGCAGCGCATCGGGCGCGAAATGCGAGGCGAAGGCGTAGGGCAGGCCGAGCATGCCGGCGAGTTCCGCCCCGAACAGGCTCGATCCGAGGATCCACAGCGGCACCTTGAGCCCCGCGCCGGGCACCGCCTGAACCGACTGCCCCTCCCGCACCGGGCCGAACAGAGCCTGCAATTCGAGCACGTCCTGGGGAAAGCGCTCCGCCGACTCGTAGTCGCGGCGCAGCGCGCGCAGCGTCAGACCGTCCGTGCCCGGCGCCCGGCCGAGCCCGAGATCGATCCGGCCCGGATACAGCGCTTCCAGCGTGCCGAACTGCTCGGCGATCACCAGCGGCGCGTGGTTGGGCAGCATGATCCCGCCCGCGCCGACCCGGATGCGATCCGTGCCCGCCGCCACGTGGCCGATCACCACCGCCGTGGCGGCGCTGGCGATGCCGACCATGTTGTGGTGCTCGGCGAGCCAGAAGCGGCGGTAGCCGAGCCCCTCCGCATGCCGGGCGAGGCTGACGCTGTTGGCGAGCGCCTGCCCCGGCGTGGCGCCCTCCGGGATGAAGGCGAGATCGAGGACGGAGAGGGGAGGCAGGGAAGAGGACATCAGGCAGTCACGCACCTTCGCTTCGCGCCCGCGGGGGCGGAAAAATCTGTTTCCCCTCGTTGCGGACAGATCGGGTGCAGGACGCCCCGGCGCAAGGAACGGGACCGCGCCAGGCCGCCGCGGCCCGCGGCGGGCGAGAGGGCGGATAAGAGAAAGAAAGGGGCTTGCGCGCGGTGCGCGAACCGTCCTAGCCTCTCGTCATCGGCGCTGCGGCGCCGCCCTGAGACAAGGAGGTCGGCCATGAGACATCACGGCATCACCGGCTCCCCCACGCGCACCGCCGACGCGGATCAGGACACGCCACCCAACCAAGATCGGCAGGGATAGTGGCTCCCTGAACGCTGCGACAGGTCGAGTTCCCCCGCCGGTCCGAGGGCGAGGCGGCAGCTCCCATCGCGCGCGAGAGTGTGGCCCCTGCAAAAGCCCGTCGGCGAAAGCCGGCGGGTTTTTTTCATGCCAGAACGGAACGCCTGCCCAATCGCCCGGCAGGCAAGCGAAATTTCCACCACATCGCGTTGTCTTCACCATCGCGGCTCAAGGCTTGCACGAGGTGCTCCGAACTCTGCTCGGAGACCGGCACCGGATGCCTCTCTTTCATTTCGAGCTATGCCGGAACGGCCGGACGGTCGGCCGGACGGAAACGCGCGACTGCCCGGATTGCGGCATGGCCTTCCGCGCCGCCCGCGACATGATCCGCACGTTGCGCGAGGGCGAGACCCTGCCCGACGGCGCCCGCGAGCACACCCTGCGGGTCAGCTACGTCGATCACTCGACGCTGTTCGACCTGCCGTTGAACCTGGGGATCTGAGAGCATTTTCGGTTGATCGGTTCGGCCGGCTGGTGCCCCCCTCTCCCCGCCGGGCGGGGAGAGGGGGGCACGCAGACACAGCCGACGTGATCGGCCGAAACGGTATGAGACGGCACCCTGTACCTGAGAGCTGGCAGTCACCCCTTCCAGTTCTTCAGCGCGGCGAACGGGCTGCCGGACAGGTCGGGGGGCGGGGGGTTGAGCACCGGCTCGACCTGGGCGACCGCGTCCTCGCGGGAATGCGCGCTGCCCTGGGGCAGCTTGCCGCCGGCCGCGTCGCGGTGGCCGCCGCCGCGGAAGGCGCGGGCGCCGTCGAGCGCCGTGCCGTCGACGGAGCGGAACGAGAGCGTGCCCGCCCGCTGCACGTTGACGACCCGCTTGGCCCGGCCCGCCTCCATCACCTGATCGGAGACCCGCTGGAAGGTGCCGGAATCGAGGCCGAAGGAGAGCAGCGTGCCGTCCGACAGGCGGTGGAACAGCGCGTCCGAGCGGGCGAGCGCCCGGGCGAGGCGCTGGCGCGCGGTCAAGGTCGGATCGTCGCCGGCCTCACCGGCAAGGAGGCCATCGACGAGGCGGGCGCGCAACTCGCCCGAGCGGCGCTCCAGCTCCGCCGGGGTGGAGCCCGCCCGCAGCAGGCCGGCCGCCGCCATCAGCAGATCGGAGACGAAGCGGTCGTGCCAGGGGTGGCTCGCCGGCACCAGGGTCGAGACGCTGTCCCAGAACATCTCGTCGAGGGCGAGCCCACCGGCGAAGGCGGGTTCGCCCTTCTTCCACAGGTCGAGCGCCTCGACCGACTCGATCAGCGCCGCGAGGTCGGCCGCCGCCGTCTCTCCGGGCACCTTCGGCTCGGGCGCGTAGAGGGCGCGCTGGTCATGGGTCATCCGCGTGGCGCAATGCGCCTCGTCGATGAGCACGAACACCTCCGGGTCGCCGAGATCCGCCCGCAGCAGCCCCGCGCGCTCCGGATCGGGCGCGGTCTCCAGGTTCTGGCGCTTGAGCTGATCGATCGAGGAGGCGTGGTGATCGAGCACGACGAGGCGGTGATGCGTGCCCTCCGCCCGGCCGCGGTTCATCGCGGCGAAGCGGCGCAGGAAGGCGATGGTCGGCTCCTCCAGCCCGAGATCGGTCATCAGCAGCGTCTCGGAAGCCGCCGCGCCGCGCAGGCGCTTCAGCTCGTCCTCCACCACCGGGCCGACATCGGAATAGCGGGCGACATGCACCACCCGCGTCACGTCCGCGAACGCGGCGGCCACCGTCGAGGCGCCGTAGCCGTCGAGGTCATGGTGGGTGATCTGCGTGACAATCATCGGCAGAATCATCGTCTCATAGGCTGGACAGGAGGCTCGCGGGACGCGAGACGGCGGGCACCGCTGACGCGGCGTGCGAGATCGCAAGCCTCTTACGCTGGCCGGCACCGGAAGGTCCACGGGCCTTCGTCTCGTCCGGGCTCGGTGCCTGCTTCGCCGCGGCGCATCGCCCGGAAACGCAAATGGCTGCAGACGTGCAGCGAAGTCTCAGGCAAAGCCGGCAACCTTAACGCCCGGTTCAGGCGTTGAGATCCTATCTGCGACCGTTCTTCACCCCGAGAACGCTCCGAGACGAACAGTGCCTCACGAAACGACCGGTCTCCGATCGTCTCCCCTCCGGGCCCAGCGGCGCAGCAGGCGTTTCGTGAGAGACGCGATGACTTTGAGATGATGACCGTGAGAGCCGACGAGGGAATGACGCATCCGACCGACCTTTCGACCCGCGTTTCGACCGGCAATGCGGGTCCGGCGCCGATCGACCGCCGCCGGCTCCTCGGCGGGGCCGCGGCCGGCGCCGCCCTGGCCCTGCTGCCCGGCCGGGCGGGGGCGCAGGCCGCACCGCCGGCCCTGCCCGCGGCGGGCTCGCCCTTCTCGGATGCCACCGTGCCCGACCTCGCCCGGGCGCTCGGCAACCGGCCCTTCGTGGCTCAGACCACGAACGACGTCCCCGACGCGCTCAAGAACCTGTCGCGGGAAGCCTACGAGGCGATCCGCATCCGGCCCGAGGCGCTGATCTGGGGCGGCGAGCCGCACGGTTTCGCGGTCGAGCCGCTGGCGCGCGGCTTCTACTTCACCGACCGGGTCGCCCTGTTCCTCGTCGAGGACGGCGTGGTCCGTCCCGTCGTCTACGACCGTACGCATTACGACGCGGGCACGGAGGCGGGGGCGGCGGCCCTGCCGGAGTCCGGTCGCGAGCCGGGCTTTTCCGGCCTGCGCATCCGCGCGCGCTTCGGCGAGCGGCATCAGGATTTCGCGGTGTTCCAGGGCGCCTGCTTCTACCGGCTGGTGGGGCAGGGCCAGGAATTCGGCGTCGATGGGCGCGCGCTGATGCTGCGACCGGCCGACCCGCGCGGCGAGGAATTCCCCCGCTGGCGCGCCCTGTTCGTGGAGCGCCCGAAGACGCCCGACGGCCCGCTGGTGATCCATGCCCTGATCGATTCCGACTCCCTCGCCGCCGCCCTGCGCCTGGAACTGCGCCCCGGCGAGACCTCGACGGCGTCGGTCACCGCCACCCTGGTCACCCGCAAGGCCGTCGATCACCTGGGCTTAAGCGGCATGCAGGCACCGTTCCTGTTCGGCCCGCACGACCGGCGTGGCGCGGACGACGCCCGGGCCGCGGTCTACGCCGCGGGCGGGCTGCAGATCCGCAACGGCGGCGGGGAGGCGATCTGGCGCCCGGTGCGCAACCCGGAGACGCTCCAGATCTCGGGCTTCCTCGACAACCGCCCGCAGGGCTTCGGCCTGACGCAACGGGACCGGTCCTTCACGACCTTCGAGGATGACGGCCACCACTGGGAACGTTGCCCCTCGCTCTGGGTCGAGCCGGGCGAGGCCACCGGCGGCGCCGAGGCAGGCGCCGAGGGCCTGTGGGGGGAGGGCGCCGTGACGCTCCTCGAGATCCCGAGCGATTCGGAAGTCAACGAGAACGTCATCGCCTATTGGCGGCCGAAGGCGGCCCTGCCCGCGGGCCAGGAGGTCCGCCTCGCCTACCGGCAGAACTGGGGCCGCGAGCAAGCCCCGACATCGCCGCAGGGCGGCCCGCTCGCGCGGGTCACGAGCACGCGCAGCGGCCGCGGCACCGCCAATCCCCGGCGCCTGTTCCTCGTCGACTTTACCGGCGACGGGCTGTTCGCCGCCGAGGGCGCCGTCGTGCCCGTCGAGACGGTGCTGATCGCCGGCCCCGGCCGGATCGTCGAGGGTGCGACCCGCTGGATCGCCCATCCGGAGACCCGTACCGTCCGCGTCGCTTTCGAACTCGATCCGGGCAGCGAGCGGGCCTGCGAGTTGCGTCTTGCCCTCAAGACGGAAGGGCGACAGATCACGGAAACGTGGCTGTACCGCTGGACGCCGTGACCTCTTCCCGGACCTTTGCCGGCCCCTTGCCAGCCCCTTGCTGACCCCTCGCCGGAGCCACGATGCCCGATACCGCCGATAGCGCCTCGACCGTGATGGACCGCCCCGTGGCGCACCAGGCCGAGGCGCGGCCCGCCCCGGCCTCCATGCCGCCGCGCGCAAGGCTGGCGATGCCGGTGCAGGATCTGCGCACCCCGCCCGCGACGCGCCGCGACGGCGGCGGCGGGCCGCTGGCGGCACGCCTGTTCGTGTTCGGCGGGGCTGCGGCCCTCACCGCCTACGGCGCGTGGCAGATGTACGAGGTGATCTCGGTCTCCGGCGGCGCGACCTGGCTTCAGTACGTGCTGCTGGTGCTGTTCGTCCTGAACTTTTCCTGGATCGCGCTGGCCTTCACCGGCGCGCTCCTCGGTTTCGCGACGCTGCTGCTGCGGGACAAGCCGGCGCCGCGTCCGGCGAGCCTTTCCACCCGCACCGCCATCGTCATGCCGGTCTACAACGAGGGCAGCGCCCGGGTCTTCGCCGGGCTCCAGGCGATGCACGAGGAGGTCGAGGCCACCGGCCTCGGACGCCATTTCGACTGGTTCGTGCTCTCCGATTCGACCCAGGCCGACGCCTGGGTCGCCGAGGAGCGCGCGTTCCTGGATCTGCGCGCGGAGCTCGGCCCCGAAGCCCGGCTCTACTACCGCCACCGGGCCAAGAACCATCACCGCAAGGCCGGCAATATCGGCGACTTCGTCACCGGCTGGGGTGCCGCCTACGACCACATGCTGGTGCTCGACGCCGACAGCCTGCTCACCGGCGACTGCATCGTGCGGCTCGCCGCCGCGATGGAGGCCGACCCGCAGGCCGGCATCATCCAGAGCCTGCCGCTCATCATCAACCGCAACACCCTGTTCGCCCGGCTCCAGCAATTCGCCGCGCGCATCTACGGCCCCGTCATCGCCACCGGCCTCTCGGTCTGGTCGGGCCGCGACGGCAATTACTGGGGCCACAACGCCATCATCCGGATGCAGGCCTTCGCCGAGGCCGCCGGCCTGCCGGACCTCAAGGGCCGCCCGCCCTTCGGCGGCCACATCCTCAGCCACGATTTCGTCGAGGCGGCACTGATCCGCCGCGCCGGCTGGGGCGTCACCATGCTGCCGCGGCTGGAGGGCTCCTACGAGGAGAGCCCGCCCTCGCTGATCGATCTCTCCGTGCGCGACCGGCGCTGGGCGCAGGGCAACCTCCAGCACGCCCGCGTCATCGGTGCGGCGGGCCTCGCGCCCGCCTCGCGCCAGCATTTCGCCACGGGCATCGCCGGCTACGTCGCCTCGCCGCTCTGGCTCGCCCAGCTCGTGATCGGCATCATCATCGTGCTGCAGACCGCCTGGGTGCGCCCGGAATACTTCTCCGCCGAGTTCGGCCTCTATCCGGTCTGGCCGCGCTTCGACCCGGTGCGCGCGCTCCAGCTCTTCGCCCTGACCATGGGCATCCTGCTCGCCCCGAAGTTTCTGGGACTGATCCTGGCGCTTCTGGACGGCGAGACCCGGCGGGCCAGCGGCGGGGCCGGGCGCCTGACCTTGTCCTTCCTGATCGAGATCCTGCTCTCGGCGCTGATCGCGCCGATCGCGATGCTGGTCCAGTCGGGCTCGGTGTTCCAGATCCTGGCCGGGCGCGACACCGGCTGGAACCCGCAGCGCCGCGACGACGGCTCGATTCCCCTCTCGGACATCGTGCGCCGCCACCGCTGGCACACCGGCCTCGGCCTCGTCACCGGCGTCGCGGCCTTTGCCATCGCCACCTCCCTGTTCCTGTGGATGTCGCCGACGATCCTCGGCCTCGTGCTGGCGATCCCGCTCTCCTGGGCGAGCGGGCAACTGGCGTTCGGGCTCGCGCTGAAGCACCGCGGCCTACTGGTGACGCCGGAGGAGCAGACCCAGCCGTCCATCGCCCGCCGCGCCGGCGAACTCGCCCGCCGCAACGAGGCCCGCGGCTTCGACGACACGGACGCGCTCGCCGCGCTCCACGCCGACCCGCCCCTCGCCCGCGCCCACGCAATGATGCTGCCCGAAGGCACGCCCCGGCCGCGCGGGACCATCGACGCCGACCACACGCTCGCCCGCGCCAAGATCGTGGAAGCGGAAACCCTGACCGAGGCACAGGCCTGGCTCACGCCGAAGGAGCGCTTCGCCCTCCTCCACGACCGTGCCCTCCTCGACCAGCTCACCCGCCTTCGGCCAGCCTGAGCCCGGTTCTCCGCCGCCGCCATGCGCACCCGCGCCGCCCCGATCCGCGCATCGATACATTGACGCTGATCCCCAGGGGGCCATAGACAAGCCTGTGACGCCACGGCGCGCATGATCGCGCGCCTTCGCGGATGGGGAAGGGTGGCCGAGTGGTTTAAGGCAGCGGTCTTGAAAACCGCCGTGGGGGCAACTCCACCGTGGGTTCGAATCCCACCCCTTCCGCCAGTTTTTTGATCTGCATGGCCATGCGTGGTTTTCCGGGTTGTCGAACCCGTTGATGCAGCACCATATTCTCCAGTGACGTGGTCGCACGGGGGTACGTCAGGACCGCCAAGGATACGCGTTGTGCTTGGGCAACCGCTTGGGCACCCTCGTACCGGGATCGGACCATGCCCGCCATCAACAAGCTGACCGCCAAGCAAATCGTGACCCTACCCCTCGGCCTGCACAGCGATGGCGGGAACCTCTACCTATCAGTGCGCCCGGGCGGATCACGCCAATGGGTAATGCGCTATCGATTCGGCGGGCGACAACGCGAACTAGGCCTCGGAGGAGCTGGACCCCATGCGTTGACGCTCGCTGCCGCGC
This sequence comes from Methylobacterium sp. AMS5, assembly GCF_001542815.1. Taxonomy (GTDB): domain Bacteria; phylum Pseudomonadota; class Alphaproteobacteria; order Rhizobiales; family Beijerinckiaceae; genus Methylobacterium. Next base: position 3,905,631 of record NZ_CP006992.1, read on the forward strand.
GGACGGCGGCCGAGGAGATCCGCTCGCAACTCCGTCGGGGCGTCGATCCCTTAGCGAAGCGCGAAGCGGACGCGAAGGTGTTGCGCATCCCAACATTCCGTGAAGCTATGGATGATTTCATCAAGCGTAGCGAGAGCACTTGGAAGAGCAAGAAGAGCGCCCCGCAGTGGCGAGCCAGCCTTGACACCCATGCTGCGGCTCTGATGAAGCGGCCTGTTGATCAAATCGACACGAGCGACGTCATCGCCGTCCTCGACCCGATCTGGAGTCGCCTCCCTGAGACCGCCAAGCGGGTTCGCGGACGGATCGAGGCGATCCTATCGATGGCCAAGACGTGCGGCTTCCGCTCCGGAGAGAACCCCGCCGCCTGGCGCGATAACCTTAAGAACGTTTTCCCGGCTAAGCCAAAGCTCGTGCGTGGCCATTTCAAGGCGATGGATCACGACGAGATCCCAGCCTTCATGATCCAACTACGCACCACCGATTCGATGAGCGCACTGGCGCTGGAGTGGATCATCCTGACTGTCCTGCGCCCAAGCGTCGGCGTGAGCGCGCACTGGTCGGAAATCGATAGGAAGACCGGAACCTGGACGATTAAGGCGGAGCGTATGAAGAGCCGTAAGGAAGCGGCTCTCGTCGGCGAAGATCACGTCGTGCCACTCTGCGACCGCGCCCTCGACCTCCTCGATCGGGTTGAAGCGCTCCGACTCACGAACAAGGGCGATGAGCTTCTCTTTCCGAGCCAGAAGCTCAAGCCACTCTCTTTGACGGCGCTCGAACACTGCCGTGAGCGGATGGGTGTTCATGTGACGACTCACGGCTTCCGCGCGACCTTCCGGACATGGGCCAGTTCCGCCACGTTCCACGAGGTGGAACTGGCTGAGAAGGCGCTCGGCCATCTGGTCGGGGACGAGACCGAACGCGCCTACAACCGTGGCCACCTGCTCGAAAAGCGACGACGGCTGATGGCCGATTGGGCAGACCACTTGGCCGGCACCCTGACCCCGAAGAAGAACCCGTTCGTCATCCAGGGCAGCGCGGTCCCACAGCAGGTCGTCAATGAGATGCGCAGACGCTGGGCACGTTGAGGCCGGCAGAAGCGTCTACTCGGCAGGATTCGATGTCGCCGGGGACGACGAGATGCCGCCCGGAAGCGCGCACATCCTTCCTAGCTTGACAGCGAGCTTATGCGGCCTACCTTCGATTGCATGGAAGTGCACGCGGTGTTGTATCGGCGGCAGGGCAAAGCGGCTGGCACAACTTGGCGCCTGAGCCAGACCGTAAGCATGGCGGCCCCTCTGAGCGACTGTTCCGGACACGATTGCGGCTGACAGAAAAACCCGCCTAGCAAACAGAGAAGCGAACTGGACCTGCGATTGAGCGTGACCGGATCAAAGGGTGTCCTCGCCAAGGGCACCTGGTGGCAATTGAGGATGAAATCGGCGGCGTGACCAAAGGCCTATGTCGCGCAGTCGAGGCAATTCTACGGGGCGGTCGGGCAGGACCGCAGCAGCCTTCCGTAGTCTGATGGCATTCACGCGACCGGAGCCCGTCTACGGGCAACGGCCGAACGCTATCGGACCGACAACATGTCTGAAATCAATTCCAGCACTACCTCGATCAAATTCGTGACTATTGACGAGCTCGCTTCAATTTTTGGAGTGTCACGTTCAACGGTGAAAAATTGGCGCGCTCGCCGAATCATCAAACCGTGCATAGCGATTGGGGGCGTCGTTCGGTTCGATCCATCTGAATGCAAGCGCAAACTTGCGGACTTCGGAGGAAGCAGCCTCAAATAAAATGCTAAATAATTTTCTAGTCCAGCCTGATTTGATTCTCGCATGTCTACAGAGACTGCGTATTGTCCTACAGTCTGGGCGGAGATTTACGATTTTTTGAGGGAAGCCTCGCGCACTCCATCCCCGGGGTGAGCCTGAACTCATACCTGTTCAGAAACAGTTCCGCACTCCTGGGATTTTGGAGCATGCTCATTCCTGTGCGGCAGGGGCTCCGCTAACTGGCCTCTCGGTGTGATTGCGCTCAATCGCCGCCGATGAACTCTCATCGGCGGCGGCTGTGCTATCCGTCACGCGCTGCGGCGGCGTAACTCGGAGATCCGCGCGTTCAGTACGGCGCGTAGCTCCTGGATCTCGGCATAGGCGACTTCCGCCTTCTCGAATGCGGCCAGCCCATCGCGGCGGATCTCCTGCGTCAGCGCTTCGATGCGCTTGACCGCTGCCAGGAAGTTCGGGGTCTCAGGGGAATGGGTCATGGTATCGGTGTCCTTGAGTGATGTCAGTGAGCGGTGGAAGTGAAGGGTTCGACCCGGACGGGTACGACGGCGCCGTCCGAGAATTGCAGCAGCAGCGGCAGACCCTCTGAGAGGTCACGGGCGCTGGTCACGATGCAGCCCGTGTCGGTCGCGATTACCAGCGCCAGAGCGTCACTCAGAGCTGTGTCGTCCGCGGTGTCACCGGGAGGACCCACCTCGACGGGATCGGTCTCCGAGTCATTCCGCGCTATCTCGCCGGTTGCCGCGCTCAATCCCAGCAGCAGGCTCTGCTCGACGGCCCGATCGAGCTGCCGCAGCCGGGCCTCGGCCCCGGTGACGAGATCCTGAAGCGCCGCGTCGAACGCGGTCGCGGCTCGCCCGAGGGCGATGCGGCCGGCTGCCCCGAGATCCTCCTCGATCACAGCGTCGAGGGCGGCGAGCGCGCGCTCGGCCCGGAGGCCTGTGCGCTCGACGAGGTGGCGCAGCAGCATCGCGGCCGCTGTCGGGGTCGGCTCCGAGCGCGCCGCCACCGCATCGAGGGCGGTGCGTGGCGTGCCGGCATGGCCTAGCCCCACGATCAGGTTCGGCACCCGACCAACTGTCGCGGCACGCGCAACCGCGTGAGCGTTAAGCGGACGGAACGCCTCGACCGGCCCACCGCCGCGGCAGACCAGGGTTGTCGACAGGCCGTATTCGGCGTTCAGACTCGTCACATGGGCAAGCGCCTTGGCCAGCGCGCGTTCGGCCCCCGCCCCCTCAAAGCTTGCATATACCCGGTGGAGGCGGATGAGGCCGGCCCTTTCGAGCGGCTGCAGAACGTGCTCGACGTCGCGCCGCGCCTCCCCGTGCTCGGAGACCACGAGCGCGATGTGATGGGGATCCTCCGGCTCGATCCAAGTGTCCGGCCCGAAACGAGCGCCCTCCAGTCTGAGTTGCTGCAGCGTGCGTTCGCGCTCGAGTTCTGCTTCGAGCGGGGTTTGCCCGAGCGAGAGCAGGGCCATCAGCTTAGCCTGGACGCCAGCTCCGCGGCCGAACCGCTGACGCAGGCCGGTGCGCAACTGAACTTCGACGATGCGATTGACTAGGTCGGCCGGATCGAAGTCAACGCCACGCTCCGCTCGGATCTGAGCGAGCTCGGGTGCATCGAGGCGGACCTTCAAGCGCGGTGGATCGTGGCTGAGGCTTGCCTGCGCTTCGCCCAGCATGAGGAGATAGCGGTCGGGACCGGCGGCGTCGACTGTGAGGACGCAGGCCCGCACGTTGTGTTCGCCGCGCAGCCGCTGGCGCAGCCAGCCGATCAGGTCGCGCAGTTCGTCCACGTCGGCGGCGGCTCGGGCAGGTTCAAGCGCGCTGCCTCGGCTGTGGCGGACGCCCGGTGGCGCGGCGCGGCCTGGCTGAAGCTGGAGTGGCGGTGTGTCCCTCCGACCGGGGAATCGGTGATGTCGCATTGTGTCCGTCTGTGTGTCGTCGTGTGAATGGCGGGGGCGAGCGGTCCGGCGGCCGTCATGCGGTCGCCGGACCGTGGACAAGAGTGCGTCAGTCGAAGAGCGCTCCGCCCTCGGCTGGCCGGTCCTCGGCCGCCGGTGCCAGTTCGAGCTCACGAGCAATCGCCTCGAGGCGGGGCCGGTCGACCTCACGCAGCTCGCGGTGCAAGATCTCGATCAGCAGCGCGGCGAGTTCGGGTGCGGTGTCGAAGCTGCGGAAAGCGAGCCCGTCGAGCAGCGTCACCGGCCGGGTCCGACGCGTCATGATCGGCACCGGGAACTCGCATAGCCGCTGCGCCAGCCCCGGATCCGATAAGGCGCGGAAGGCGAAGCCGGAGCCCGGTTCGACGATCACCGCGTCGAGCGTGCCCCACTCGAGTTGTCCTTCTGCGGCATCGAGAGCGCGGTGAAGCGACGCCACCGAACCCGGCTCTTCAAAAGCGAGCTGGTGGCGGATCAGCGCGATCATCCCGAGTTCGTGCCAGCGAGCGAGACCGTCCCCGATCGCGTGCGGCGCGCCGTCGTCCGGCTCGATCAGGAACACCCGGCGCAGCCGGCGCGGCATCGGCAGCTCGTGCTGCCGATTCCACAGGCCGTTGGCGTCGAGCGCCTCTCGCGCCCGTGCGTCCTGCTCGGCCCAGGCCCTGAGCATCAGGCCGCGATCCAGGCCGATGATCCGCCCGGTGAGGCCAAGCAGCGGATCGACGGTGAGGGTCAGGAGGACAGTATGGTCGCCGACGAGATCCTCCTCGTGCAGCAGGATCCCCGATGCTTCTTGGATACGCTGTGTGAAGTCGCCGGATAAGAAGGCGGTGAGCCGACCGCTGTGGGTCGGATCAAGCGCTTGGAGGTCGAACAGCCAGCCGTCACGGTGACGTCTGGGGCGGCTCGCCGTAGCCCGCACCCATAGGCCGGTAGGCTCGAGCGGGCAGGCGGCCGCGTCCGCACCGGCGGGCATGTCATGATGTGTCATTTGGGGAGGTCCATTGTCGGAGGAGAGGTCGAAGGAACCTCGCCGACGCGAAGCGGACGCTGTCTCAGCGCCGCCCTGCTTCACCCGTCCTTCCCGGGATTTTCAGCGAAGGTGCCTTCGCCCTTTCCCCTCTCGATCCCTGTTCTCCCAGCACCCGAGCAACGGCTTGGGTGCGCACGTCTTTTCCGTCTTTCGTGATATCCAACGCAGGCGCGTGTGCTGTCGGGAGCCTGTATCCAAGGCATCGCGGTGCCGAGCGACGAAGGCTGTTGCGTTCCGCCTCGAGCCGGCGCGGCCCTAGGGTGCAGCGCGTCCGCAATCTCCCTGAGCGCCGATCTCACCGCCCCCCCGGGCCGTGTGGATCACCACCGCCGTTCCTCGATCTCCTGCTTGTCGTACCCACTTGGCTTCGCACCTCGGCGGACGAGGCACCGGTCCGGCGAACGGAGGCACAGCTTTGCGGGTCCGTGCTCGGTGTCGGGCGATAAGTGGGGGCTCATGGCAGCATCAGATGTCTAATCCGGAGCCCACTTTCGCACCCTGACGCCGCCTTGCCTGTTTGCGCCGCAGGCCCGCTTCTTCCGGCTCGACCATGAACTCGATCGATCGAGATATGTCTTCAACGGCCTGGCTGACCTCTCCGTTTCGAGGCTGCTTCGAGATCGCCGTGAGAATGGCGTGGGTCGTCCGGACCTGTGAATCCAGCCATTCGGTGAGTGAGTGCCCCCAACCGTCGAGGCGCTCCATGTCCCGCCGTCGGCCGAATTGCCGGGCGATAGGTCCCGGTCTCATCACGACATTGCGATCTGGGTCGGAAAGACCCCGCATTAGATCCATGATCTGGGCACGTTGCCGCTCGAGCAGTTCGCCGATCTCCTCCGCCCATTGCTCCAGACGCCGTAGAACCCGTCCTCGAGCGAAGCCTCCCAGTTCCAGTCCTTCGATAGCCTTGCGGGAAACCCCGCCTTCGTCCCGGCGGGACAGCGTATCCGCCATCACGGCCGTGTCGGCGAGTTGACGGGCAATCGGCTCTGCGATCGTCTCAGCCCAGTCCGTCAGCGCCGCAACCTCCCGGCCGCGCACGAAACCGCGCCTCAGGCTGACCCGCGTGAGGCCGCGCCGCGCGCACGCTTCAAGGGGTGCCAGCGCCAGAGGCAGCGTCCGCCGAGCGTCGGCGGCGACTTCTCGCGCCCGTGAGACCAGGGCCGTCGCCGTCACGACCGTAGGCTCTCGCGAGAGGTTGGCTGCCACACGGTCCCAGATCTCGTCGTCCGTCACGGGGCAACGGGCACCGATCGGGCGTCGGCCCGCGATCGCCACCCGCTCCGCAGTCTCACCGCAGATCAGGTAGCTCCGCGCCCGGTGCCGGCTGGCCGCGGTATAGCCGCGGAAGGCGTCGACGGGTGCCGAGCCGTTTGGCATCACGAAGAGGCTCTCTTCGCTCGTCACGCCTTGGATGCTGTCGATCGTCAGGACGTCGCCGTATCCCAGCCGGTAGCGAGGCTCGGCGGGATCGCCGTCGGGATGGAGCAGCGTCGTCCAGGCCACCAACCCCGATCGGCCGCCGATGTCGCGCAGGCGTATGCCCTCCGGCTCGATCGTCTCGACCTCCAGCACGCTGCCGTTGACCCCGATCTCGACGGTCTGCCCGCTGGAACTCCGGGCCGGCGTGCGTGCGAACAGCCGAACCCGGTCGCCCACAGCCAGGGTGACCTCGAACTTGCGTCCGACGTTGTCGGTCGCCTGGACGCGATGATCTGGGCCGACGAGTTCGCCCGCCTTCCTCCTGCGGGCGCGGATCGCACCCGCCAGCATCAGCGCATCGGCGTTGGTCGGGGCGCTCACCGACAGGCTGTAGGTCGGATCGTCGACGTGCTCGGCCTGTCGCTCGGTCCACAGGTCGGCGACCACCTCCGCAACGGTGGCCGGCGAGCCGGGCACGAGCCGCGCAGTTCCGTCGCGTCGCTTGCGCAACAACGCTTCTGCCGCCCGCCCCTGCCGGAACATGCCGGTCGTCTCACGCTCGTCCTGCTCTCTCTGACGGACCGTCGTCAGGATCTCGGGGATCGCTTCCTGACCCAGCGCCTCCCGAAGCAACTCGATGACCGGGCCGGCCGCCACGGACGAGCACTGGCGCGGGTCCCCCACCGCCAGGATCCGGAACCTCCCGTTGGCGGTGCGTAACCGCATCAGCCGGAGCAGGTCGCGAGTGCCGACCTGCCCGAGCTCGTCGATGACGACGACCGTGTCCGGCCCAAAAGCAATCTTGCCCCGCTCGCCATCCTGCAGGAGCTTGGCCAAGGCGAGACAGCGTCCCGTCGGGATGCCGGTTTCGGTCAACGCGCGCGTCTGCTTCCATCCAAGCGACGTCCCGAACACATGGGCGCCTGCGGTGGTGTAGGCGTCGACCAGAGGCTGCAGCAAAGTCGTCTTGCCGCTGCCCGCAACGCCGATCACTGCGGTGAAGGCCGCACCGCTCCCAAGCCTGTCCATTGCCTCGCGCTGCGTGCGGCCATGCTCCGTCCCGGAAAAGTCCCGGCCCGACCGGGACACCGCTGTGGTGATCGCGTTCGCGCTGAGCGCCCCGCGCTGCTCCGCGGCCGCCTCGCGGACGAGATCGATCAACTCGCCTTCCCGCTCGACGTGCAGTCCGGTGGTGTAGGACCGGGCCGCGCGCTGCCAGCCTGTCCCGTCTATGTCGGCGCCAGGAGCCCCGGGAAGGAGCGTGACGGTTCGGCCCTCCTGGCGGATGCCGCGGGTGTGGAGGAGCTCGAGGACCCCTTCGACCTCGTCCGCCCGCTCGATCCCGGCGGCGATCAACGAGCGGGCCGCAGCCAACCGCACCTGGCTCTCCGGCAGGACTGCCGTGTTCTCCAGCTTCGGCTCCAGCAAGTCGAGGGCGACCGCATAAGCTCGCTCCAAGCGATGCGCTCGGGTCGGTATCGGCCGTGAAGGCTCGGTACCGAGCACGCTGAGATGTTCGTAACCCAGGCCGGCCGCTTCGGCCTGCCAGCTCGTACGGTCGCCGAGGTCGTCCCGCTTGGCCCCGCGCGGATCGCCCTGCACAGCTTGTTTCAGCAGCGCGATGCGAGAGCGCTCCTCGAGTTCATCCCAATCGAGCCCCAGCTTCCCAGCTTGAGCGTAGGCAGCCGCCGTGCCGACCGCCGTGCGCTTGGCGAAGGCAGCGCGGACATCTTCCGGGATCGCGGTGATCCGGGCACAGCCGTGCTGGGGATCGAGCGCGGCCGCGATGCCAGCGCGCCGCAGGTTCCGCGCGAGGTTGGCCTGGAAGATCGCTCCAAGCTCGTGCACCCGTCCCTTCAGCCGTTGCAGGTCAAGCCCGCCGATTCGACCATCCGCGGTCCGGACAACGTTGAGAATAGGGCAATGGATATGGAGCTGGGCGTCACCGGCGGCGCCAGGGGTCGGCCGGCTGGTCCAGTGATCAAAAGCAATCCACGCGATCGAGCCAGCCTCGGAGCCCCCGGCTCCGGCCTTTCCCCGGCGTGCCCGGCCGATTTGAGGAGCGACCGCATCGGCCATCGTCGCATGGACGGCCTCCTCGAGGGCGAGCGCGATCACGGCCGCTTCTTCGGGAGTGGGAGCGAGGGCCCAGGCGATCGACACAGATTTGTCGGCGCTCCAGCACAAGTCGATGAACGTGACGCGCTCACCGGCTTGGACTTGCTTGCCCGGAATGGGCCGGCCGTCGGCGCGGTGGCCGGCGAGCAGGTTCGCCACAGTGCTGAGGTCGAGTGGGTTGGCCGGATCCAAGCCGAGCAGCTGCGCGAGGCGGGGATCGAGATCGGCGCGCAACCGCGGTGCCGGACGGCCGGCATCCGGTCCGGCGTTGATATCGCGCGCCCAACCATAATAGGCTGCGACCTCCTTCAGATCGGGCGGCAGCGTCACCTGCATGTAGTGCCGCGCCATAGCCAGCGCGGGCGTGGTGACCCGTCCGGTCAGATAGGTAAGCACGCGCGATCCTAGGGCTTCCCGGGCGGTGCTCCACCGACCTGACAGCAGATCACGCTGAGCAGTTCGCCGTTGAGCTTCAGCAGCTGGGTGATCTGACTAAGGTTCCGATTCAGCGGACTGAACTCGCTGCTTTCGCCCGGAGCGGCTGCGGCCTTGAGCACCTGCTCCAGCATCTTGGTGTGATCTTCAGCGATCTGAACGAGGGCGTCCATCGTCCGGGATATCGCGAAGAGCTGGTCGCCGAGGCGTTCGAGGGTCCAGGGCGCTGCAGCGCCAGGGTTGAGTTGTGTCATCTTGCCGGACATCGTGATCGTATCCTTCGCATCTGCACCAAGGGGTGCCTTGGTCTGTTGGGGATTTTCAGGGGTCGCAATTGGCGGATCGGTGGCGGGTCGCGCGCCGATCCGGGACGGATCGGCCGTGCCTCATCGGCAGGTCCGAGGTTCGGGAATGTCCTTTCGGTGGTGGATTCGCTGCGGGTCCACGCTCCGGACCTGGGGGCCGCGGTCCAGCGGGTCGGATCCGGGGCAGCGGCCGCGGTGCGCCATGCGTCGTCCGGGGGAGCGCGGAAGAGGCCGTGTCAGGTGCCGGGCGGTGTCTGGGCCGGAGGAACGGTCAGCTGCATGTCGCAGTATCGGCGATCGCGCTGGTAGCCATACTGCGCGAGATCCCGGCACCGCGCGATGAGGGGACGTGGGTCGTTGAGCGGGATGAGATCGCTCCACATCCGGGCCGAGAGCGCGTCGAGACCGAACGTCCGTTGCAGACGCTCCACGGCCGTGTAGGGGGTACCGAAGGTCTCCCGCGCGCCGAGGCCGTAGCCGCCGACGGCCCCGACGAGCAGGCTCGCCACCACGAGACCCGCCAGCAGGCTACCGTTGCGCATGACGGCCGCGTGCAGGTCGAGGCGCGTGGCCCGCTCGATCCGATCGGCACGGTCCTCGAAGGTCCGGTCGAAAGCGGCCAGCTTCGCGAGAGTGCCCGCGACCGCCGCCTCGGCCACCGCAATCTGTTCGGCGGCCTCCTCAACCTCACCTGAGGCCTTTCCAATCTGCGTCGCGACCTGACGGGTTTGACCCACGAGGGTCGCGAGCTCCTCTCGCCCCTGGCGCTGGGCAGCGGTCTGCTCGGCCCGTGCCCGATCCGTGACCAGACCGAGGGCGCACAAGGAGACGACGACTTTGTGGTAGGGGTCATGCGTGGAGAGGCCGGTCGCTTGGTAGCTCGTGAACAGGCTGTTGATGTGCGTTTCGAGCTGCGACGCCTTGCTCCCCGCCAGCGGGGAGTCGGCGGACGCAGGGGCCTTGTCGGGTGGGATGCGGTCCGCCATGGCATCAGGCCTCCAGATCCTGCAGCAGGCTCTCGATCGGCGCGAAGCGCAGCCAGTCGGCGATCGGCGCAAAGCTCTCGGGCAACCGCATCAGCCACTCAGCCGTGATCTGCGTGTCGAGCCCGCCGAGACGCTGGCCTGCCGCATTGGCCTGGCCGAGCGCGGCGTCCCGGAAGGTCAGGCCGAGATCGTCGATTCGCGTCGCGGGAGCCAGCCGCGGCAGCCGGACGAGGCGGGCACCGCGGTCGAGCGCCTCCACGACCGGTTTCGCCGTGACGTAGAGATCGAAGGCTGCCATCTCGCGGCCGCGTGGCACCAATCCTTCGTTCCAGCACAGCACGATGCGGGCATCCTCCAGATTGGGCTGGCTCAGGAAGGTTGCGATCTGAGAGAGGTCGCCGCGCTCTGGACCAAGTAGACAGAACAGCGTCAGCCACTTGCCCCGTCGCTTGAGCAGTCCTGCGAGATTGAGCTCGCGCAGCAAGGTCGTGATGGTCGGATTGCCGGCGCCGAAATCGAGCAGGGTGGAGGCGTTGCCGGCAAGCAGTCGCTCGATCTCGGCGCGCGTATGATCGTAAACCGTTTGCGGATCGGCATCCGCCACCGGAACGGTGTCGGCATGTGTATCCTTCAGACCCGAGTTCGTGGGGTCGGCATCGGTGGCGCGCAGGGGCAGGTTCGCAGCCCGGGCGCACTCGATGAGTAGCTTGCTCATCAGGGACTTGCCCGACTTTCCCCGGCCGATGGTGACGAGCAGGGTCTGGATCGCCGCATCGCTGTCGCGACCGCTTAAGGTCCAGTCCACCGGCTCCACCTGTGGAGCCGCCATGGTCTCCCCGCGTGAATCCGGATGGATAGCCTCTTTCGTGAGCGAGGTGGGGATCTTGGCTACGATGTTATTCTTGCTCATGACGTGATGATTCCTGCGAATTGACTGAGGTGAGCTGGGCTGGCGAGGTCGACGGATGTCGGCATCGGTGGGCGCCGGGCGCGCTGTTCGGCTCGCAGGCGAGCGATCTGCTCTGCGGCGCTCCCTTGCGCTGCGGCAGGTTGGGCTCGGGGCTGGACGGTGGCGGGCGTGTCGATCCGGTCGACTGGCGCGGCGGGTTCTGGCCGGAGCTCGGCTTCCCGCCTAGGCAGCGTGACGACACCGCGAGCGACCTCGTCGGCCTCGAGTCGAGGCGATGGAGCCGCCGTCAGCATCCGCCGACGGACCCGTGCCCAAGTCTTGGAGAGTGTCGCGTCCGTGAGCCGTCCGCCGTGGCTGTTCGTCAGGCCACAGCGTCGCACGACTTCCGAGAGTTCGCGCAGATTGAGGCGGCCGCTTGGATATGCCGCGTGAAGCGCCGCGAAGTTTTCCTCCATCCAGAGTTCGACGCAGCGGTTCTCGACACGAACCTCGGCAACCGCCTGTTCGAAGCGGGGTGGGCGTGCCATGCCCGCCTCACGACGTCGTTCGCCGTTCGGCATAAGCGCGCGGTGGTCTTTCAGTACGCGCAGAATCGAAATGGAGATTTTTGATTGAGGATCGCATCGCGGCGCACCTGTCCCTGAGGAGAGAGGTGGAACCGGTTCACGCCAGCCACGAAGGGCCCCGGTTCCTAAGCGCCTGAAGAGCAATCCCTCAGCGGTCGGTCGGCACCGGCCTAGCTGCTCATCCGCATACGTCCACGAACTGGACTGTCGGATGCCGGAGGCAAGGGACGGGTCGGATTAGTGATCCGGGATGATATGTCCCGAACGACCTCTCCACCACGCCGGCACAGGCCAACCCGGAGGATACATGCCGCATCAGCAGCATCAAGCTCTTGGACTGCCGATCTCAGAAGCAGCAGCAGCCCACAGTCCCGGCCTGTTCGTTGCCGAGACACTGCCCTGATCGCACGAAGTACAGCGCACCTCAACCCATTTTTGGCCACCAGGGTCGATCTGAGAAAGGTTTTGCACAGCCGGGATTTGAGGGCGGCACCGGCCTCAAATGATGTCGTTCTGCAATTTGGATCGAAGCTCGCCATGGAAGTCGAACGCGGTCCATAACCGCTCCCGGTTCAGTTTTGAATCCGGCTCCTGGGATGTCGGCGTGGCGCACGGTTCTGTTTTAGACGGACTGAGTAGGGCGCACATTGCCGCGCAAATTCGTGATCACCGTCCGTAGCCAGCGCATGTGCGAAGAGAACCCGTTTCAGCGCGTGGGTTATGAACACGGCGTAGGCCGGCGAACTCGACCAAGGGCCCGCCCTGAAGGATCAGGGATTCGAGGTCGTTCGACAGCGCGAGGAGCGAGGTCGCTTCACCAGCTTACTCAGTCCCACCGAGTCTCCAGCCTCGCTGGCGGGGCCGACGGTATCAGCGATGCTGCGACGGTGGCGGAGTTGCCCGAGTGACGGTTCATCAGGCAGACTGAGCTACCGCGTCGCACCCGGCTGCATCCGTGCACGGGCCGTGTTGGGCCGCGGCGCTGAACCAATCAAATCGTCACCAACTGGATTAGCTAATCTCGGAAGCCTCAGCGGCGCACTGCGGCTCCGCCCCACAAGTCGGACTGCAGCACAATATCACGGATCGCACATCTTTGAAGATTTTTTCTTCCCGTGCGCTTTTCTAAATATCGATGGATACCAAATCTGCGATTGACGCTTGCGACTAAAAAGCGCCGATTTATCAATGGCGCTTGTGCGGAATTTGGCAAACTATGCTGATATATTAGCAAAAAACACGCACAGAAATGCCAATCTATCGTGTGCGTTTCATGATTTGGCTGAGAAGGGGATTCGCCGCCGCATGCCCGAGTACATTGTAAATAAGAGGTTTTTGCTCGCTCGAAGGTTGAACTTCGTAGCAATGTTTCGGGGCACCCGTGAAACCCCGAGAACGGGTTCGACAGCGCGCGATCGTCCGTTGTCGGAACCATATTATATAAGCATGTGATAACCTGTTCTTCCAAATTGCGAAAGTATTGGCTTACGAAAGTGCCAGCAATCCAGCTCCTCGGGCGCTGCTAAATGACCCAGCCGCTTTGGGCTCGTCCCAGATATCCGGGAGGTCTTTGTCGCTTCTCGTAATCGGATGCCATGCACGCGGCAGCAGAAAATTGCGAGGTGACCTTCCGAGCAGACCTCCGTCGCCCGCATAGGGTCATATGAACCCTGGACGGACCGAATGACCACGCCGCCAACTCACCTCGCGATCGACGAGGCACGCATACGGCTCCGGCGGCTTCGGCCGGCGGAGGCCGTGCGCCTCGGCGAGCTGGCCCGGGCCTGCGCGCGGAGTGTGGGCTCGGCAACGGAAGGCGCTGAAATCCTCAACGAGGCGATTGCACGGGTCCTCGAGGGCCGAAGGCGCTGGCCCGCAGATCTGCCGGTCGACGTCTTTTTCGCCGAGGTCATGCGCAGCATCGCCTACGAGTTGAGACAGCGCGCCTGGAGGGAGCCTTTCCTGGACGATCAAACGAATCCGGACGTCGCGGTAGATCCCGATCACCGAGCCGAGGTCGAGAGTGTCACCACGGCCGTTAGGCGCTCCTTGAAGGATGATCCGCCAGCGCTCCGCCTCTTCGAGCTGGAGCTCGCTGAGATGACCTGCCCCGAGATCCAGCGCAAGCTCGGGCTCGACGCCACCGCTTACGACACACTCAGGCGCCGGTTCCGGCGTCGCCTCCTAGCAGCCTTTCCGGACGGATACCCCCTATGAACGAGACGACCGAAGACCGGACCCTCGCTCTCATCGCCCAGGGCATCCTCGACGCGTCCGACGAGGAAATCCTGGAAACGGCCCGTGCCAGGGGCGTCGACGCGGTCGCACTGCAGGCCCACATCCGCCGCCTTGTCGACGTCCGGGACAGCAAGACCCCCGCAACTGAGGATCGGGGCGATCAGAGCCCGTTCACCGTGGGTCAGGCGGTTGCCCTCCGTTCTGACCCGTCACGGGTCGGCATCGTCACCACCGTCCTGAGAACGAACCGAGAGAACCGCTATGGCGTGTTCATCGGCTCGCGCTTCGAGACGCTCTATGAGAGTCAGCTTGTGGTCGCGACGCCGGCTGCAGCTTCTCCGGTGCTCACCGCGGACGAGTACAAGGCCCGGCTCACTGCGCTTCAGCTTACAGCTCCGAGCCTTACAAACCTGCACTCGCTGCAGGCCGGACGCATCGACTTCATTCCCTACCAGTACCGGCCAGTTCTTAAGTTCATCCGCTCGGATCGGCCCCGGCTGCTGCTAGCCGACGAGGTCGGCGTGGGCAAGACGATCGAGGCTGGACTGCTCCTTCGGGAACTGCAGGCGCGCCGTCCGCTCCGGAACGTTCTCATCGTCTGCTCCAAGGCGCTGGTCGTCGAGGAGAAGTGGCAGCGGGAGATGCGGCGCTTCGACGAGGAGTTCGTCGCGCTCGACGGCAAATCGCTGCGTTACTGCCTCGACCAGACCGATCTCGACGGCGAGTGGCCCGACCGGTACGGTCGCGCCATCGTTCCCTACTCATTGTTCAACGAGGGGATGCTTCTCGGGTCGACCGCCCCGGGGCGGCGCCCGATGAAGGGGCTTCTCGACCTAGACGCGCCGCCGCGCTTCGACCTTCTGATCGTCGACGAGGCGCACAACGCCCGTAACCAGGACACCCAGCTCCATCAGGGGCTGCGTGTGCTCGCGGACAACGCCGAGGCCGTCGTCCTGATCACGGCGACCCCGGTCCAGCTCGGGACGGACGACCTGTTCTCGATGTTGAACCTGCTGCGGCCCGACCTGGTGATCGACAAACCGACGTTCGAGCGGATGGCGGCTCCGAACACCGCCATCAACGAGGCCATCGGAGCGGTCCGGCAGGGCGGCGAGGGCTGGCAGGAGCGTGCGCTCGCGGCCTTGCAGGAGGCTGCCGGAACCGACTGGGGCGGCGCCATGCTCGGCCCGTCCCCCGAGTTCAGGTCGGTCGTGGCCCAGGTCCGGGCCGCCGCCGATGAGGAGGCGCGCGTTCGCCTCGTCCACCGAGTAGAGGGCCTGCACAGCTTCTCGTTCCTGATCAACCGCACACGCCGCCGGGACATCGGCGCCTTCACGGTCCGGAAGCCGAAGACGGAGCCGGTGCCTTTCACCCCTCTCCAGAGAGAGGTGCACGACGCCCTGCTGGCGGCACAGGCGCGCCTCTACAAGCTTAGGCACGGCTCGGGGCCGCTCGGCTTCCTCATGACGACAATTCGCCGGCAGGCTGCGAGCTCGATCCACGCCATGGTCCCCTTCCTGGAGCAGGTCTTCGCCCGGGGGCTCAGCGCGGTCGAGAACGCCGAGATCGGAGGCGACGCGGAGGACGTGGAGGCGCCGGACCTGTCGGGCATCAAGGCCGAGATCGACTCCGTGCTGGCGCTCGCCCGGAACCTGCCGGCCGAGGATCCTAAGCTCGAACGCCTGCTCGGCATCGTCGCGGACAAGGCCGCGATGCCGAACCGCCGGCTTCTGCTTTTCAGCACGTTCCGGCACACTCTGGCGTACCTGGAGCGCGCCCTTCAGGCGAACTGCGTCCGCGTGGGCCTGATTCACGGCGACGTGGCCGACGAGGAGCGGCGCCGGCTTCGGGCCGCCTTCGCGGCGGCGTCCGACCAGCCCGACGCCATCGACGTGCTGCTCACCTCCGAGGTCGGCTCCGAGGGCCTGGACTTCCAGTTCTGCGACGCGCTCGTCAACTACGACATCCCCTGGAACCCGATGCGGATCGAGCAGCGGATCGGGCGCATCGACCGGTATGGGCAGGCCAGCGAGACGGTGGCGATCTACAACCTGGTGACCCCGGAGACCGTGGACTTCGACATCTACGACCGCTGCCTGCTCCGGATCGGGATCTTCGAGCGTGCGGTGGGCGGTAGCGAGGCCATCCTGGGAGAGATCGGCAAGGCGCTGCAGAGCGTGGCGGAAGACCTGGTCCTCACTCCGGAGGAACGGCAGCGCCGCCTTCAGCAGATCGCTGACAACCAGATCCGCCAGGTCGCCGAGACAGAGGCGTTGGAGGAGCGCCAGGCGGAACTGTTCGGGGTCCGCATGGCCAAGGCCCGAATGGCGGACGACATCGAGGAGGCGTCGAGCCTATGGCTGGAGCCGGCTGGCATCGAGCGGCTCGTGTCCCGCCACCTGGAGCTGACCCTGGGACTCGGTCGGAGCCCCGTTTCCGGCTCGGGGCCGGCCAAGACGCTCCGCCTCTCGGTCGAGGCCCGCAGGCGTCTGCTACCACCGCGGCGCTCGGGACGGCTGTCGCCCGTAGAACGGGAATGGGAGAACTTCCTCAAGGGCGACCAGCCGAACCTGGGCCTGACCTTCGACCGGGAGGCCGCCCTCGCGGACCCGGCCCTTGTCTTCGTGACGCCGGTGCACCCACTGGCCCGCGCCGCGGCCCGGGAGCTCGGCGGCGAGGACGATGTGCAGGTCGCGCTCCTCGTGTCAGGTTCCGCTCACGCCCGCGGTAGCCACCCGTTCGCGATCTATCAGTGGCAGCTCAAGGGTCTGAAGGAGGACGCGCTGCTGGTGCCGGTGCTCGCGGACGACGCCATCGGGCGTGACCTCATGCGTCTCATGGCCGAGGCCTACGACGCCAGCGAGGTCGGGATGCCGTCAGCGTCTGAGTTCGACGCCCTGGACGGGTGGCATTACGAGACGTGGCAGGCCCGGCGCGAGCGGCATCGGGCCGAGACCGCCGAGATCGCTCGGTTCCGCCGGGACAGCCTGGAGACCAGCCACCGGGCTCGCCTCGCGACCTTGCAGGAGCAGCTCGCTCGTGCCGGCGACGGCAGGATCAGGAGGATGAGATCGGCGCAGGTCGCCCGGGCCGAGGCTGAACACGCTCAGGCCCTGGCGGAGCTCGCCAAGGCCGAGCAGCGGGCGGACATCCTTTTCAGGCGCGTGGCGACCGGCGTACTGGTGGTGGAGGGCTGACCATGGCGAACGAGAGCGACTGGTTCGAGGAGCTCCGCACCAAGCGGCAGCGGTGGGTGGATGCGAACAAGGAGAACGCGTTCGACCGCGGCATCTGGAACGCGACGGTCGAGAAGTACGCCGACCCGGCGCACTTCCTGTTCGAGCTCATGCAAAACGCAGAGGATGAGGGAGCCACCGAGGCCGAGCTCGTCATCCGCAAGGATGCAATCGTGTTCGAGCACAACGGTGGCCCCTTCACGCCGGACGATGTCGACGGGATCACGGGGATCGGCAACACGACGAAGCTCGGCGAGGCAAACAAGATCGGCTGCTTCGGCATCGGCTTCAAGTCGGTGTACGTCGTAACCGAACGACCCGAGGTCCACACGCGGGTCGACGGGATCCCCTTTGCGTTTGCAATCCGTGATCTCGTCGTTCCGACACGCATCCCGTTCGAGGGCCGGGATGGCTGGACGCGCTTCGTTCTGCCGCTTCGCGATTTGACCTCGGACGTATCGGAACGCCTGCGGGCCGCGCTGCAGGATGGCGGGCCTCGCTCGATGCTGTTCCTCGACCGCCTGCGGGCGCTCTGCTGGTCGGACGACACGCGTCGCGAGCGGTATGCCGTGGAAGACAGGCCGGACGGCGCGCGTGTCCTCCGGCGCGAGGACAATCACGTGACCGCCGGGATCGAGCGCTACATTGTCCTGTCTCGGACCGTGAAGACGGACGACGGCGGCGAGCACGCGGTCAAGGTTGCTCTCAGGCAAAACGCCGAAGGCGAAATCGTGCGGACGGAAGCGGGCACGAAGCTCGCCGTCTTCTTCGAGACGGAGGAGCAGACGGGTCTCTACTTCCACGTTCACGGGCCCTTCCGCCTCACCGACAATCGGGCGAACATCAAGCGCGGCGACGCCTGGAACGAACACCTCGTCGACGAGGTCGGTCGCCTGCTCGTCGAGAGCCTGCCCGGCATCCGGGATGCCGGGCTCCTGAAGCGTTCATTCCTGGAGATCCTGCCGAACGGCAACGACGCGCTAGCCGCCCCATGGTCGCGGCTCTCTCCACCTCTCGTGGCAGCGTTCAAGACGCAGGCGCTCGCCCCGGCCCAGTTCGGAGGTCACCTCCCGGCATCGAAGCTCATGAGAGGCCCAGCGGACCTGCGCGACTTTCTGGCCGACGAGGGATTGCAGCGGCTTTCCGGGAAGCCGGACGTCCGCTGGTCGGTGACGGGTCTGAGGAATAGCAGGGAGGAGCTTTTCCTCGGCAGTCTTGGCATCCCGGAATGGGCGACGACCGATCTCATCGCCGCGCTTTCGGCCGAATTTTGGAACGGCGGAAGGAAGACCGTATGGGATTGGTTCGACGGTCTGCCCGACGAGGCGGTCCAGCGCCTCTACCTCCTACTGGACGGCGCGAAGATTTCGAGCACATCCCCCCTCATTCGCCACGTGCCGTTCATCCGCCTGGAGAACGGTTCCCGAGTGCAGGTGTCCAAGGCCCTGCTTCCCCAAGCCCGCGACAACGCCGAAGGCGAGGTGGACGCGAACGATCTCCCACTCGTCAAGCAGACGCTCATCCGGGGTGGGCGCGGCAGGGGCAAGGAGACGGAGGAGTTCCTGCTTCGCGTGGGCGTCCAGGTCGTAAGCGAGCAGCACTACCTCGAAGCGATCGCCAAGCGGTTTTACAAGGGCACCCCGCCCTCCGGCCTGACGTCCGAACGGCACCTGAGACACATCAGGCGCTTCATCGCCTGGTGGAAGGAGCACAAGGATGTCGAACCTTTCGCAGACGCCGCCTGGCTCCGAGGCGACGGCGTCGAGGGATACATCGCGCCAGAGGGCATCTATCTCGATGCACCCTACGCCAACACGGGCCTCGGGCTCGTCTTCGGAGGACGCGTCACCGACCTCGCGGCAGTCCCACTCTGGACCGGGTATTCTCGTCTGAAGCGTGACGAGTTGATCGGACTCGTCCAGGAGGCCGGAGTCCGCACGCGCCTGGTCGTCGAGGAGACCTTGATCCCGTACAGCCACCCTCAACACTCAGCCCTGAAGTACGGGTTCCCCTCCGCCAGGCGGACGAATAGCCAAGTTGACAAGGACTACAGGATCGAGGGCTTGGAGCACATGCTAGCCCTCATGGATCCGAGCGTCTCCGCCCTCGTATGGCGCACCATGGCTGCGCAGCGGATCGACGTGCTGCGGGCCCGCTACTGTCCAAACCAGAACTATCCAATCAAGACGGAGCTCTCGACGCTTGCCCACGTACTCGCGACCACGGACTGGCTGCCTGCGAGCGACGGCACTATGAGGAAGCCCCGGTCGATGACGGCCGCCGACCTCGCGCCAGGCTTCGACTATGCGAGCAACGCGCCGTGGCTCGACGCGCTGGGCTTCGGCGCCGACCATCGCCGCCTTTCAGAGCAGAACCAGGGTCGGAGGAAGGCAGCCGAGAGCATGGGTCTGCCACCCAGCTTCGCTGACGCTCTCAGCGATGTGCCGGCCTCGGAGCGACAGGCAGTCATCGAACAGCTGATGCGGTGCGTGACCGAGAGGCCGGCTACGCCGCCGGAGTTCCCGGAGCGAAGCTCTGCCAATCCCGAGCGCCGGGCGCGGAGGGTCGCCGCAGGCGCCCAGACCGCGCCGCTCCGGACCTACGAGATGCGGGAACGAAGCGTCCGTATCAGCGACGGGGACGCCCAGGCTCATGCAAAGGAGTTCCTGCGCGACTATTATACTAATGACGCGGGCGAAATGGTCTGCCAGGCGTGCCACGAGGAGATGCCGTTCCGCGTAGCCGACGGCCGACCATACTTCGAAGCCGTTGAGTATTTGCCGGGCGAAAGCCGAGAGTTACCAGAGAATCACCTCGCTCTCTGCCCAAACTGCGCAGCGAAATGGCGCCACGCCAACAAGGAGACTCGTGAGACACTCCTGGCCGCGTTGCGCGCCGCCGCCGAACTACACACGACGCCTACCCTAGCTGGCCAGCAGATCCGGCTGCGCTTCGTTGATGTTCACCTGCAAGATCTCCGGAGCGCCCTTGGCTTCGGTGGTGAGGAGCCGGAGGATGAGATAGCTGCCGCCTTGGCATAGATCTGGAGTTGCAGCGGTGCGCGGATGCGCCTCTGATCTTGCTCGGCAGCCAGCATCTCACAAGGGATGTGTCCGCTCGAGCTGTCAGGCTGTTCGGGGGAGGTTTGCGCACCAGACCTAACGATGAAGCAAATGAAGAGCGAGGCGTCACGTGTTAGCCGTGGTTGCTTCGGGGTGAATTGATGGGCCGGCAAGAAGTCGGGGGAGCGCGGATGATTTCAGGATCGAGAAAGCTGCCGTCTCAGCATGTGACGATCCGTGTGCCCTGGCACGATGGAGGCTGGAACGGCCGCGTATGTAATTCCCCCTCGGCAAACACTTCCTGCCTCGTCTTGAGCCGCATCGCTGCGGGGAAGCGCGACGACCAGGACAAGTATGCCGGACAATTGTTTGAGCACCTACCTGCCTCGGTCGTGCCACCGTGCGTAGACGAGCGGGTGAGCTTCATGGCGGACCACGATCTCGTCCTGAAAAAGCAGCATCCTTACAAGTCGTCGAGCCCGGAGAGCCATGGTCACTTCGGCGAGACCACGCTCAGGCTCGAAGCATTCTCAGCCGCCTGCATACCTTTCGGATGGATGCTAAAATCGAACGTGGAAGGCGATGATAAGTCAGGCGAGGTCGGCAAAGCGGCGGCGCTTCGCTTGGGCTATGAGCCGGAGCGCGAGCCCGAACTCTCATTCGAAACTGGCTGGGTTCAAGACAAAGCCAACCAGCTCATCATGCTGGACACGTTCTTCGGCGCGCTAAAGCCAGAAGCTTCTTTGTGCTTCTTCTATGCAAAAAAGACGCCGCTCTCAGAGAGCTCAAGCCGCGTGATAATCGGGGCGGCGCGCGTGAAGGGCGTCGGCCAATACACCGAATACGCCTACGACGCGCCGGGCGACCTCAAAGGTGTTCTGTGGGAACGGTGCGTTCGGCACAGCCTACGTCCGGGTGGCACGGACGGATTCCTGATGCCATACTACGACGTGCTCGCCGCTGCGAACGTCGACGCCGGTATTCCGGTTGAGGAATGCGTCGCGTTCGCGCCCGACGACCAGTTTGAGGCATTCTCCTACGGCTCCGAGCATCTCGGTCATGACGGTGCCATTGCTTCTCTTCTCGCTTGTGCCAGCGCGCTGAGGGCGTCGGCGAGGGTAATTGAGACGGACACTTCAAGTGCGCTCGCGTGGATTGATCGCGAGGTCGCCCGCCTTTGGACCGCTAGGGGGATCCACCCCGGGCTCGGCAGCGCGCTTAAAGCCTTCGGACTTGAGCACGGGGCGCTGCTCGCTCACGAGATCGCGAGCGTCGGAAGCAGGGAAGGCGAGGTCTTCAACGCTTTCTCATTTATCGATGGGTTCGTCGCCGCGCCGAAGTCCTTCCCGCAAGCGGAGGCGTTTGGCTTCGGATCCGCATACCGCGAGAAGTGGCGTGGCCTCGCTGAACCTCGCCGGCAGCTTCTTGATCTCATAGCCCGATGCAGCCTCACCGCTGATCAGGCGATCAGAGCCTACCAGCCGAGCCAGCGGAGCTACTCGGAGGAAACGACAGACGCCGAGATCTTGGCAAACCCCTACCTGCTGTTCGAGCGCGATGAGGCCGCGGCCGATCGCACGGCGTTTGCCACCATTGATCGCGGCATCTTCCCGGCCGACGCCGTCCGCGCGAAGGCACCGTTGCCCGCAGCTACGGGGATGAGCGATGGCATCGACCGCCGCCGGGTGCGAGGACTCGTGACGGAACTGCTCGAAAGAGCGGTACAGCTCGAGGGCCACACCCTATTGCCGCGAAGCTGGATTGTGCGTCGCGCGTTCGACACCCCTCTGGAACCGCGCTGCGCGGTCGACGAGGACGTCCTGCACATGGCGGCAGCCCATCTCGCGGGTACGCTTGAAGAGGTGAAGACCTCAGGGGATGAGCCTGCGCTGAAATTGAGGCGCTACGGCTTGGCTCGCACCACAATCACCAACGCCGTTCGAAAGCGGGTGTCCGGCAAGCGTCATGCCTTGGCTCATGACTGGCGCGCGCTGGTGGATGCTGCCTTACCCGAAATGGAAAATGGTCCAGATACGGAAACCGAGGAGCTGGCCCGACAGGAGAAGACAGCTGCGCTCGAACAGCTCGCGTCCGGGCGCTTCTCTGTACTGATTGGACCCGCTGGATCAGGCAAGACCACCCTGCTTAAGGTCATCTGTGACCTGCCCGAAATCGCGGCTGGACGCGTTCTGCTCCTTGCCCCGACCGGCAAGGCGCGCGTCCGCCTTGAGGAGGCCACCGAGCGCCTGGGTGAGGGCATGACCCTCGCCCAGTTTTTGCAGCGCCACGAGCGTTACGACGGCTTGAGCGGGCGCTACTTCCGCAATCCAGAGGCCCCGCGCGAGAAGGGCTACCGCTCCGTCATCGTCGACGAATGCTCGATGCTGACCGAGGACCAGCTTTCCGCACTTATTGACGCAATCGAGGGAGTCGAAAGGCTGATCCTAGTTGGCGATCCTCGCCAGCTACCGCCGATCGGCGCCGGCAGGCCATTCGTCGACATTTGCCGGCACCTCTGGCCCGAAGACGCCAAACCGAAGTTCCCCAGAGTGGCTCCTGGATACGCCGAGTTGACGATAATCGGTCGGCAGCGTGGTCACGACAGGGGCGACGTGCTGCTGGCCCGACAGTTCAGCGGTGAACCTCTTGATGCTGGTGCGGACGAGGTCTGGGACACCTTGCAGCGGGGAATGCTGTCGCACGTCCGAACCGCGCGCTGGAGTCTGCCCAGCGATTTAGAGCCCGTCCTCGCCAAAGAACTCGTTCGAGGATTGAAGCTGGCGGACGAATCGGACCAGATTGGCTTCGAGCGGAGCGTCGGTGGCAGCGAATGGGAAGGCCACATTCTGTTCTGGGCGCGTCGGGCCGGTGAAGCCGAGTGCGGTGCTGCAGCAAGCTCGCACAACTGGCAGATACTATCACCGATTCGTGCTGGCCTGTCGGGCGTTGATGCAATCAACCTGGCAGTGCAGCACCGGTTTCGAAGCAAGGTGCGGGAGCGGGCGCAGACTAAATACGCCAAGATTCCAAAGCCAGCTGGGCCCCAGGGCGTACTCTGGGGGGACAAGGTCATCAACCTTCGCAACAACGGGCGCCGACGGACCTATCCTCGCCAAGAGCGATCCTACCTCGCAAATGGGGACATTGGCGTGGTAGTCGGGGGCTATCGGACGGCGAGAATGAAGTTCCGGCCCAGAGACTTAGAAGTCGAGTTCGCGAGCCAACCCGGGGTGAAATTCACGTACTATGCTGGCGAGTTCTCTGGTGAAGAGGGTTCCCCAGATCTCGAGCTTGCCTACGCGCTGACAGTGCACAAAACTCAAGGGAGTCAGTTTGGGCAATCGTACCTTGTTCTTCCGCGCAATTGCCGTCCGCTCTCGCGGGAGCTGCTCTACACGGCAATCACCCGGCACCAAGAGGAACTCGTAATCCTTCACGAAGACGAACTTGGGACACTACGCCGGTACGCAGACCCGTCCGCTTCTGAAATCGCCCGCCGGATGACCGACCTGTTCACCAATCCGGGCCCGGTTGAGGTCAAGACAAGTTCGGGGCCGCGCTTCCTCGATCGTCACCTTCTGCACCGAACGAGCCGGGGCGAGTTCGTTAGGTCGAAGTCCGAACTCGCTATAGCCGAAAAGCTAAACGGCATGGGCATCGCCTACGTATATGAGCAGCCTTTGTTGCTCGACGGCAAAACCCGCTGGCCCGACTTCACCATCGCCGACGGCGAGTCGGGTGTCACTTATTACTGGGAGCACTTGGGTATGTTGTCGGACCCGCAATACACTGCGCGATGGCAGGCCAAGCGAGCCGCGTATCTCGCGGCAGGTATCCGACCGATTGAGGAAAACGCGGGCGGGGACGTGTTGATCGAGACACGAGAGATTGCTGGTACTGGGCTTGATATGGGTGAGGTGGAAAGGTTGGCGAAGCTCATGACTCCTTAGGCAGCGTCGGTCACGTTACCGAATTGGATCTAGAGCTGTTCCCAGTCACGTAGCAATGGCCAAGTCGTTCTCGTAGCCGGCTGCGGTCAGGTAGCTGCGTCACTCCTGCGGAGCGAAGCGCGTGAATGCCCGGCCGATCGCCGCCCAGAGATCCGGGATGGTGCGGGCGGCCGCGCTCCGCAACAGCACATTCAGCTTTGCGAACACTTGCTCGAGCGGGTTTGAATCAGGGCTGTAGGACGAAATGTAAAGCAGCAGCGCTCCTGCAGCCTTGATCGCGTCCTGCACGCCGGCGACCTTATAGGCTGGCAGGTTGTTCGCGACCATGATGTCACTTCTCTCTTTGACAACAATGCGACTCATAGTATCTATAGATTGGCGCATTGCGAGCCCAATAAGGTAAAAATGATCGATAATATAAAATTATGCCAGGAGACAATACTCTGATAGCGGGCATTGTTCACTTAACCTAGCTTCGCGCTTCACCCACGAACCATCAAGCCATCTTCCTGTTATGCTGTAGGTCCGAGTTCATCGCCTTGTCGGTGCAGTCCTGGATTATGGCGGTCAGTTGCCAAACGCCTCACACCGCAGCGGATTCACCATGCCAGAAAAGCTGCGTCTTGCTAGCTCTCGCCTGCGAAGTGAACCGCCTGCCCAGCGGGCAAATTACCGCAATTTCTGCTCAAGCAATTCTTTTCGTTGCTTCCAATCGGGCATAATCGTCGTAAGAAGTTCGAGCCATTTCTGGCTGTGATTGGGATAGAATGCATGCGTGAGCTCGTGGCAGAGGACATAGTCGATCTGGTTAGGTGTAGCTCGGATTAAATCCGCGTTCAGGACGATGCGGCCCTGCGGGGTGAAGCTTCCCCAGCGCTTTTGCAAACGCCGGATAATGAGCTTCGGCCGGCTCAATCCGCGGCGGGCGAAGGGCGGCATGACTGAAGTCAAACGTTCGGGGAAGACCTCGCGCCCCTTGAGGCGGTAGAAGCTTTCGAGAACGCGCCGGACGTGGCCTGCATCGTTCGGATCACGCGCTGTCACCACGAGCCGCGGCCCGTCGAGCCGCGCGAACGCCTCCGTCCCGGCCTCGATCGCGAGCCGGTAGGTGACGCCGAGCAGGAGGTGACTCTCGCCGGACACGAAGTGCCGCGGATTCGATACGGGCCCGCGGGACGCTACGGCTCCGCGCTGGCGTTGTATCCACAGCGCCTTGCGGTTTACCCGTGCGAGGATCTGGTCGTCAGTCGCATGGCTTGGCGCGTAGACCGTCACGCCACCATTCGGGCTCACCTCGATCTTTAGGACGTTCCGCGACGTACGGAGCACCACCAAAGGGATCACCTCGCCGCCCATGTCGAGGGTCAGGCTCTCCGGCGACAACGCAGCCGTCACTGCGCAAGCCTCAGCCGAGCGGAGGCGAGAACGTCGTCCACGATCGCGTCGAGCAAGCCCGGATCCAGCAGGAGGCCACGGCGGTCCCGTAGCTCGCCGAAGAAGAAGTCGTCCGCGTCGTTCCGGATCTCGTTCTCGATGTCGCGATCATGCTGCCAGCCGATCTTTCGGCGCGCGCTGACGATCCGGGTTAGCTCCAAAGCGATGTCGGCGGCGAGTTCGCTGTCATCCAGCCCGGCGCCAGACAGGTTCCGACGGGCAAGCCCCCAGAACACGACCGCGTGCCCGTCCTCGTTCTTGAGACGGCCCGGCGTCGGATCGCCCTCGTCCTCGCGGCGCTCGACGCGGTCGCGCAGCTCGCGTACGCGCTGGAGGTAAGTACGCTCGTTGAGCCGACCCTCGTGGAAGCGTCGGATCGTTTCACGAATCAGATTTGAGAATTTTTCGAAGAAGATCGGATCCTCGTCCCACTTCTCCTCGATCGATCGCGTGAGCTGGTGCGCAATCGTGTCCGCGATAGAGGCGTCGCTTTCGCGTCCTTCCTGCCGGCGCCGCTCCACCGCGATGTCGTCGAAGATGTTCAGCGGCTGGATTACCTCCACGACCTCGCGCGCGATTACGTGCCGGTCGAGCAGCTGTCGAACGCGATGCTCGTAGTCGCGCCAGTCGACGCGTTCCGCGTAGCGGAGGCTGACCGCGGCTTTCAGGGCCGTGAAGCGGACGAGGTCCTCCTTCCACCGGCGAATCTGCTCCGGTGGGGTCTCTTCCACGAAGCGCGGCGAGGCGAGCGCGACCGTGAAGGAGCGCGAGAAGTTGGAGAGGCGATGGTAGAAGAGTGTGCGTAAGCCTTCGTCGGCCAGCGCCCGAGCATAGGCTTCCGCATCGTAGGCGTTCGCAACGGCCTTGAAGAGGTCGAGCAGTGCGGCATGCGCGCCCGGCACCTTTCCGGCCTCCTCGTTGATCGCTACCACGCTGCGGGCGATGTCCGCCGCCTCGAATCCTTGAAGGGCATCGTAGGAGGCGAGCGCCTCATCAAGGTTCTTGAGCACGCCGTTGTAGTCGATGACGTGCCCGAACGGCTTGTCGGGGGCGCCCTCCTCGTCGAACACTCGGTTCACCCGCGCGATCGCTTGGAGGAGGCCATGCTCCTTCAGGCGGCGTGCGAGGTAGAGAACGGTGTTGCGGGGCGCGTCGAAGCCGGTCAGCAGCTTGTCGACCACGATGAGGATGTCTGGGTCGTCCGGCCCCTTGAACGCCGCGATGACAGCCTTGGTGTAGGCTTCCTCGCTGCCGTAGCGGGTTAGCATCTTGCGCCAGAAGGTTCGAACCAGATCGTCATCCGTCTCGTCAATGTCGTCATCGCTCTCCCGCAGTTCGGGCGCCGAAATGATCACCTCGCTGGTCACTAGGCCGAACGTGTCGAGCAGGGCCTTGAGCTGCACGGCGGCGCGCTTGGAGGGAGCTGCCAGTTGTCCCTTGAGGCCCGTGCTCTTGAAGTTTGTTGCGAAATGCTGGCTGACGTCGAACGCAATCGTCTGCAGGCGCGACTCGATGCCCTCCAGCTCGCGCGCCTGGCTCATCTTGCGCTTCAGGTCGGCGCGTTGTTCGTCCGACAGATCACGCGTGTGGACGGCGAACCAACGGTCGATCTGTGCATCGTCGACGTCGGTCACGACCTCCCGCCCCTCGTATAGGAGCGGCACCACCGCGCCATCCTCCACCGCGTCGCGCATGGCGTAGACCGGCCGGACGAGGTCGCCGAACTTGGCGAAGGTGTTGGCGTCGCGCTTGGCAATCGGCGTGCCCGTGAAGGCGATGGCGCAGGCCATCGGCAGCACCTCGCGCATGCGGGCGTGTAGGCTCTCCAGGTCGCCGTGCTGAGAGCGGTGCCCCTCGTCGACGAGGACGAAGACGTCGGCGGACTGGTCCACGACACGCCGCTTATTGAGCCCCGCCCGGAACTTGTGGATGAGCGTGGTCACGACCGGCTCGCGCATCTCGATCAGGTCGAGCAGGTTCTCCCCCGTCGTGGCGCGTTTCGGCTCCTGGCCCGTCGCCCGGAATGTCTTGGTGATCTGGTCGTCGAGGTCGGCCCGGTCCGTCACGATGACAATCCGGGCCCGCGGATTCGTCTGCGCGATCGCGCGGGCTAGCATCACCATGGTCAGGCTCTTGCCGGACCCCTGGGTATGCCAGACAACACCGCCTTCGCGGGCGCCATTCGGGCGGCGGCGCTCGATCCGCTTCAGTGCGTCCTCGATCACGGCGATCTGCTGGTAGCGCGCGACCTTCTTCACCGGGCCGTCGAAAAGTGAATAGCGGCGCACGAGGCGCATCAGCCGCTCCGGCCGGCATAGGCCGAGGAGGAGTTCGTCGAGGGGCGTGACGAGGCGGCCTTCCTCCATCAGGCCGCGGTGGCGGCCCATCCAGGATGCGAAGTCCTGCGCAATGCGCCGGCCCTCGATCTCGTCGAGTGGGCGGTTGACGAGCTCGGCCACAAAGTCGGGCTGGTCCTCCTTTTCGCGCCATAGGCTCCAGAACTTGCGGGGCGTGCCGACCGTCGCATAGCGCGGATCGTGGGCGTTGGCGGCGATGAGAAGCTGCGCCGGGTAGAACAGGGCCGGCACGCCCTCGCCAACGCGTTGGTTCCGTATCTGCTGCGCCACCCCCTGGTCGGTCCCGACGCCGGACGCCTTCACCTCGATCAGCCCGAGCGGTAGCCCGTTGACGAACAGCACGAGGTCGACCCGGATCGCCGGGCCGCCCGGCTCCTCGACGCGATACTCGGCCGTGACCTGGAAGGTATTGGCTCGCCAATCTTCCCAGTCGATCAAGCGGAACGGCCATTCACGCGAGACGCCCTCGACCGTCTGAGGCAAGGCGAAGCCGAGTAGAAGGTCGTCGGTGAAACGCTCGTTGGCGCGCAGCACCCCCTCGGGAATGCGGTCGCGCAGCCGGGCCACCGCCGCGTCGAGATTGGCCTCGGAGAACAGGTGAGCGCGGCCGCCATACTGGATGCGGTTGATGCGGGCGAGGTCGTCGCGAAGCTGCATCTCCAGGAACGGCAGACTACGCCGCCCGGCCCGCCACGCATCGGCCTCGGATCGGGTGACGTAGCGCCATCCCGCGTTGACCAGGGTGTGCAGCGCCTGAAGTTGCTCGGCGCCGGCCTCCTGCGTTGTGAAGCGGGGCGAGCGGGCGGCGCCAGGCTCGTCGGGTCCTGCCGCGGTGGGACGGGGCGCGGTCGCATTGATACGCTCGGGAATGGATTGAGGCTGATTCCCGTCGGCAGAGGGGCCCCGGTCAACTCGAAGCCCCTTCGTTTTGCCGGGCGCAGCGTTTCGAGGCTGCTTCCCGGTCACGCCGCTTCCTCCCCCAGGCCGAGCCGAAGCGCGGCCGGGTCGAAGCGCTCGTCCAGGCGCCACTCGCCGGTGAGGAGCTTCTGCATCAAAGCGCGCTTCTGAGTGCGGAGCTTTGTCAGAGCCGCCTCGTGGCTTTCTAATTCCGCGTCGAGTCTGGAAAGAAGCGCGCCGGCTGCGCGTCGAGCATTCTCGCCAAGGACGAAAATCGGGAAATCCTCGATGAACTCGGCCGGTATGCGCCGCTGTCCGGCGCTGCCGGTCATCTGACGCTCGCCCGCAGTCCGGAAACTGCCCGTCAGTGTGATCTGGTGAAGGTACGCCGCGTCGGCGGGGTCGAACGGTCGGACAACGTGAAACTCGGTGCTGCCGAAGCCCACACCGTTGGCGAGGCCGTGGGCCAACGCGCCCTTGCCGTTCTCGAAGCAGGGCGTGATCTTAGCGACGAGGATATCGCCGTCCACGAAGGCGGTGTAACCGGCTCCGATATCCCCACGGCGACGCTCGTGTGTGCGGGCTAGTTTGCCGTGCTCGGACACATCGTCCATCCCAACGAAGGACACGTGGGATTCGGGCGCTATAGCTGGGCCGCGCGGGTTCACCACCGCGAGATCGCTGATGAACCCACGTTTTGCGGTAGTATCGAACAACAGGTGCCCGATCACGCCCGTCTTCCGGCGCCGCTTCGCGTTAATTAGACGTTCGACGTTCGCGATGGCGTGACCCCATGTGTCCAGCACAGTGACAATGCGCCGTTGCTCCGCGATAGATGGCAGGTCAAATTGCCACTTGAACCAATCGCCGAGACGGAAAACGAGCTTCTCGACATGGACTCCAATGCTGGAGTGGAAGCACGTTTGCTGAAAGTAAGTCGAATGGGAGAGATAGCCGAGATATTTTTGGTCGAGCAAATGGGATGCATGGAGAACTGTATATTCATTCGATACTATGGCACCCTTGAGAGTTGCTGGGACCAGACCGCAAGCGCCATGAGAAATCTGACGATTCGAAATAACAAAATCGCCTGCATCGACGAAAAACTGCGTTTTTGTGAGGATCTGCGACCCAAGAAGCCGCTCGCGAGCAACGATGCCCCCACGACCTCGCTTCGCTGTGACAAGCTGGTAGATGGTTGAGTCGACAAGCTTTGCCGGCCGTTCGACGACACGGAGCAGTTCCCCCAGGGGAACTCGATGCCAACCTTCAGGCTTCGGCCCAAGCTTTGGAATACCCGCCTGGATGCTCGGCGGATATGCACTCCCTGTCCTCTGGTCGTGATCTTGTGACTCACTCACGCTCCGGCCCTCTCTGTCGTCGCGAGTTGGCTCGCGCGCCACGCCGCGTAGGATCGGCGGTCGCTCTCGACCAGCCAGCTAAGCGGTCCGTTGTCGGACCGACCGGCGATCACGCATGAGGCGCCGGATGGGCTGTTAAAACTCGCGTCCGCGGTGAAACGATAGAGATCCGGATCGCTATCCTCCGCGAGCGTGCCAGCCTCGGACAATGCCCGGCGCTGGTCTTGGACGCGTTTTGGAATGCCGGGTGTTTCCCGCCGGAGCGCCGTGGAGCCAGCAAGCACGACGAACTCGCCGCCGCGCTCCACCGCTCGAGCTTTCGCTCTCTTAAACTCGGCCACGAAGGTTGGCGCTGCGGGAGCATAGCTCGATCCGGCCGCGCCGATCCCCTCAGCCGCGGCCGCGGCAGGGGCGCCGGCCTCGTGTCCGGCTGGCCGCAGCACGTCGAAACCTAAGACCGGCAGCAGTACCTCGATCTCATCGAGCACCCGTTCCATGTCGGCGATCTCAGGTTCCGGCAGGCCGCGGAACTCGGGCTCTGTGCCGTTGACAAGCTTCGCCCGCCCCGCACTCCTGATCGCCGCAATTAGGCGGCTCTCCAAGTAGCGACCATGCGCCTTGGTAAGGTTCTCGTCCTTGGAGACTACGATGCATGCGCGGGTGAAGAAGTCTTTGCTGTCGTCCGCGTCGTGGACCGCGAGGCGCGCCCGCACCTGGTCACTCTCGCCCACATAGACGAGTTGGCGCCCGGGCAAGTCAGGGTCTAGGCCGACGAGGAGATATACACCCGTGCGGCCTGCCTCCTCGCGCTTGACGAGATCGGGCAACGCGGTCCGCGAGGCAACGGCGGCTCGCACCGACGAGATTCCGAGCTCGGCAGTGATCACCCCCGAGGGCGAGCCGTCCACGAGATAAAGCTTGAGCGTCCGGCCGCGGCGAGCCGAAGGGCGAGGGGTCACGAGGGTTGGCTCCGGGGCGTGAGACGACGAGGGCTGGCCTTGTATGAGTTCAAAGGGGGCAACGATCGGCATGAAGGGGGCAACGAAGCCGCACTCGTTACCCCCTTTTTGGCTCTAATTGCCTGCATTCGGCCGACTCTGCGGCCGCTGAGGCCACCTCGACCCGGCGCCAGCGGGCACCGCGACCAGTGCCCGCGACAGCCAGCCGGCTCGCATCTCGCTCGGCCCGGAGCACGCGGCGCACCATGTCGAAGCCAACACTCGGGCAGCGCCCATGCAGCTCCGAAATAGTAAAGGGCCCTCGCATGAATTGGATTGCCTGCAGCACGAGCGCAGTCTTCATGCCGCGGCCTTCGCGCATCTCGCCTACACCGAGCGCGAATTCTTCATAGGCGGCCTTCACAACGCCCAGGAAGTACGCGACCCAGGGCATCGGATCGTGCTGATCCTCGTGCCAGCCCTGTGAGGCCCGATACAGCGTGTCGTAGTAGCTCTCGCGCGTCTCCTCGATCAGCCGCTCAAGGGACACGTAGCGGGCTACCTCGTACTCCTCCCGATAGAGAAGCAACACGGTCAGCAACCGTGCCATCCGGCCGTTCCCGTCCGGGAACGGGTGGACGCAAAGAAAGTCGAGCACATACAGGGCGAGCAGGAGCAGCGCGTCGACCTCGCTCTCGGCTGCCGAAAGGTAGCCTTGATGAAGCCGCGCTATGGCGTCAGGCGT
The DNA here is from genome assembly GCF_001542815.1 of Methylobacterium sp. AMS5. Taxonomy (GTDB): domain Bacteria; phylum Pseudomonadota; class Alphaproteobacteria; order Rhizobiales; family Beijerinckiaceae; genus Methylobacterium. The sequence goes on from NZ_CP006992.1 coordinate 3,937,362, forward strand.
CTCCCAAGCCGGCGTCGGCTGGAAGCGCACGAAGATTGAGCCGTCCGGCCGGCGTTCGGTAATCTGGTTCTCCGATCGCTTCCAGGAGCCGCCGGTACCGGGCGAGAAACGGAACAGATCGCGGTGTAGCTGGAGCAGGAGGTTCGGCGTGAGTTCCATGCCCTCATGATCGTTGTGGATCGTGCTCAGGACATTGCGGTAGCCGGCGATCTCGCCTTCGGAGCGGTTCGTCGGCGACGGGTCGGCGTTCTGACGGACGATACGCTCCAGAGCCGTGCGCGGGATCGTTACGCCTTCTAGACGGTTCGAGGACTCGGTGCTCTCGATGATCGCGACCTGACGCAGGTTCTCCAGCGCATCGGGCGCTCGCTCCCGGAACAGGTCCTGCTTGCCCTTGCCCTCGCCGATGGCGCGGACAACCGACACCACGTCGTGGCTGAGCGAGAGCCGGTCTAGGAACGCGGGATCGAACGAGGGCATCGCAGCGGTCTCCGCCTCAAACCTTGATGCCGAGTTCGGTTAGGTAGCCATGCATGACTACCCGGTTCTCGGCGAGCCGGCGCTCCAACTCGCGGATCTCGTCCTGAACCGACTGAAGATCGATCTCCGGCTCCGGCTCGAACGTGTCGACGTAGCGGGGAATGTTGAGGTTGAACCCGTTGCCCTCAATCTCCTCCGGACTGGCGCGGTGGGCGTAGCGCGGCGTCTGCCGGCGCTCGCGATAGGTCTCGACGATGCACCGGACGTCGTCATCGCGCAGGTAGTTCTGCTTCTTGCCGGGCTCGAAGTCGCGCGAGGCGTCGATGAAGAGAACATCGCGCTCGTGCGCCCGCAAGCCGTTCGCCTCACGCGAGCGGTCAAATACCAGGATGCAGACCGGAATGCCCGTGGTCGGAAAGAGCTGCGCCGGCAGGCCGATCACCGCGTCCAGGCTGTTGCGGCGGATCAAGGCCTCACGAATCTTGCCCTCGGCGCCCGCACGGAACAGTACCCCGTGCGGCGCCACCACCGCGACGCGGCCGATATCGGGCTTGGCGATCGTCAACATGTGCAAAATGAAAGCATAGTCGCCCCTGCTCTTGGGCGGCATGTGCGGGGTGAACCGCCCGTAGGGGTCCGACCCGTCTGGATCCCACCATTTGTCGAGGCTGAAGGGGGGATTGGCGACGACGGTGTCGAAGCGCATCAGGTGGTCGCTCTCGACGAGCGTCGGGGAGTTAAGCGTGTCGCACCAGTCGATGCGCGCGCCGTCCTGCTTGTGGAGCAGCATGTTGAGGCGCGCGAGAGCGCGCGTCTGGCCGTTCGACTCCTGCCCGTAGAGCTTAAAGTCCTGATTTCCCACCTCTTCACCGGCACGCAGTAGGAGAGAGCCAGACCCGCAGGCCGGATCGCAGATCCGATGCCCCGGCTTCGGGGCAGCGAGCTTTGCCACAACCTCAGAAACGGTACGAGGCGTGAAGAACTCGCCCGCCTTCTTGCCGGCATCTGACGCGAAGCGCTCGATGAGGTAGATATAGGCCTCGCCCAGCACGTCCTCTGACGTCTCGGACAGGTCGAGTCCAGGCTTGGCGAAGTCCTCCAAAAGCGTTTTGAGGCGCCGGTTGCGGTCCTTCGCCTGCCCGAGATTGACCTCCGAGTTGAAATCGATCGCTCGAAACAGACCGCCGAGCTTGCCTTCGTTTGCCTTCTCGATCGCATCAAGCGCGATATTGATGAGCTCGCCGATATTGTCGCGCTTGCGCCGCTCGTGGAGGCTGTAGAAGTCCGCTAGGAAGCTATCCTCGACCTTGCCGGTCTTGGCATTCGTCAATTGGGCGACCGGGAGCTTGAACCGCTCGCGATCCAGGCGCCGCTGGATCTGCAGCTCGTCGCCGCCGAACCGCGCTTGATACTCGACCAAGTGCTTGCGGCGCACGTCGCTGATGTACTTCAAGAACAGCGCGGTAAGGACATAATCCTTGTACTGTGTCGCATCGACGGCACCACGGAAGGTGTCGCAAGCCCGCCAAACGGCAGCCAAAATGTCGTCGTGACGAAGCGCAGTCATGCATGGCTCCCGATTGGTTCACGCGTAGAGGTGCCGGCGGCAATAGCGCGCCGCATGAGCTCGGCGGAGGTGACGGCGTGCTTCGCTTGTAACTCGCTCAGCAGCCGAGCTTCGCGGACCAGAGCTCTGCGGAGATCGACGACGGTGCGCTGCCGCTCCAGCGGCGGCAGCGGCACCGGAAGGTTCTCGAGAGCCGCCTTCGGCAAGCGGGGCAGGCTCGAACCCTGTCGCGCCGCATCGAAGGCCGCCTGGGCCGCAGCCGACTCGAGTACCGCCATGAGGTACTCGGGGATGATTCGATCCCGGTTCGGACGGATCAGATAAAGATCGAGCGCCACGAAGGCTCCGATCACAGTTGGCACTGCAGCACACACATCGATCTTCGTACCCCGAGCCGTCGCGATGAGATCGCCCGATTCGATGGGCAGCGCCCGACCAACCTCAGGCCGCTCAACCCGAAGAAGCGAAGGAGGTCTTCCCGCATTGATCTCAGCCACACCTGACACGCGGAGCAGCAAACTCGACCCTGTGGGACTGGACGGCAGATGCACGCCGACCAGAACGCGGGAAATGACAGCGAGCCGGACCATCTGCAGAGCATACCCCCTCGCGGCTCCCTGTCAAATTATTTGTTAGAGGTCTTCTCTAATTTTCTAAGCAGCGCAGAAAGCCGCACCAACGCGATTCGTGATCGAGCTCACCCAACGTTGGGTGTAGCTAGCACAGCGCCGTGCTCCACCGAAGGAAGGCCTTGCGGGCCGGAGCCAAGTCGTAGGACGGTGCTAGGTCGTTCGCCGCACAAAGATGCAGTCGCTATGTCGAGTGGAGCGCCTGTCCTGCTCGACCCGGATCAGCATGCGCGCGCTGGTGATGTTGGTAAGCTTCAGGCTAGCGATCTCAGACACGCGCAGTCCGCACCAGTCGATTCTGCCCGGACGCGTGCAGGCGCTCCAACAACACCTGATGCAGCTGCGCTCAGATGCCCGCCTCCTGCCAGTTGCGCAGGCGGCGACTGCAACTCATCCCGCAGCCGCAGCCCATCTCGAGCGGCATCATCTCCCAGGACAGGCCTGAGCCCAGAACGAACAGTGATCCCGGCAAGTGGCGCACGGCTCTCGATCAGACGCCGACCGCCCTTCGGACGCGGCCGGGGCGGCGCGAGAAGCGGAGCGATCGCAAGCCAGCGCTCATCGGGCAGAATCGGACGAACTGTCCACACAAACGCCCGCACACGCGATCGGTGCCCGTTCTGTTAGGCGCTCTCAATTCTCCGTCTGGACGAACAAAAGTGTGAACAGCCCGCTTGGGCAAATGCTTGGGCATATTCGCTGATACTGGGAAAACACTTGTGATTCCAACGAACTTAGTCGGACACCCCTTCCGCCAGCGCTCCGCTAAGTGGCTGATCCGCCACGAAGCTCACCGAAATCAACGGCTTACTTATAGGCGACTGCTACCCCGTGGTGCTATCCGGGAGCATGAGCGACGTGAGCCGTCACACCTACCTTGCGCAGCGCAAAGGCAGCGCGAACTGGTACTTCAAGGCCAAGGTTCCCCGCGATCTCATAGCGGCGTGGGGGAAGAAGCAAGTGTGGAAGACGCTCCGCACAGCCGACCTTGCGGAGGCCAAGAGGCGCGTACGAGACGAGGCCGACGCCTTCGACAAGCAGTGCCGCGCCCTTCGTGATCGGGCTGCCACCGATGGACTGGACACCGTTGGAAACGTGCCCCTGACGTCGCTGAGCGAGGCCGCCATCCGCGAAATGGTGCTCGCGTGGTTCGACACCGTGAACTCAGAGCGTGAACGACGGCACGAGGTGGGAGTGCCTCAGGATCGGACCGAAGCCCTCATTACGCTCGCGCAGGACGAAAGCGACCTTACGGACCCCGACGACCTTGGCCTTGACGCCGCGTACCAGACGGCCGTCCGCCTCCTCCAGGCTCACGATGTTCGCCTCGTGCGGCGCCAGCTCAACCCTATCCGCGCCTCCCGATCGCGCATGCCCTTCTTGGTCTCGCGCGAGGATGCGGCTTCAGCCCAGTTTCGGCAGTTGCTGGCGTTGTTGCGCCGAGGGCAGTTGGAAGACCTTCGCCGCAGCCGGGCGCGTTTGCTGGATGACTTCCAAAAGGTGTCATTCGATCCGGCCTTCGCGCCGAGGGCGGTGCCGAACGGCCGAACGTTGGCACAGGTGATAGCGGCCTTCCGAGCCGAACCACATCGGGCCACCCTCATCGCGAAGTCGCAACAGACCTACGATGTCGTGTTCCGCCTCGCGAGTGAGATGTTCGGTGCCGAGCGACCTATCCGCGACATCGGCCGAGAGGACTGCAAGGCTTTCCGTTCGACCGTGCAGGCACTCCCACCGAATGCCAGCAAGCGCTTTCCTGGCAAGTCGTTGGTGGAGGTGGCGAAGCAGGACACGCCGGATACGGACCGGCTACGCGCTACGACTGTGAACCACTACCTCACCTCCTTGGCCACCCTCTTCAACTACGTCGAGAAGGAAGGCTGGATCTCCCAGAACCCGGCCAAGGGCCTTGCGATTAAGGGGGTCAAGAAGCGCCACCGACGCGATCCCTTCACAGCAGCAGAACTCACCGCGATCTTCCACGCGCCGCTCTACACGGGCTGCCAGGACGACGGGAACGGCTACGCGAAGGCGGGAGCGAACCGGCCGCGCCGCGGGCGCTTCTGGATACCCTTGATCGGGCTCTACACCGGCATGCGGCAGGGCGAGATTGCACAGCTCCGCACGGAGGACGTGCGCTTGTTCCAGGGCGTCCTCTGCATCTTCATCACAGCGGACGGTGACGATGTTGACGAAGCCGATCGCAAGCGCGTGAAGACGGAGGCAGGCGAGCGGTACGTGCCTGTGCATCCGATGTTGGAGGAGGTCGGCTTCGTCCAGTACGTGGAGCGGATGCGCAAGGCCGGCGTCGAGAGGCTGTTCCCAGACATCGTGCGCGGCGGCGACGGGTACTTCAGCCCCTTCTCGAAGTGGTTCTCGCGCTTCCTTGCCGCGGCGGAGGTGAAGCGCGACCGCAACGCCTTCCACTCGTTCCGACATACCTTCCGGGATGCGATGCGGGAGGCCAGCGTGCCGCCCGACGTGGTCACCGCACTGGGCGGATGGGTTCGAGGCGGGATGGAGGAGCACTACGGGAGCGGACGCATCACCGCCCCTGTGCTCCAGGAGCAGATGCGACGCATCCGCTACGATGGGCTCGATCTCTCGCACCTCACCGCGGCTGCTCGCGGGACATAGCCACAGCGGCGAGGTGCAGCCAGCGCAACCGGTTTCATTCTTAGCTCGTCGCCAGCATGCCACGCCGTAGCCGCACCCCTGGCCCATCGTCGTCCAAGAACTCGATACCGGCTCCGGACAGCACCTGTTCCAGGGCGCGCAGGGTCGAAGCCTTCGGATCGGACGCGCCGCGCTCGATGTTGGCCAGCCCAGTCTTCGAGATGCCGGCACGCTCGGCAAGCTCTGCCTGCGTGATGTCCAAGAGGGCGCGAGCGGCCCGAATGTGCGCAGAGGTGAGCATGAGAGCAAACTACCCACGCTAGATTTTTTGTCAACCGGGATTGACCAAGGAACCAGTATTGCGTTATCTGCGCTTGTCCAGAAATCAACTGGAAGCGAATTAAAGCCAATGCAGCGCCGCTCCCTCTCCTGGTCTGCCGCCCTCCACGATATGAGGGCCGATCGTGCCCCCGTCACTGCCGAGGCCCGCCGCGCCTACAGCCGCCGTGAAGCGTTCGCTCGCTGTGCTGCCAACACCGCCCGCTCTGAGCGGGCTGCCTTCGTCGTCGCCGGGATCTACGACCGCCGCGCCATCATGGGTGCCGCTGTCCGCGCTGCCCAGGCGCGGCAGCGGGCAACCGGTGAAGCCTGGGCCGTGTGCATGTCTGCTGCCCTTCGCGGCGTCTGGCAGGTTGCCAAGGCCGCCCGCCGCGCTGCGATCCACTGAAGGAGCTGAAATGACCGATACCGCGACCGCTACCATCGCCCCTAACATGGGCGCACGCGCAAACGCCGACTACGCCTGGAGGGCCGCCCAGGAGCACCGCAGCACGGTCCGGCGGATCTTGGAGCGCGGCGTCCGGAAGCATGCGCAAGTGGCGGCCGAACTCAACCGGTTGGGCATCCCGTCGAGCAACGGGCGGCCCTGGGGCGTGGCATCCGTAGGCAGGCTGCTCTCGCGGCTCGGCAAGGGCCGGGTGGTCATAGGCGAACAGCATGCCGAAGCGGTCCGGGAGGATGTCATCGAGCTGTGGTCGATGGGGGTCCGGGTGCCGCTTCAGATGGCGATCGGCCTCGAACGGCGGGCAGTGCCTTGCCCTGACGGTGATTGCTGGACCAAGGGCAAGGTTGGTCGCGTCCTCACCCTACTCGGTGATGACTGGAAAGCGGACTACGGACCGATCCGTCTGCGCCGGGGCGACACGGTCCCGGAGGTTCGTTTCGTGATCGCGATGGACGAAACGGCCGAACTGGACACAGCGCCGGAGCCGGAAGCGATCGAGGTGCCGGGGACCGTCCAGGAGACTGGGGCCGCGGAGCCCCTAGAGCTGGAGCCCTTCGACCTCGCTCCGCGTCGCCGAGCTGTTCGGCTATAGGACTGCCCCGTGAAACTCCCCACTCTCCTGATCCTCACCGCAGTGGCCGCGATCGGTCAGCCGGTGGCGGCGCTTGCCTCCCCCAGGGCGGCAAAGGTCTATGCTGCCAATGGCCGCCGCGTGGCGGTGATCAAGGACAGCGCCTTTGGCCGCCGAGTGTACGGTGAAGATGGCCGGCGCATCGCTGTGGTAAGGTCGCGGTAAGCTGTCCCGCTGTGGCAACTTGAACGTAGGTGCTATCAGCGCGCATGGCAAAAGACGACGACAAGCCGCCCCCGCGCATCGAACCTGCCCTCAAGTTGGCCCCCAGGGCACGGGACCTGTACTGGTGCGATTTCCCAGCGGATGCACGCCTTCCCGAGCTATGGAAGCGGCGCCCCGTGATTGTCGTGGGGTCGGATCGAAAACTCTACGGAGCGGTTACCGTCGTCCCGTGCTCATCGCTTGATCAGACGGGCAACCGCTGGGCCTATAAGCTCACAACGACTATCGACGGCGAAGGCAACTCCTGGGCAATCTGCGACAAGCCTTCGACCTTCGCAGTAAGCCGCTTGGTGCCCGATCATCGTGGGAAGGTCCGCCTGCCACCGGAGGAGTTCACCGAGGTGCTAAGGCTCCTCCTCTCGTGGCTGCCCAAACTCAGCCCGCCCGCGCCGTGAGCGGCAACCATATCGGATATGGCCTTGAAATTCAGGCGGCGCCCCGATATGTACGTCCTCACATGCAGCCCTGGGCAACCGGGTGTCTGTCTCCCGCGGAAGCGGGGCTACCTGGGCAAGGGGTCGGTCCTAACGGATCGGCCCCTTTGCTCGTCTAAGCCTCAGTGCAACCGGTTTCACTGGGGCCAATACGCGGACCACGCTACGCCCGCACGATGATCTCCACAGAGCTGAGCGGAACCTGAAGGCCGTCTGCGACCAGCTTCTTGGCTTGTGCGATGACCGACATGGGCGCGGCATCCCCGGCATCATCCGAGCAATTTCCGGAGGGGGGCACCTGGGTCGGGACCGAGCCTATGTCCTCGCCCGGTAGGTTGCTGACAGGCTTCCAGTCTAATGCAGCTTCGTTGATGCCTATGCTGCTCAAAGACGGAAAATATTGCGTCGGGCTGGCACTGTTCAGCGGGATGTGAGGCCCCTGAAGAATAGCGTATTCAGAAAATTCTACACGGAAGCGATCCTCTTCTTCGTCTGACGGCTCTACGCCGCTGACCTTGCCGATCAAGAATGCGTGCTTGTGGGGCTCGTTGCCTTCGGCCTTATACGGGCCTTGCTGGTGTCGGACGCATACGACATAGGCACAGCGACGCGCTCGATGCGCGCTGATCACCCACGACTGGGTGCCTCCATCACCGACGATGTGGCGGGCGCTTTTGAAGGTGAGGACGGTCAGGACTTCGGCCACGGGGAACCTCTCAGGATGGGTGAGATGAGCCAGATGGATGCAGCACATGACGCCGTCAAGGGGCAATTTACCCTGATAGGATAAAATAGATGCGGCTCGGCATCACCGACATCCCTCCGCTGCCTTAGCGTTCCGACTCAATCCCGCGTGACTGCCAGTGGCTAAGTAGGAAGTCGGCTCATCGCCCTCTGAACCTGCACCGCCGACCATGCGCCTCCGCGGACGGTCGGGATGCCGCGCTCATTGAGGGCCGCCGCGATCTCCCGGAGCGAGGTGGCGCCAGCCTCCTTCACGTCGGCAATGATCGGAGCGAGGTCGGCCGCCCGCTTGTCCGCCTTTGCAGTCCGGACAGCTCGGCTCGCAGGTGCCCCGGTCTGATGGATGGCTGCCGAGTTCTCGCGCCGGCCGCCTAGCACCCTGCCGCGAGCCTTGGCGGCGGCGAGGGCCTTCCTGGTCCTCTCCCCGATCATTCCGGCCTCCAGCTCAGCCACGGACACCATTTGGGTGAGGAGGAAGCGGCCAGTGGCCCCCTCGATCTGGGGCATGTCGCAGAACCGCACCTCGACGCCGCTCTCCAGGAGCCGGGACAGGAACGCCACGGATCGCGTCAGCCGAGAGACGTTCGCTACGATCAGGATGGCACCCATCACACGGCACCGGGCCAGCGCCTTGGCGAGTTCCGGCCGGGCATCAGTCCGACCACTCTCTACCTCAACGAACTCTGCCGCGAGCGTCCAGGCGCCGCCGTTCAGAAAGGCGCGGACCGTCTCTCGCTGGGCATCGAGCCCCAGGCCAGACACCCCCTGCCGCGAGGTAGACACCCGAAAATAGGCGACAAAGGTGCCGGTAGCCATTTTGCCCGCTGCTCCCGAGGGTGCTGCCTCTACCGCAACATTAATTGCGACGTTCGTTGCATTAGACGTAACACGTCGGCATGCGCTTGCAAGGCCGCTAGACGTGTTCCTATCGTGATAGAAAGCAATCTCGATTGCTGGTGTAGGGACCGGCCGTATCCCCATTGAGACGAAACGCTTCGCTGTGCGTTGAAGCCAAATGGCGATCCTAGCGAAACCCCACTCCCCCGAATGGTTCGAGGCGCTGGAGCGCACGAACCCCCCGCAGGCCGCGATGACGCGGGCGGCGTTGAGCACTGCCGGCCGTGAAGATGCGTGTAGCGTGTGCGGGGACGATCCTGCGACCGATTACAAGCTGACCAGTCCGCCCCCGGCTCCAGGTACAGTGGCGACGCTCCGCCTTTGCGACGACTGCCGGAAGATCCGGCACGCCACCATGAGCGAGGTGTACGCCCCGCTCTGACCGCGGACCCTACTCCGCACCTTCAGGACGGCCACCCTCGATCACCGTAAAGCGGGGACGAGCGACCTCCCGGAGCCGATCGCGCTCTTCCTGATCAGTTGGAGGAGCCGTGTCGGTCCTGACAGGCCCGAGCAGCGCGTTGACATGGGCAATCGCGGTGGCGTCCCTCACCTCGTCGGGAAGCACCTCCAGTAGCTTGGTCCGCATCAGCTCGATATCGACGCCAACATGATCCCGCAGGACACCCACAAGGCCCGCGCTGACGACGAAGAGGGCTTGAAGCTGGCTCGCTGCCAGCGTCATGGCCTCCACTAGTTGGCTTGTGGTCTCCTCCAACCGGCGGATACGGTCCAGGGGGTCACTCTCATCGTAGTCGGGCATCACTCACCTCTGCGCCGGTTGATCGCACCCTATCAGGACACGACAGCCCAGGCGCTAGCGGAGGAGGCCATCCGAGACGTGCTCCGCCGACACGGTCACAGCGGCGAACGTTAGACCGCGGGACGGCTTGCTATCATGCCCGCAAGCCGTCCTTAGGTCGAGCCGTCATATGCCTTCAATCGCTGAAGCTTGAACGCTCCCGCGACGCTCCGGCTGATCCCCCGCCCCCCTGGACCGTGATCTGCGGGCTGAAGTCCTTAGCTGCGATGGCCTGACATGCCGCCGCCGTGGCTGCCGTGCTCGCCTGGATGCTGCTCAACGAAGCAGCCATCCCCGCAATCGCCGCGCTCATCCCGGTGACCCCCGCGGCCGTCGCGCTGTCATGCACGGCTAGGATGCCCTGGGCCGAGATCAGGACTGGAGCGACCAGCCGAAGCGGCTGCTTTACTCCAACATCGTCCTTGATCGAGACCGGTCCCGCGATGTCCACCACGGTCTTACCGCCGGCCGCCACCGCGGCCCCAGGAACCGCGGGCGCCCCCTGTTGACCCGGCGTCGGCCCCGTGATCGGCATCGGCGTCGGACACTCCATCGCCTTTACGGCCGAACCCGCTACCCTCTCCGGTGCAACCGGTTTCACCGGAGCAGCACTGGTCTGACCCGGCGTTGGCCCCGTGATGGTCACAGGGATCGGCGTGCCCCGGTTCGGGAGCACCGTCTGCACATACTTGTCACGGTCCGCGGCCGACGCGTTCGGGATCTTCTCCTCCAGCGACTTCGGATCGGGCAGGGGCCCGTGAGGGCGGAAGGCCAGCGCATCGCGAACACTGGGCACCACGGAGGCGCCGGGTGTTGCCGGAGAGGCCATGGGTGCGGCCTTCTCCATCACCTCCGGAGCACTCGGCTTGACCGGCTCCTTCCGGATGACAACGTTCTCCTCCGAGAGGGGCAGAGCACCCTTCTCGAACGAACCCGGCTTGCGACCAGGGCGCTTGCGGGGGCTTTCGGCGCTCTCTGACTTCGGTTGGTAGGCGTCGAGCGCTTCCTGCGTCGCGGCGTCCGAGTGCACCGTGTGAGCTTCCAGGGCCTTAGCCGCGTTCCGGCGGTCCGTGAGATCCTTCGCGGCCTGTTCGGCATCAGAGAGTGCCTTAGTCGCCTTGGCCGCGGCCTCTTCCTTCTTGCGCTTCTTGGCCTCGAACTTCTCGTTCTGCTCGCGCTGGGCGACGACAGCCTCCTCCGCACGCTTCAGGTCATCTTCCAGGCCAGCACGCTGACCGGGGAAGGACCCGCGGGCCTTCGGGTCGTACTTCTCCAGCCGCTCCTTGGCAGCGTCACGGGCCTTTTCTTTACCAGCGAGCGCACCGGCATCGTTGTCCTGCTCGCGGTTGCCGAGCATGGCGGAGACCGCCTTACCGATCAGGCTGTTGCCTTTGGCATCAGTGCCCAGACTGTCGAGGAAATCGAGCGCAGATTTCAGCCCCTGACCGATCGCCAGGAGGTTGCTCATGCTTTCTGAGAAGCTGTCCCAATCGAGGGCGGCCCAGGCGGCCATCGTGGCTCCGACAGCGACCAGGGCGAGCGTCACCGGCCCGCCGGCAGCCATCGCGCCGAGGACAGTGCTGGACAGGGCGACCGTACCGAAAGTGGCGAGGCCGGCCGTGATCGCGGCGAAGGCCGCCATGACCTTCTTTGTGCTCTCCGGATCGGCCGTCGCCACCGACGCAAGCCCTGCCATGCCCCTCGCAAGACCGTCCATCGCGGCGATTGCGGTGCCCACTTCCGGCGCCCCCATGGCCGCCATGAGGCTGTGGAAGCTCTTGGATACCGCCTCCGTTTGTGCCTTGAAGTTCTCCGAGAACATGATGTCGAGGGCATTCACCGGCTGGCGGCCGATCTGCGCAATCTGATGGTCGATCTGCTCCACCTGGGCGATGAAGTCGGCAATCATCTTGCTGAAGTTCTTCGCCTTGGCGAACGTATCGGACTGGCGCTGAAGCGTGTCGTCAATGTGGGTCCGGAACTTGTCGTTCAGCTTGGCCCTGCGGTCGTCGTCGGACAGGCCAGACAGGTCCGCATCGTTCCCGTGCTGACCCTCGAACCGCCGCCGCTCCGCACCGATGTCCGTGATGCCAGCGCTCCTCAAGGCAGCCGGGATCACGGTCTTCTTGAACCAGTCGTAGGGGTTCTTCCGAAGCCCCTCGGCGTCCGGCATGGCATCGGGGCGGATACCCAAGAACTTCTTGCCGTCGTAGAGTAGGTCTTTGGAGTTGATCAGCCCCATCTCCATCATCGCCTTAGCGGACGAAAGCTGGACCTGACCTTTCGCGAAGCCTTTTCCGAACATGTAAAGTGCATCACCCGCGCCCGAGCCTCCCATTGCCATGGCGATGGCGGGAAGTACCTTGCCGGTGAACTCGTTGTCCCAGCCGCGGGCCATGCCGCCCGACTTCTGGATCGTCTGGAACAGTTCTTTCGGATTGAAGATACCGCGGGTCGCGATGGTCCCGGCAGTGATGGCATCCACGAACGCCTTGATCTCGCCCTCTGACTTGGTGCCCTTGCCCATGTCTTCGATCGCACGGCCCAGATAGCGAGACTGACCCTCGCCCATCCGGCCCTTGGCTTCTTCGTCGGCAAGTATGGAGACCGCCTTCGAGGACCGGGCAATGAGCGGCGCCAGACGGGCAGCCTTCTTCAGGTCGCGGTCACCGGTATCGGCCACGTCGATGATGCCGCGCAGGGCCTCCGCTGTGCTGATGGCCGGGTTCTTCAGGGCGATGCGGCGAGCGGCGTTCGTGGCCTCCTGGATCTCCGACGTGGTACGCCCCTGGAGCTTGAGTAGGATCTGGAGGTCATTCACCTCCCCGGCGCTCTGGACAGCCTCCCAGACCGATCTCGCACTGAAGGCACCGACCACAGCTCCGCCGATCGCGCCGCCGTCATGCGTGTGCATACCATGGCCGCCTCCGCCCGGTCGCCGGGCAGCACGGCCACCGCGCCGACCGGGCGCTCTACCACGAGCGGGAGGGGCAGGGGGGATGGGTCCGCCACCACCCGCACCTCTGCCACCACGACCGCGGCCACCGCCCACGGGCGGGGTTGGAGGAAGGGGAGCCGCCGGGGCGCCCCAGGGAGCCGGGACCGGAGCGGCGCGGATCAGCGGCAGCCCGGAGGCCGAGCGGGGAGGAGCAGGCGGAGCGGGAGGCCCCGGATGGGCGTTATTGGCGACTGTAGCAGGCCGGGATGCCTTGCCGCCCATCGTGACACCGGGCAGGTTGCCGACCGCCTTCCCAAAACCGGCCGGCATCCCGGCCATCGCCGACGCGACGTTGCCGCCGGGAGCCTCTGCCATGGCCCGGCGGATCTCGCGACTGCCGGCCCGGACATGCGCCACGCTCTCGCGCACCGCCCGCTTGTACGCCTTCGGCATTGCCGCGGCGGTCTCGGTCAGGTCGTTCGTTGCAACCGGTTTCATTGAGCGCCGGAAGCTCTTCATCGTGCGCTCGGCGTCGCGCACCATGGCCTTCGACGGCAGCCCCATGATCGAGGCGGCATTGCCGTTGGCGCCCTTGGCGGCCTTCGCGGCACGCACCTGGGCCTTCGTCATCTTCACGGTGGCTGCGGAGATGGACTTCGTGGACCGGGCAGCCTTGGCGCCCGCGGTCGCGTAGGTCTGCATGCTCTTGGCGGCGGTGCCCATCGCGGCCACGCCCTTGGCCGCCCGCTCACTCTCGCGGCCAAAAGCCTTCATCGAGCGGGTGGCATGCCTCCCGAAGCTCTTCAGCTCGCGGTCGGCAGCTCCGAGCACAGAACGGAAGGAGCCCGCGAACGCAGCTCCGATGGTAACGGTAACGTTCGCGCCGCCGGACATGAAGTTCTCCTGTAGATCTAGACGCAAGCCGGCCTTTTGCCGGGGGAAAGCATGTTTTTGCTGGATCGAGTGGGAGAAGGAGGCGCAAATCGTTCCTCCTTCACAGCTTGGGGTAAAAGGAGGAACGGGCAATGCGTACTTGGCGGCCTACTTCACGATCCAGCGCAACCGGTTTCACTGCACTCTAGGCAGCAACGCCTAGGTCTACGGTCCGGGTTGCCGCTGCCAACTCTTCCCGGATGTCGTCACAGAAAAAGCGGGTGCAGCGGATCTCCTGCCCCTGACGGGCAATGCGATCGGCCTGGAGGCGTTCGTACTCAGCAGCACTGAGATCTAAGCGCGGGCCATTGGTACGCCGGCCGTCGAGGTACATGTCGTACATATTTTCCGAAGGCGTTCCACAATAGACATGGCCTGGGTGGACACACCACCGATGCCCACAGGAGTGATTGGCAGTCCTGTCCGGAAATATCGGTCCGTCATCTCGAAGCAGCAGAGCGAGCCTATTGCCGCGGATACGGCACTTCGTACCCTGAACATCGCTGAAGGCTATATCGGGATACGTGCTTCGTTCGCTAGCGTACGACCAGCACCCAGTTGCGTTCACGCTGCGGCGGAAGTTGCCCACGATCCGGAACATGGCAACATCTGGGATCACGGTAACTGCGAGCCCTGGGAACGGGGCCTGATGCGCGAGGACGAACTGGCGCGTACGGTGCCCGAAGAAATTGACGAAGCGGCCGTTGATGATCGGCATGACAGTCCCCCCGCCGGCCTTCGAGGCATCGGCGCGCGTTGAGGGGGGCTGCCCGTAGTGCTTGGAGTGCCCGACTGGTGTGATTAGTGGGCTATGCGGCCCGCGGCACCCGCTCGCGAACACGGACTGGTGCAACGGCCGGGGGTAGCTCGGGAGCGGCCTCCGGCATCATGGCGGGCGGCTCGATCCCTAAAGCAGCGTGGCAGGCGGCGAGATGGTCGATCAGCTTCGCCCGCAGGCGCGGCAGGTTCAGACCATAAGCATCGGCCAATCGCTGGAGCGGGACACCCTCCACGATGTGCTGACGGAGGAGCCCGCAGGCGAACGTGAAATCCTCCGTTGCGGGCCGTTCGATCTGCGACAGCACCCTCACAGCTCGCTCCGCGGCACGAGGCGGAAGCCGGGCGGCAGATCGACGTACTCATCAAGACGACCGTGCGCGCCGATCGAGTACGTCCGGTTTTCCGAACGGGTCGCAGCTTCGACGGACCGCCGCAGCTCCGCCAGGAACGCCGTCAGCTCGGCGGTCATCCGAGCCGTTGGCTGCCCATAGGCGTGTCCAACAGCGGTCAAGTCCTCGCCATCGACATGGAGGCGCCTGAGAGCCGCTACGGCGTCATCGAAATCGATCATCGCAGCCTCCCCCTTAAACCCCGGTGACGCCGAGGCCCGGCAAGACCTGCTGCACGCCTGCCGAATTCTTCGAGGAGATCAGCAGGCGCTTGTCCACGAGTTCGGTGAAGGCGGCCTGAGCGGTAGTGAGCGGGATGTCCAAGGCCCGATGCAGATCGGCCGCGTAGATCCGAACCGGCCTCCGCTCGGCCTTCTCCCACTCTGAAACGATGTGGCTCAACGCCCGGATAGCGGCGTCCGACAAGGTTGGGTCCAATTTCCGGAAGGTGAGGACGCGGGGTCCCGACTTCGTGACTAGAACGCGGTCGGCATCATCACGGGCGGCGGCCTTCCTAGCTTGCTCGCGGGCATCGGCCTCGCGGCGGCGCACAGCCTCGGTGGTCATCGGAACGGACGAGGTGCCGATGCTGCGCTGAGCTGGTCCCGGAGCAACCGCTTTCGGGGCAACCGTGGCCGCCTTGATCGAGGCCGTAGTCTTCTCGACACTGGCGATCACGGGCGCGAAAGCCGCCTTGATCGAGGCGGCCAGCCCTCCGGGCGACGGGGCGGCAGCCGGGGCGGCCTGGAGACCCTTCACGACCGCGGAGATCACGGGGGCGGTATCGCGAAACAGCAAATTACCGTGGCCGACGCCACGGTTGCGGTCGGCGATGCTCCGCTCCGCCTGCTCCTGGACGGCGGCCTTACGCGGCCGGATTGCGGTCAAGTTCATGGCGTGTCCCCTCTGGCTCTAACTCTGATGGTTCGTGCGGAACGCACGGACGCGGTGGGATGGTGGAGGCCGCGGGCGCCGGAGGGGGTGGCGCTGCGCTCAGCGCTCAGTGCAACCGGTTTCACTGCGACCCGCATGGCCCTTTGAGGTGCCGGGCTGCACGATCTTGCGGCGCCGCGTCCAAACCTTCGGTTCAACCGGGTCGTTGAGGTCATCGAGCGCGCGATTGACCGCCTCACGGATGAACCGCGCCCTCGAATAGCTTTCCGTCGTATTCGCGGCGCGTCTTTCCTGGACGGCGCGGTCCAGCTTCTCGACAACGTCGGCGCGTTCCTTGTACCCGAGAGCAATCATTGGAGCACCTGAGCAATCTACTACCCAGATATAGCAAAAACCGTATCTACTTGCAATACGCATTGGAGTAAAATAGTATATACCGACAACGACAGAGCCCCCGGACGATAAATCCGGGGGCTCAACGTCTCATGGCGCAGTCGGCTTCTTGGCAGATTGGCGAATTCGCCTCGATCAACACTACGTCTCCATGACGATGTTAAGATTCTAGCCTCGTCATGGCGTTCGTCAAGGTGAGAGCCCTTGTCATGACCGTCACAAGTCTCGATTTTTGTCAAAAAATCCCTTCGGACTTCCTCTCCCTGGAGCGTGCGGTGACCCGGAATGCGGGCGCCGTGATCAAGGACCCCTTCGCGATCCTGGTCCTGCGCTTCATCGCCGACCGCACCTTCGGCTGGTCGAAGACTGCCGAGTTCATCAGCGCCGCCCAGTTCCTCAACGGGATCGTCTCGAAGGGCGGCGAGCTGATCTGTGCAGGGCTGCCGCTCGGCAAGACTAAGCTCTACGACAGCCTGTCGATCCTGAAGCAGGCCGGCGCCCTCACGGTCGAGACCATCCGCGGGCGGGTCCAATACAGCATCCCCCTGGAGTTCGCGATGCAGCTCAAGATGTCGAAGGCCGCAAAGGCGCGGCTCGCCCAGACGGAAGAGGACGATCGCCCGGACCTGGGCGACGACTTCGCGGTAGAGCAGGCCGCTCCGGTAGTTCGTATTGCGGACAGCAGCCCCGTGAAACAGGGTAAGGCAGTTCGCCACGCGGACACTAAAGAGAGAACCAGTTCTTTCAGAACTATAACTGAAGAGAGAAGTGGCGAAGCTGTCGCTTCGCTTTGCGCGGTCGAAGACCCGATTGCTTCTAGTGAGCAGAGCAAGCTCGGGGCTGCTATTGCTTCCGTGAAGGACAAGGCTGCCGCCCTCATAGCGAAGCGCGCTGCGCGGGCTGCCGAGCACAATGGGCTTGCGCTGTTCGAGGGCTTTGCGGCTGCTGCTCAGGAAGCCTGGGTCGAGGCGAGCCCGCTGCCCGCCCCCACGGGGAAGCAGATCGGCCGGCTGCGCAACCACTCGAAGGCATGGAACCACGAGGGGGTCACCTTCCTGGGCTTCCTGGAATGGTGCGCCGCGAACTGGCGCGGCGTCTGGGCCTCGAAGATGTCACACGTTCCTGACCCGAAGATTGCGGAGCTGTTCTCGGAGTACCCCTCCGTCGAGAGCATCCTGATCTTCCACAAGGCGTTCCGCGACAGCTACGACCGGCGTGACACCCAGCGCATCCGGGCCGGGCTGACCCGCCGGGACAACCTGATCCGGCAGTACGCCTACCGGGGCTTTTCCCTCGCGGATGCCGAGCGGGAGGCGGATGAGGTGCTGGCCCGTGAAAAGGTCCGCGAGGACCTGAACGCCGATCGCCTAAAGCATAACGAGGCCGTCCGGCGCCTGGAGGCCAAGGAGCAGGACCTGGATACGCGCATCGCGCTCGGTAAGGCCCGGCTCGCGATGCAACCGGTTTCACTGGCGAGGCAACCGTTGAAAGTGGTGGTTACCCATGATTTGGATAAGTTGCCGTCTCTGCCCGAGTGGAAGGACGAGGAGGAGGCGTTCGCATGAGCATCGGCAGCGTGCCGAAGTTGCGCGCTGTTACCCCGCTATGCTACCCCGCAGCTCAAGCAGCCCGGTCTAGGCTCTGGACTCATAACCAATAGCTGACGGTGGCTGCGATGGAGACGGCGGCGAGATAGTTGGTTGCGAGCCTGTCGTATCGCGTGGCAACACGACGGAAGTCCTTGATGCGACCGAACATACGCTCGATGGCGTTGCGGCCTTTGTAGAGGACTGGCGAGAAGCACGGCTTCCAGCGCCGATTGGATTTCGGCGGGATGTTGGGGGCGGCTCCCGTCGCCTCGATCTGCCGACGGATGGCGTCGCTGTCGTAGCCTTTGTCGGCGAGCAGGATGCGGCACCGGGGCGAACGCTCGAGGAGTAAGGCTCCTGCCTTGCAGTCCGCGACCTGTCCGCCTGTCAGCAGGAAAGCAAGCGGGCGGCAGAACCGGTCGGTGAGCGCATGGATTTTGGTCGTGCGCCCGCCCCGCGAACGGCCGATGGCCTGATTATGCTCCCCCCTTTTCCGCCGGATGCGCAGCGATGCGCCTTCACGGCCGAGGAATCGATGAGCACCTGCGAGGGTGGGCCGCCAGCCTTGGCCAGGGTCTCGAACAGATCGGTCCAGACCCCCTTGGCCGCCCACCGCACGAAGCGATTGTAGAGCGTCTTTCTTGGACCATAAACCTCGCGTGGCGCATCCGCCCAACGCCCGCCCGACTTCAGCACGTGGATGATGCCGCTGATCACCCGACGGTCATCGACGCGATCCTTGCCTCGCGTATCTGTCGGCAAGTGCGGCTCAATCTTCGCAAACTGTGCGTCCGTCAGCCAAAACTCGTCCATCCGGTCCTCCTTCATCACAAAGGAATCACGGACACTCCTGCCAAGCCAAATTTATGGGTCCAGAGCCTAAGTCGTTGATTTCAATGCGCTGGTTGGTTGCGGACGGTTGTCCCACCCCTTCCGCCAATCAAATCGAGCACTTAACCGATCGTCGGCCTCGTCATTGCCCTCCGACACCGCCTTTGGCGTGCCGGGTTTTGTGCCGTACTTCGCCATGGCCTCGTGCAGGTGGGCGGTGATCATGACCTTATTAGATGGGCCGTGAGAAAAACGCCTTCCTGAGTGCGAACAGACGGTGCACGCGGCAGGTCGCGCCGACCCTCGCCCTACCGTCCTCCTGAACGTACGAGCCACGGTCAGCCTCGACAGCGGTGGCGGGAGTTACGCGATCATCGAAGGCGGGATCGATGGCGCGGTTCTTCCGGGGAGGCCGAAGCCTGAGATCGCGGCCAGTCTCCGATTCGAGTTCGAGAGATCGGCGGTGAACGATGGTGCGCGAGCCCGTCGAGTGCACCATCGGAGCCGACAGGGGGACCGCACGCGCGCAAAGCGGGCGGGACCCCTCTTGATGGAAGGATCAAGGACCGAAAGAAATACCATGCGCCTCCAGGCGGCGCGCTACCCAATAGGCTCGCCTTGGCCTTTTAACCGCTTCATGCCTTCGTGGTATCTGCGCTCCTCCCGCTCAATGCACGCGCGCATCTCTTCGTTCTTGGCGCGCACGTCCTTGATCAGAAGCTCGTCGAGCCGCTCTCCGGGAGAGGCGTGGGCGAGGTTTCGCAATATTGCTCCAGCGATCGTATCGGAGGGTGCGGGAGACAGATCGGAACGACAATCGTTGAACAGAGGGCGGAACACCATCCTCGGAGTTCGTTGCGGCTTCCGGTCCATCGGAGTAAAGGCCAGTTTCAGCGCACCATCGCCTGGAAGAAGATGCAACTGGTTCTCGCATTCTCCCGTCGTCCCCAAGACGTTTTCATAAATGTCGCGCACAAGGTATCCGCTATTGTGATTTGTATTCACATAGTAAAACTCGCCGTGACCAATATTTTGTGGTTGCTGTAAACTTCCAAAGACATCCATTGCGCCATGCTGTATCACCGAAGTGTGATGCACGAACATGCCGTCCTCGACGGTGATCGCCAACCGCGCGCGGCCCGTTGCTCTCTCCCGGTAGATCGACAGGAACATGGGCTTTCCACCCCATAAGAAACGCTGGTTGTCGTCCGAGAGCACATTCCACGTCGCTTCCCAACCGCCCTTCGCGTCGCCGACTTGGTCGTCGATGATGCGGACAGCCTCAGGGCCGTGGGCACTCGCCAGCGCGTTCCGGACGCGCTCCAAGTAGGGGTCCAAGATTCGCGGCGGCCTCACCGGCAAGGAAAGCTCCGCTTGTAACCGCTCTCGGAACCGCACATCACACTCGTCTTGCGCCTTCCTGTAGGCGGCATACTCGTCGGTGAAGGTGGGTTCGACCTCCGCGATCGTCACCAACTCCGATCGGTATTGAGTTACGGCGGCCTCGTAGATCAGGGCATTCTCGGTCCCGAATCTTTCGATGAGGGCAGCCACGATCGGGTCATGATCGGGCGAATGCCTCCTGGGGCTGAGCCTGTACGGCACCGCGTCGCCCACCCGGACTGGCGTGTAGAGCACTCCGATCAGAATGCTAGGCGCCAGAAAATGCACCCCGTCGATATCGTCGCTGTCCTCCCCAATAGGCCCATTTACTGGCTGACCGAGCCGTTCGATCTCGTCCAGGGTTTTCAGGCGCAAATCGCGCCACCTCGTGTTGTCTCTCACGTCGCGGGTATCGTCGATCTCGGCGAAAACGCGAGTCGCGTTCAGTGGAAGCTCGCAGGCGTCGTCGAGGTATCGTTCCAAGTCCACGGCGGCCTTAACCCGCGCAAGCACGTCGCCCATGCGCTCGACGAACTCGCGCCGCCCGATTTCGGAGCGACGCAACACCGATCGCGCGCGGGTGTCGAACGAGGTCCCCTCGACGAGGTTGAGCACCGCTTGGCGCCGACCGTCTTCGGGCGCCACGCGTCCGGACGCGGTCAGGTCGGCCCAGGCGTGAGCAAGCCGCACGAAGAATGCTCCGTGGGCGTTGTACTCACCGGCTTTCACAGCCGAAGGAAGCGGCTCCAAGGAAAATCTAACGTAGCGCTTGCGCTTTTTCAGAGCGCTCTCGGCCGGTTCACGCCCAAAGCACTTCTGAAACAGCGCAGCGACGTTCGCATGCACGCTCTCCGCGCCTGCGCCCTCGACCATGCGGCCGAGGTTACGAGCCATGCGCGGCCGATCGGCCTCCGGAATTCTCGGGATCACCGAGACCTCTTCGGCGACACGGTCGGCCTCCTCCAGCCGCGCCCGCGTCTGGAGGAGGCTTTCGGCATGGTGTTCAACGGATCGATCCGAGGTGGCCAACGCAGAGGCGTTGGCTGGTGCTGGAGTGAACCGGGCACGGGCGTCGATAACGTTCTCGTCAGGCACGGGCACCTCCTCGTCAAACGCGAGCAGACCGACAACGACCGCCCGCGCGCCGACGCCTTGCCGCCGCCGGATCGCACCGGATGACCGTGACGACCCGGTCACCGTCGCCAAGGATAAGCTCCATCCGCCTAGCCTTGTCGATGACGGCGATCGGCAGTTCTTCGGCTGCGAGTTCCTGTGCTCGGCGGCTTGATAGGCGTAAGCTTCGTCGGCCGAACGAGGTCGGGATTTCGACGTCTCCGAAGCGGAACAGCAAGGCAATGGCGGCCTCTGTAACACCCCGCTGCGCAGTCCGGGTCCGGGCGTGTTGCGAGAGGCTGAGAGCCGTATCGTAGCAGGTCGGGAGTGTGTCGGTCATCGTGTGGTCCTCGGTTGGTGCATTCAAACTGGCCCAACCGCAGGCACTTCGCGACCGCAGACTTGACGGCAAATTTGGGGTTAAAAGGTCACTTATTTGGGGGGCAATCAGGGGGCGACCTGACGCATGCTTGGCAAGCGGTAAGAGTCAGTGCCCGCTCCCCCGGCGATGCGGCTGTTCACGCGGCCCTCTGTTCGTCGAGCGGCTCCGTCGAGAGACGTTCAAACGTCGTATTCACGAGCCTGACCTCGCGCTCGGTCAGCTTTCCGGCCTTCGGCAGGAGGCGGACGTCGGTGACCCCTGCCTTCTGCATCTTGCCGCGCCAGTACCGCACCTTCTGTCGCTCGGCGTCGGACATGGCGCCGCCCTCATCCAAGCAACGCACCGGCTTGTCGATAATAACACCGGGAGCATGCTCGATGGTGCCACCCAGGCGACGATGGAGGTACTCGGCTTGCTTGCGCGAGAACACGTAGATCACCACCGGCTCGGCAGAGCAGAAATCGCGCAGCACGCAGCGCATCACAAACTGGTACATGGCGTTCGACTCGCGCCAGTCGGTCAAGTCCTGCGCCGTCATCCCGCACACTTCACGCAGGGTGCCGATCTCGAATTGGCTCGCCTTCATTGCCGCGAGCCATGCAACGCGCTTGTAGTGCTGGAGGTCGTTGCGTCCGTGCGCCTTGGGGCTGATGTAGTCGCGCTGGTCGAGCTTCGACTTCGCCCGCAGTCGCTCATTGGCCGTCCAGAGCACCGGCACGGCGTCAGCGTCCTTCTTGATCCAGGCCGAGACCGTTTCGAGTGGCATGTCGCCCTCGCGGAAGCGCGTGATCGAGCTATCCCGATTCTGCGAAAAGTACCTGATGGTGATCCGCTGCGCGGTCGGCACAAGGCGCTTACGGCGCTCGAAGCCGATGGACTCGAACGAAACTCCCCACTTCTGAGCCCACGCCTTGACGGTGACGGACTTCATCGCCTCGTCGCCCAGCAGGCGCACCGATGTGAACGAGCCGAGGTTGAGTGGCGAGACGACAGCGAAGAACTCCAGCCTGCCCCCTTCGGTGGGGTCGTCCCACGCCCTGCGCTTGACCCACACGTGGGTATTCGGCTTCGAGAGCAGAACGCAGAGACCGTGGTGGACCTTGTCGTAGTCATCCACGACCGTCACCCGCGCGAGATCGCGCCCAGCAGTCGTCAGTTCGAGACCATAGCAGTTGCCGTCCGCCTGGGCGGTTTGAACGTAGCGGCGCAGCACCTCCTGATGGTTCTGCGCGTCGATCTTGAACACCTCGAAGACGTCTGGCACCTCATCGAACACGATTTCGCAGTCGCCCCAACGTGACCAGTCCATTTGGGCGGCGCCAGCCTGGGTCACGAAGACGATCGTCGGCCTGCCAGCCGGTTCGTTGTCGAGGTCCTTGCGGATGTTCATCAATTGAAGCGGCACCTTCAGGTCCTGCCGCTGGCTATGCGCCTCGGAAATCCGAAAACGAGTGGCGACCACCGGACCAGCGATCTCGAAAAACTCCTGGCGCCGCTTTTCGATGGTTTCGATTTTGTCCGCGACGTAGACGTAGCGGCCCCGCTCGCGGGCGATGCGGGCGAGTTCGTCGTGCGTTTTGCCCTCACCGCACTCACCTTCCTTGACCTGCACGGTTAGGCCAGTCTCGTCGCGCTCCAGAATAGGGCTCCACACCTCCTCGTCGTTCTCGCCGACCGGCAAGCTCATGATCCAGTCGATGAGTTCGGCAGCCTTCTGCTCGCCGTGCTGCCGGACGAAGTAGCCGCTGTCCGTGGCATCGATTCCTTGGAAGAGGTGCTCCAACTCGCCGTAGGTCAGGCCGCCGCCGGTTTTGGCCCACACCATGCCGAGCAACGCACCCATCGTCTCCCAATGGCTGCGCCCAACGATGCAGTTGCAGTACATGTCAGCCCAGGCCGGGTTAAAAACGGCCGGGTTGTCGAGGCCGATGTCCGGCCGGATCGTGCGGTCAGCGCGGCGCTGAAGCATCGCAGTGACCTGCTCCGGCGACGGTGCCTCCTTAGGAGGCTTGGGCTGTTTGACTTCGACGTACGCCGTCCAGCTACCAGGGTGATGCTCTTGGGTGAGTGTCTGCCGCGCGAGCGCGGCATCGACGCTCAAGGGCGGTGCGTTAAGATGCTCCATCGTCGTGCTGACGTTGGGCGGCGCGAAGACGAAATCACCGGGATCGTAGATCGACAGGTCGGCTTGCCGACCGAAGGCCGTCCAGTTGAGCCAGATCGCGACGCGCAGCGTCTCAGGCCGGGTCATGTCCCGATCAACGTCGATCACCACCCGGAACTTCGGCTTCGCGGGCGAGTGGCTGAAGCTCGTGTACATGAAGTACGCACAACCGAGCCCGTCGAGAGCGGTGGCTACCTCCTCCATCGTGACGGTAGGACGGCCGTAGTCGCTGTTGTCCACGTCGGCCACGAAGAGGCAAAGCTGGTCGGCCTCAGCCGCGCCGCTGCGCCAACATCCGAACTTCGAGAAGGACACGCCGGTCTTAGGGTTGGTGAAGGTTCGCTCGCCGGGCATGTAGGCTGTCGGCACCCAGCCGTAGGTCTCGCGCTTGTCGGCCTGCGGATGTGGGTAGCGCAGGTCGTTGAGCACGTGGTCGCGCAATGCGGCGAAAGTAAGCAGGTCGTGGACGTCCGTCACCGACGCCATGTCCAGGCGCGTCGTGCCGGAGTTCCCGCAAGTGTACATGCGAGTGAGATCGCTTACGCAGTAAATGCGGCTGTTCATCAAATAAAAGCTTTCTGAAACACGAATTAAAGGTCTCAAAACGAGACTGTTTCAGGCTAAACTCACTCCTCTTCTGCCGTCCATATTTATCTCACGCCACAGTCCGCCAAAAAAATATTGAAACAGCCCTTGGCGGCCCGCTACGGTGAAGCATTCCATTTAACGTCGCATTTAATCATGGTCAAAAATGCTCATTCGTATCATCATAAGAAGCCTGCTCCTCCGACGAGGTATCCCGACCGTCGGGCGGCCATCCAGGGGCTCGCGAGCATCCACGACGGCATCAAGGGGCGGTCCATCCCGAGGGAGGTGATGGACTTCTACAAGGTGCTTAAGAACGGCGATCGTTTCCGGCCCCGCATGTTGCGCGAGGTCGTCCTCGGCCTCGAAACTGCGCTGATCAATGGCGTGTCTGATCGGCAGCACCTTCACGCGACCGTCTTGGGGCGGCTTGAAACCACCGTTCGCAAGTGGCCTGTCGGGCATCTCAAAGAATGGCTCCAGGCTGACTGCCGCCGATTGGATAGGCTCCCCTCTACCAGCAACAACCGCCTCGATGCGCTTCGGGAGGGATGGCTTGGCGAGGCCGCCGAGATGATCGGCGATACGTTGGATTACGCCGATGCTCTGGTGCGTGACACCTGGGAAGCAGCGTCGGCCGCCACCTCTAAAGGCGTACCAGTGGGCCCTTGACGCGGTTCTCAGCTACCCAGCGCCATTCGCGATCAATCTTCGCCCTTGAGCCGCTTCGCGGCGGCCGGGCAGAGAAGTGCGAACTGTCGGATCATCGGCGGCATGCCCGACGCGCGAGATGTATCGGCGTCCGGTCCGAGCGGGAACCGGGCGCGTCCCGCTACTCTACTTCCGTACTGGTAGGCGATCGTATCAGCCCGGCAGTTTGCCTGCGCAGACATCCTGTCCCAGCCCTCGTCGCGTAGGTATCGCTCGACGCACTGGCGCACTGCGAGCTTGGCCGCGATCTCAGGCTTCGGCCTCCCCGGAAGAACACCGCGGATGCGGATGCCGGAGTAATCCATGGGAAACATCGTCGCCGCCTTCGGCAACAATTACCCCGCCGATCCGCGATCCGGTGCCGGCATCCGCATCGAGACCAAGCGCGGCCTTACGTGGAGCGCACGGCTCGATTACAGCACCATTGCCTTTTCGCCTGCTGCGCCGACGACAGGGCTTCTCGTGGCCCAAAACGCAGACGGGTCCTTTACGGCCTTTGATATCTCGTCGCTTCCGCTGTCGCCGCAGTTCATCGCTACCCTGCTTTCGGGCCCCATGCCGGCCGGGTATCCGCCGCGGCGAGGGCAGTTCCTTCAAGCCTTGAGAATGTCTGGCGCCGGGCGGGTGACAGCGGTTCGGGCAGCGGTGCCGTCAGACCCAGACGACCCGATTGCCATCGCATGGGAGAACACACTGTTCGTGTCTCCTGACGGTGCCTTGGCGCAGCTCGTGAAAAACACGCTTGGCCTGAGCAACGACGACCTTAACACGATCCTGAACAATGCTCGCACGCTCTCGGAATAGAACCATGCTTCAGCGCGCCTTCGTCGTCCTTGTTCTACTGGTCTTTGCGCCAGCGGTTGTGCGGGCACAGACCTTCACGTTGCCGCAGATCGGCCTTCAGAACAGCGGAGCATGCCCGCAACTCGCCGTGCAAGATCGAGCCACCAAGGCGATGGTGCCGATTGGGTGCATACTGTCGAGCGGGAAGGGGTTCTCTCTCACGCCGAAACGATTTGTGATGGAAGGCCTCTCTCCGCTGGATAAGGATTTGGCGGGCATCAAGAACCCGACCGCCATCCGTTTCGGCGCGGGCAACCAGATCGCGTTCTGCCCGGCCAAGTCGTGCATCCGCGGTCCAGCCGGCGACATCGTTGACCCGGCCTACTTCGACCACCAGCGGGCTTCGCTCTTGGTTTCCGGGCAAACGCAGATCGACGGCCAAGCGCAGGAACAGACGCTAGAGCGTTTTCGGTTTAATCTGGTTCGTATCCTGCTGCGGCGAAGAAGTTGGCGCACTCGTCTGGCGTGACGGTGTCGACGAGGCGTCCGATGGCCGACCACAATCCCTCGACGGTTCGCTCGGCCGCTTTGCGCAGGAGCGCCTTCAGCTTCGAGAACGCCATCTCGATGGGGTTGAAGTCGGGCGAGTAGGGCGGGAGGAACAAGAGCCGCGCGCCGGCTGCCGCGATCGCGGCACGCACGGCCGGCCCCTTGTGGCTTCCAAGGTTGTCCATGACGACGATGTCGCCGGGGCCGAGTTCGGGCACCAGAACCTGATCGACGTAGGCCTGGAAGGCGTCGCGGTTGATCGGCCCATCGAGCACGAACGGCGCGGCGATCCCGGACAGGCGCAGGCCGGCGACCAGGGTCGTGGTCTTCCAGTGACCGTGCGGGATGGGCGAGCGCAGCCGCTCGCCGCGCGGTGAACGCCCACGGGTGCGAGCCATGTTGGTGGAGGTCCAGGTCTCGTCGAGGAAAACCAGGCGCGCAGGGTCGAGATCGGGCTGGCCCTCGAACCAGGCCTCGCGCGCCGCTTTCACGTCCGGGCGTTCCTGCTCGGCGGCGTGAGCTGTCTTTTTTTGTAGAGCGTGTTATGAACTGATAGGCAGGATTGGCGTTGTGGATCATGCCTTCTGATCGCCGCTCCTATCCGTCCGACGTGTCTGATGAAGAATGGGCACTGGTAGCGCCCTACCTCGCGCTGCTGCGGGAGGACTCAGCTCAGCGCGACCACGAGTTGCGCGAGGTGTTTAACGGGCTGCGCTACATCGTGAAGACGGGGGCGCCCTGGCGGTTCATGCCGCACGATCTGCCGCCTTGGGCGGCCGTGTATCAGCAGACGCAGCGTTGGCTGTCGGCCGACAGTTTCGCGGACGTGGCCGGCGACCTGCGGGCGGTGCTGCGGATGGCGGCGGAGCGGGAGCCGGAGCCCTCGGCGGTGATCCTCGATAGCCGGACGCTGCGCTCCTCGCCCGAGAGCGGCGAGCGGGCCGGCTATGACGGGGCCAAGCGCAAGCGGGGTGCGAAGCTGCATCTGGCCGTTGACACGCCGGGCCATGTCGTGGCGCTGCACGTGACGCCCGCCGATGTCGACGACCGGGCCGAGGTCGGCCGGCTGGCCGCCGAGGTGCAGGCGGAGACGGGCGACAGCGTCGAGTTGGCCTTTGTCGACCAGGGCTATTCCGGGCCTAAGCCCGCCGCCGCCGCGAGCGCGCACGGCATCGACTTGGAAGTGGTGAAGGCGCCTGAGGCCAAGCGCGGCTTTGTCCTGCTGCCGCGCCGATGGGTGGTGGAGCGCTCGTTTGCCTGGGCCACCCGCTGTCGGCGGCTGGTCAAAGATTACGAGCGCTACGCCAGCACGTTGGCTGGCCTGCACATGGTCGCCTTCGTCTGCCTCATGCTCCGACAAGCTGAAAAGCTTATGACAAGTGCATAACAGGCTCTAGGACGGCAAAGTCTGCTGTTGCGCGTGTTGTTCGAGGGCCTTGAGATAGGCGTCGGGATCGCGGCGGAAGCGGGTGCGTTGAGTGCGCGCCTGCCTGCGGATGTCGAGGGATCGGCGTAGGGCTCGCCATTTCTCTGGATCGACCCGGCAGAGGTCGCGTCCGGATGGTGCCCGAGTTCGGGAGTGAATGCCGGCCACGAGCCGCACGGCGCCCCGCAGCACCGCGCCGGGCGAGGCGGTCTTGCGTCCGGTGGCCCGCCGCTCGTGGTAGCGCTGGGAACCGAACAGTTGCTCCAGGGCATTGTTGGTGCGTGGCAGGTCCGCCCCGTCGGCGGCGTGGAACAGTCCCGGTCGATAGCTGCGCGCGACCTTGGCGAAGTGGTCGAGGGCGGGACCCAGCCCTTTCACCCGATCCCGGTGGCGCCGCATCGCCCCCAGCAAGCCGTCGAAGCGCCGCCGGACCTTGGCCCCCGGCTCACCGGCGGGGTTGGTCAGGAGGCGGGCGCCCGCGTGTACGAAGACGAAGCCTCGGCTGATCGCCGGCCAGAGGGCGGCCGTGCCGGCGAGCGCCCGCTCGATCAACTGCTGGAGCCGCCCGAGCGGGCGCGAGCCCTGCGCCTCGGCCCCCCTTTTGAGCGCACCCGTTCCAAGCTTCCGGCCACCTTCTCCAAGCGGTCCTTCAAGCGCAGGCCCGCCGCGTCGAGCGGGGCGCGACCGTCGTCGGTGATCGCGCTGCGGATCGCGCTCGCATAGCCGCGCACCAGATCCGCCTCCCTATCCGTGCGCCCCTCCACCCCCCGCTCGATCGGGCGTACGCCGCGCACGCCCTTCTTCAACTCCTTCTTGGCGTGCCGGTCGGCCTCGAAGATCGGCAGGGCGGCTTCACGCAGGAAATGGAAGTGGCAGAGTTGATGAGGCACGCCCGGCAGGACCAGGGCCACCGCCTTGCGGACGGACTGCTGACCGTCGCTGATCACCCCTACCACCGGCACACCGACCGCCGCGATGACCTCACGCAGCAGGACGGCCAGATCCTCGGCCGTGCCCGACAGCAGGCTGCGGGCCAGGAGCACCGTGCCGGAGAGGCAGTCGCGCAGCACCCAGAGCACCTCGTGCCCGACATCCGGCTGCAGGCCGTCGAGCGCCCGGATCATCCGATCCTGCCCGGCCAAGTGTCGGCGCAGGTGAGCGGGGTCTGCGAGTTGGGTGGCCACGACCTCGTCGTAGCGGTCGAGCAGGTTGGTCACGCTGCGTTCGGCGATGGCGACCCCGCGCCCGCGCAGGATCGCGTGGATTTCCGGCACCGAGCGATGCTCGCGGTGGCGCAGGGCGCCCACCAGGGCCACGACGTCGAGGCCGAACTCGTGGTGCGGCAGGGCGAGCGCGCCTTCGGCCTCCGGGCGGTAGGGCTTGTGGAAGCGGACGCAATCCGCAGCCTCGCAGCGACGGATCTTCAGACGCAGGCGCACCGTGCCGGTCAGCGTCACCATCGTGCGACGATTCTCGTAACGGATCCGCATCGCCCGGCCGCAGATCGGGCAGAGCTGGCGGACCGGAGCCAAGACCCGTTCACGATCCGCCGTCCGACACTCGGTTCGGGACATCGCGCGCCTCCAGCAGGCGCCCCCATAACGTCAAACACCAGACAGCCGGCTTTGCCGTCCTAGAAAAAAAGCGATCGGCATCTTCGCGGAGATGCCCAAGTGACGTTCGCCTTCATCGAGCAGCATGCGAACACCTGGCCGGTGCGTCTCATGTGCCGCATGCTCGCAGTCTCCCCCAGCGGTTACTACGGCTGGCGGTCACGTCCCGAGAGCGACCGGTCGGTGTCGAACCGTCAGCTCCTCGACGACGTCCGGCGGATACATGCCGAGCATCATCGGCGCTATGGCTCACCTCGGGTGCACGCGGCCTTGCGCGCAGAGGGCCGAACCGTCAGTCGCGGGCGGGTGGAGCGCCTGATGCGCCGTCAAGGCATCCGGGCTCTGGCAGGGCGTCGGTTCCGGCCCTGCACCACCGACAGCCGTCATGATCTGCCGATCGCGCCCAACCTCCTCAAACAACAGTTCTCGGCTGCCCTGCCCAACACGGTTTGGTTGGCCGATATCACCTACCTGCCCACCGGCGAGGGCTGGCTCTATCTGGCCGCCGTTCTCGATCTCGCCACGCGAAGAATCGTCGGTTGGTCCATGCGCGACCACATGCGGACCGAACTGACATCGGCCGCCTTGATGATGGCCACCCAACGGCAGCGACCGGCCGCTGGGCTCATCTGTCACTCGGATCGCGGCAGCCAATACGCCGCCGAGGCCTACCGAAAGCAGCTTGCCGACATGAAGGCGACGCCCTCCATGAGCCGTACGGGCTGTTGTTACGACAATGCTCCCATGGAAAGCTTCTTCCACACACTCAAGGTCGAACTCGTCCACCAACGACGATGGGCGACCCGGGACGAGGCCCGACGCGACCTGTTCGCCGACATCGAGGGCTACGACAATCGGCAGCGCATCCACTCAGCGCTCGGTTACATCACGCCCGAGCAAGCCGAGCGGAATGCAAGCTAAACCCCGTGTCCGCGAAAGCAGGGGAGGATCAGTGAACCCGGTCGGGCGCCAGACCGCGGCATCGATCTCCAGCCCGACGAACCAGCGGAACAGCCAGTTGTAATCGATCTGCTCCATCAGCATCCGCTCGGAGCGCACCGAGAAGAACGCTTGCAGCAGCGTGGCCCGCAGCAGCATCTCCGGCGGGATCGAAGGGCGGCCCAAGCCTAAGTACAGGCTCTCGAAGCGCTCGCTCAGCCCGGCCAGGACTTCGTCGGCCAGGGCCCGGATCGCTCGCAGCGGATGCTCGGTCGGCACCCGATCTTCCAGACGCACGTAGCTGAACAGCTTGGCCGAAGCCGCCTCGCGCCCGCGCATCCCGACACTCCACCCCTTGCTCAGAAAGAGTGAATCATCTCCAAAGCCGCTACGCCATCGACTTTTGCAGCAGCCTGCTAGGACAGGGCAATACGCGCCTGCAAGCCGCAGGCGCAGCTATGCAGCACAAACGCGAGCTAGACTGGAATATTCGGCTTCACACGGCCTGTTTTATGAATTTTCCACCATATTTCCGCCGATGAATTCGATAGCCTGCGCGGCCGATAGGGGTCGGCTGAAAAAATAGCCCTGCACATCCGTACAGCCTTCGCGGTGAACCTGCTCAAGCTGAGCGTTCGTCTCGACGCCTTCCGCTGTGACGGTCGCGCCAAGTTCCTTTGCGATCCCGACCACGGCTCTGACGATGGCCGCAGCACCCGGATCGCTGATCTCTCGGACGAAGGAGCGATCGATCTTGATCTTGTCAAAGGGGAAGCGACGCAGGTAGCTCAATGAGGAGTAGCCGGTACCAAAATCGTCCAACGCGATGAGGACTCCGAAGCCTTTCAGCCGATGCAGGCAAGCGGTCACAGCGTCAGCGTCTTGAACAAGGATGCTCTCGGTGATCTCCAGCATAAGGCGATTTGGCGCGAGGCCTGAGGCAGCAAGAGCCGATAGGACGCTCTCCTCGAGCCCAGGCTGCTGGAACTGGATGGCAGAGACGTTGACGGCGATCCGCAGGTCATCAGGCCAGGACGCCGCTTCGCGACACGCCTGCTGCAAAGCCCATGAGCCGAGCGGAACGATCAACCCCGTTTCCTCGGCCACCGGGATGAACGCGTCCGGCGCGATCATCCCACGGGTTGGATGAGGCCAGCGCATCAGCGCCTCAAAGCCGACGGTCTTGTGGTCGATCAGACGCAGAATGGGCTGGTAGTGCAAGGCGAAGCCGCCGCACAGAACAGCCTCACGCATCTCCAACTCAAGCTGCATTCGGCTCTCAACCGCTGCATCCATGCCAGCTTCGTAGAAGCAGAAGGTGCCGTGCGTGAAATCCTTGGCTCGATAGAGTGCGAGGTCCGCGTTCTTGAACAGGACCTCCGGCGCGTCGCCGCTCGAAGGAGCGAGTGCAATGCCGATGCTAACGCCGACAGTGACAAGGACACCGCCAAGATCAAGCGGCTGGCCTATGGCATCAATCACGCGCTGCGCCAGTTTGCTCGCCTGATGCGCATGGTCAAGGTGCGAGATAATTATGGCAAACTCGTCGCCCCCGA
This sequence comes from Methylobacterium sp. AMS5, assembly GCF_001542815.1. Lineage (GTDB taxonomy): Bacteria > Pseudomonadota > Alphaproteobacteria > Rhizobiales > Beijerinckiaceae > Methylobacterium. The sequence goes on from NZ_CP006992.1 coordinate 3,969,122, forward strand.
GCCGCACCACGACATCACTCTCTCGGACGGTTGTACGTAACCGTTGGGCGATCTGGCACAGCAGTTCGTCACCAGCGGGGTGGCCGAGCGTGTCGTTGACGGTCTTGAAGCGGTCGAGATCGAGACACAGCAGAGCTGCCTGACCTCGACCGCGGCGCACCTCGGCCAGCCTTTGCTCCAGATGCTCGTGGAATACGGTGCGATTGGGCAAGCCCGTGAGCGCATCGTGGCGGGCGATGTAGGCAATGCGCTGCTCAGATGCTTTGCGCTCTGTGATGTCGATGTAGGTGCCAACGATCCGCAGCGGTGCACCGTGCTCGTCCCGTGCCACGACCCGGCCGCGCGACAGCACCCAGGCGTAAGCGCCAGTTTTGGTGCGCACGCGGTGCTCGCACACATAGGACGCTGAGCGCTCCTCGAAGTGCTCTGTGAGAAGCGCCCGAGCGTGCCGGATGTCATCCGGGTGGGCCAGGCGCTCCCACGAGCGAATGTTCGGTTCGATCTCTCCTGGCTCGTATCCGAGCATCGTGTGCCAACGATCAGAGTACCAGACGTATCCTGTAGTGACGCTCCAGTCCCACAAGCCGTCACTGCCGCTGTCGAGTGCGAGCGCAAGTCGCGCCTCGCTCTGCTCAAGTGCATCCTGGGTTGTTCGACGCTCAGTTACGTCGATGTTGAGGCCGACGATCCGCAGCAGCTGACCGGTCGCCTCGTCACGGAGGATGCGGCAACAGCCCATCAACCAGCGGTACCGGTTGCCCCCTTCAGGGTGAAGGACCCGGTATTCGAGCTTGTAGGTCGTATGGTGCAACGCGTCCCCGTAGATCGCCCTCATCTGAGCAAGGTCACCAGGATGAACTCTTGCAGCCAACTCCGCGACACTGACATCGACCCAAGCTGTCGCTCCTTCCCCGCAGGGAAACCCATACATGCGAGCACTCTCGGGTGAGTTGCGCACCACGCCTTCATCAAGGCTCCACTCCCACACACCGGCTCCGGCGGCCTCCTGCGCCATCAGCAAGAGATCGGCCGTCCGCTCCAGCTTGGCATGTGCGGTTCGATAGCGCTCCTCACTCGCGGCGATCAGCGCCTGAGAGCGTGTGCGCTCCTCGAGCGCAGCCTCGGCTACAAGCCGTCCACGATGAAGCTCGATGTGGGCGACAACGATGCGAGCAAGGTCCTCAAGCTGGGTTCTCTGCGCCTCGGAGAAGGTGCGTGGCTTCGTGTCAATGATGCACAACGTGCCGAGGCGGATGCCTGAACGAACGACGAGCGGCGCCCCTGCGTAGAAACGGATGCCGGGCTCGCCTGTCACCAGAGGATTGTGCGCAAAGCGCGGGTCCGCCGTTGCGTCTTCCACGACGAGTGCATCGTCACTGAGAATCGCATAGGCGCAGAAGGCGACATCGCGCGACGTGCCATCTGCGGTGACTCCGCACTTGGCCTTGAACCATTGCCGGTCACTGTCGATGAGTGCAATCGACGTCATGGGGACAGAGAACAGCGCAGCCGCCGATCTGCACACGGCATCGAAGTGAGCCTCAGGCGCTGTGTCGAGGATGCGCAGATCGCGCAGCGCCGCGAGGCGCTCGGCCTCGTTCGGCAGAAGCGGCGGTACGTGTATTCCCATTGCTCAACGCCACACCCGTTTGGAGAGTAGGCGGACGGTAAGCGGCATTGATTGACGAATAGCTCACGGAAATGTGACCGCCATGAGGGATGGAGCTCTGTGCCCCGCAGAAGAAATCCAAATTGGGTGGTCGATGTGGGCCGATCAACGCTGGCGCATCCCTGCCAATTCGCTGTCCCCGCCGAGCGGATCCAAGCCAGGGGATTTTTAGAGCATCGTGCTGGAAATCAAATCCAGGACGATGCTCTAGCCTCTTGTTTTCGCATCATTTTTTTCGAAAGCCGGAGGCCGCCTTTCGGGATGATGCTCTAAGGGTTCGAATTCCACGCCTTCCGCCGAAGGCGGGGTATTGCAACCGGTTTCACTGACCCTGTCGAAGGTTGGCAATCGAATGAGTGTTGATGTCTGCGACACCGCGGTGCTACACCTCAACGGCAACCGCGCGCCCTAAGTCATTGATTTCATTCGTTGCGAGTGGCGTGGACGATTGTCCCACCTCATCCAACCCGACGACCTCCGACGACCTCACGGGATCATTCATGGCTGGCCTCAAGGACAAGCGCGGTTTCATCGACAAGGACCGCCTCGACCTCAGCGAGCGCAAAGCGGTCGAGTTCTGGATGAAGCGCTGGGGCGTCACGCAAGACCAGCTCACCGCCGCGCATCGAAAAGTGGGCCGCATGACCAAGGACATCGCGGCTGAGCTGGGCAAGAAGCGCTGAAGCATCGTCCTGGAGACCTGATCCAGGGCAATGCTTGAGCAGGCTGCTGCAAAAGTCTGACGCGGTCGAACGATCATCTCCAGCTTGGTCGAACTTCGCGCCGAGCGTGAGGCGTGCTGACGGGATGAAGCGTCGGCTGCCGCACTGCCCGGCATCGACAATCGGCTTCCAGAGAATGGTTCACTCCTCCCCGAGACTTTTGCAGCAGCCTGCTAGGGGCAAGCGAGCATGATCCAGGCGGGGGTGCTCCTTGGCTCCTACCGTTTGAGGAAAATGCTCTCGGGTGGGAACCTTGGCCTAGGATAATCACCTATCCACCCTGCCTGGGACGGCCCTAAGCTCCCAAGGAGATGGTGATGAAGAAGACGACGCTCGCGCTGGCAATCCTGCTCGGAGGCTTTACGGCCGGCACCGCATCGGCAGCGCCGATAGCACCCGCCGGCATCCAAGCCGATAGCAGCATCACGCAGGCTCGCATGTCCCACCACGAGCGGCGCATGATGCACCGGCACATGATGCGCAAGCGGATGATGCATCGGCACCATCACCGGTCGATGCGTCACCGGATGTAAAGCGGCAGATTTGATCGAGGGGAGGGCGCTCACAAGGCCCTCCCGCTCGGCAAGCCGCACGCGACAGTGAAGCGCTCCAGTCCGAACCATCGGGCCAGATCAAACCGTTGATATCGATGATCTTTGATGAGCGGCTCGGAATGACCCGCCCGTTCCGCATGATCGGTGCCTGCCCGATCGGAACGTTGAGACCATCCGGTCCCTCGCCGAGGCACCGCCTCATGAAGGCTTGATGTTCCTCGGGCTCGACAAACACTTCGTGGCACGGCATGTGCGGGCGCAAGGTGTTTCGAACAGAGACCCAAGCTCTCAGCATCAGGATCGGTATGTTGCGCAACCGTGGCCGGCGACCGTTCACCGTCGAAGCCAAGTCGAACGGCCAAACCCGCTTCGTCTCCATCCCCTCGAAGCTGCCACGGGAGGCGCAAAAGCGGGCGGGACACGCAGAAGCCGCGGCCCTGTGGCCCTCGCTCGAGGCCGCCGCACCCAGCGTCCGGACTTCGGCTGACGAGGCGCCCCCCGAGCATCGCCGCATCTTGCCGAGCCTCCTCGTCGCGGAGGTGCAAGAGCCTGAGTCGGAGCCCGCGATCGAGCCCGAGGTGCTTCCTCGCGTTCGCCGGGTCGCGCCGCCCAGCACCACGCCAGAGGGCGCCCCGCGTCGCCGGGGCAGGCCGCGGAAGGTGCCCATCCCGAATGCCGTCGAGGTCGTCGAACAGCCCGTCCCGGAGCCGCCTCAGCCCGTGACGGAGACAACCCCTCTCGTCAGCCGGCGCCGCTCGGACAGGGCAGGGAGCGAGACGCTGCGCCTGGGTGAGCGCTGGAAGCGGCGCTTGCCCCGGGTGTGCTGGTAGAACCGGCAGCGGCCAGCGCCGCGACCGCGTTCCGCCTGACGATCGATCAGCCCGACACGAACGGCTTCACCAGCACGCGTCGGCCGTTGAGGTCATGCACGCTGACGTGCCACTGCGACCAATCCTCCTGGTCATCGAGGCTGCTCATCACCGCCTGGGCCACCGCGTCGGCACGCCGGACGAGGCGTGCGGGGACCCGGATGTCCTTGCCTTGAGCGTCGAACACGCATGCGTAGCCGTTCGTCGCGTGAAAGCGGTAGCGTGCCATCTGCGCCAAACCCTCCTGACCGACTCCGACAAGCCGGCCGTTCGCTTTTCGTTCCCATATGGGGACAAAGGGTGGAAAAGAGCAATGCGACCCACGGCCCCTCAAGGATTGAGTGCCTCATAAAACTCCCGGTCTCTGACCGTTCTCGCTCTGGCGATGAAAGCGCGGCGGAAGTTTTGTGAGAGACACTTACACCCAATTTTGAACGCGCCGCCGCTTGGGGATGAGACGGCTCCTGGGCATCGGTTCTGCGGGGCAGGCAGCGGTACGCCTCCGCCCGCCCCGCGGGCCGGCTCAGCCGGCGCCGTAGCCGCCCTTCGCATTGTCCGTCGAACGATCGGGCGAGTGCTGATCGTAGCCGCCGGACTGAGGGCCGGGTTTTTCGCCCTCGGCCGAGGCCGGGCCCGTGGGTCCGAGATCCGGCTCCGCTTCGGGCTTGCTGCGCTCACCGGGCGGGCGACCGGGCGGCTGTGTCCCGATCGCCTCCCGCTCCGTCTTCGCGTCTGCCATCGTGAACCTCCTTGGCTTCCGTCAAGGAAAGGGCTCATCCCCCCGAGAGGTTTCTCCAAGAGGCTCCGGCCCGATGCGATCGGGCCGGGCACGGCTCTACGTCGCGGCCCCGGAGGCGAGATAGGCGCGCCAGCCGCCATGCCCGCTGATGTCGCGCGCGCCCGCGAGCCCGGCCGCTTCCGCCAAAAATCCCTTCGGCACCGTGCCGTCGGCCAGCGACAGCGTGCCGATCGCGAGCGGCGAGGGAATCCCCGCCACGAAACGGCCGAAGGCGTCCGGCGCCAGCGCCCAGACCTCGGTCGCGATCGCATGGCCCGTACCGGGCGCGACGCGGATCAGGCCGGGCCGGGCCGGCGGTCCGCCGGGCAGCGCGTGCAGGCGGTAATCCGGTGTCGTGGGGACGGCGCGCAGGAAGCGGGCGCCGCGGGCGGTCAGCTCGCCGTTGAGCGGCAGGCCGGACAGATGCGCGCCGACCACCGCGATCTCGATCTCATCCCCTTGCGCGCGATCCCCGCGCGATGCGGCCTCCGCCGGAATCGGCACGCCGCTCGCCCCGAGGGTGCCGCCGGCCGCCGCGTGGAGGCGGGCGCCGAGTTCGGCAATGAGGCCGTCGGCCCCGCGCGGCGCGATCAGCGTGACGCCGGAGGGGAAGCCGTCGGTGCGGAAGCGGCCCGGCACCGCGAGGGCGCAGAGATCGAGCAGGTTGACGAAGTTGGTGTAGGTGCCGAGTTCGCTGTTGGGCCCGACCGGGTCGGCTTCGAGCTCGGCGACGCGGCGCGGACGCGGGTAGGTCGGCACCACGAGCACGTCGATTCCGCGCCAGACGGCCTCCGTCGCCCGGCGCAGTTCGGCCAGGCGGTAGAGGCCGGCGAAGGCATCCGCCGCCGAGTGGCCGGTGGCCGCACCGATGATCGCCCGCGTGGTCGGGTGCAGGGCCTCGGGGCGCTCCTCGATGAAGCCGCGGATCGCCTGATAGCGCTCGGCCACCCAGGGGCCGGCATAGAGGAGCCCCGCCACCGCGAAGAACGGCGCGAGATCGACCGCCGACACCGCGCCGCCGATCACCGTCCGGAGATCGGCCAGCGACGCATCGAAGGCCGCCTCCGAGGCCGCGTCGCCGCCGAAGATCCGGCCCGCGGCATCCGGCACGCCGACGCGCAGGCCGGGAGGCAGGGCACCGGGGCGGGGCGGGGCGGGCAGGGCGCGCGAATACGGATCCTGCGGATCGTATCCGGCGATGATCCGGTAGACCGCATCGGCCTCCGTCACGGTGCCGGCGAAGACGGAGAGGGTGTCGAGCGTGCGGCAGGCCGGGACCACGCCGCGGCCCGAGACGCTGCCGAGGGAGGGCTTGAGCCCCACCACGTTGTTGAGGGCGGCGGGCACCCGGCCCGAGCCCGCCGTGTCGGTGCCGAGGGCGAAGCCGACGAGGCCGCGCGCCACCGCCACCGCCGAGCCGGACGAGGAGCCGCCCGGCACGACCGCCGGATCGATGGCGTTCTTCGGCACCGGATAGGGCGTGCGCACGCCGACCAAGCCGGTGGCGAACTGGTCGAGATTGGTCTTGCCGACGAGGACCGCACCGGCCGCGAGCAGGCGTTCCACCGCCGGGGCTGTCTCTTGCGGCGTGTAGGCGAAGTCCGGACAGGCGGCGGTGGTGGGCAGGCCCGCCACGTCGATGTTGTCCTTCACGGCGAAGGGCACGCCCCAGAGCGGTTTGTTCACGGGGTCGAAGGGGCCCAGCGCGCGGGCGGCGGCCTGCATGTCCGCCTCCGGCACCCGCGCGAGGAAGATGCCCGGATCGTCGGCAGCAGCGATCCGGCGGTCGATCTCCGCCACCACCGCCTCGGGCGAGAGCCCGTCGGCATAGGCGGCGTGGAGTGCGCTGAGGCTCGGGAAGGCGGGAACCGGCATCGATCTCTCACGTCCGTGGAAGGGCGTCGTGCGGGCGGCACGCGGCCCGAAATTCAAACAGAAATGCCTGCGGCGACCCGAGCCTGATGGCCCGGCTGCCGGAATGCCTATCGCGGTGTCTCCCGGTCCCGGTCGCCCTGCGGCAGCCGCCCGGCAGCCTTGGCCTGGAGGCCGAGCACGACCAGACCGAGGATCGCGGCGAGGGCGCGGTGGATCTGCTGCATCATCGGCCGTCTCCGTGCCTGTGCGGGGAGCGTGCCGGGCGGCCTCCGCCATCCGGCCGGGCGGGCCTTGCAAGATCCGTCCCGGCCTTCAGATCTCGAGGATGGCGACGAGGTCGCCGCCGCGCAGGGTGCGGCCGGGCCCGGCCCGGATCTCGCGGACCCGGCCGCCGACAGGGGCGGTGACCGCCACCTCCATCTTCATCGATTCGAGGATCGCCACCGTCTGCCCCGCGGCCACGGTCTCGCCCTCGCCGACCAAGACCTTCCAGACATTGCCCGGCACCGTGGTCGGCACGCCCTCGCAGCCCGGCGGGATCGCGGCGGCCTCCGCGGCGACCGCCTCGTCGGCGACGAAGCTGTCGAGCCCTTCCGCCTTCCAGCGCTCGCGCTCGGCGGCGAAGGCCGCCCTCTGGCGCGCGCCCGCCTGCGCGATCTCGGCGGCGTTGCCCGCCAGCATCGCCCGGTGCTCGGCGTAGGAGAAGCGGCCCTCCTCGATCCGGATCGGATAGGCCCCGTGCGGAAAGGCGGCGCGGGCCTCGGTGAGTTCGTCGTGGGAGACGGGATGGAAGCGGATCCGGTCGAAGGGCCGCAGCAGCCAGGGATGGCCCGGCACGAATTCGCGGGTGGTCCGCCACGTGTTCCAGATCTGGAGCGTGCGCCCGAACAGCTGGTACCCGCCCGGCCCCTCCATGCCGTAGATGCACATGTAGGCGCCGCCGATGCCGACCGCGTTCTCCGGCGTCCAGGTGCGGGCCGGGTTGTACTTCGTCGTGACGAGGCGGTGGCGCGGATCGACCGGGGTCGCCACCGGCGCGCCGAGATAGACGTCGCCCAGCCCCATCACGAGGTAGCTCGCGTCGAAGATGATGCGGCGCACCGCCGCCTCGTCGGGCAGGCCGTTGATGCGGCGGATGAACTCGATGTTCGAGGGGCACCAGGGCGCGTTGGGGCGCACCAGCTCCTGATACTTGCGCATGGCGAGCGCCGCCTGCGGGTCGTTCCACGAAAGCGGCAGGTGGACGATCCGGCTCGGGACGCTGACATCCTCGGCGGCCGGCAGGTCGGCTTCGATCTCGCGCAACAGCCCGAGGAGGCGGGGGCGCCGCAGCGCCGTGCCGTCGTAATGGATCTGCAGCGAGCGGATGCCCGGCGTCAGGTCGGCGAGGCCGGGGAGCCGGGCGGCGCGCACCGCCTCGGCCAGGAGATGGACCCGCAGCCGCAACCCGATGTCGAGGGCCATCGGGCCGTACTCGACGAGGAGATTGTCGTCGCCCTGGCGGCGGTAGGCGACGGGGACCGGGTCGGTCTCGTCGCGGGCGAGGACGGGCGAGCCGGGAACGGAGCCCGCGCCCCGGATCACGGCGGGTGCCGCCATCTCGTCCTCCGGCCGGGCCAGGGGCCGGAAGCGCACGGTGTCGCCGGGCCGGAGCTGGCCCATCTTCCAGAGTTCGTCGCGGGCGATGACGCCGGGGCAGACGAAACCGCCCAGACTCGGGCCGTCGGGGCCGAGCAGGATCGGCATGTCGCCGGTGAAGTCGATGGCGCCGACGGCGTAGGCGTTGTCGTGCAGGTTCGAGGGATGCAGGCCCGCCTCGCCGCCGTCGCTGCGGGCCCAGCGCGGCGTCGGGCCGATCAGGCGCACGCCGGTGCGGGCCGAGTTGAAGTGGACCTCGTAGGACGCCGCGAACAGGTCGGCGATGTCGGCCTCCTGGAAGAAGTCCGGCGCCCCGTGCGGGCCGTAGACGACGCCGATCTCCCAGTCCTGCGCCAGCGGCGCGGGCTCCGGCGCGGAGGCCGCGACCTCCGGCGCGTCGCCGAGATGGAGCACATCGCCGGCCTTCAGCACGCCGGTGGCGTGACCGCCGAAGGCACCGAGCGCGAAGGTCGCGCGCGAGCCGAGCACCACGGGCGCCGCGAGGCCGCCGCGCAGCGCCAGATAGGCGCGCTGGCCCGGCCCCTCGATCGCGCCGACGGCGAGCGTCTGCCCCGCCGTTATCGAAAAGGCCTCGCCGTGCGGACGCGACTCACCATCGAGGGTGAGCCGCATCGCGGCGCCCGCGAGCGCCACCCGGGCATCCGTATGGAAGCGCAGGGTCGGGCCCGACACGGTGAGTTCGAGGGCGCAGGTGTCTTGCCCGTTGCCGACGAGGGCGTTGGCGTGGGCGAAGGAGCGGGCGTCCATCGGCCCGCTCGGCGGCACGCCGACCTCCCAAAGGCCGAGCCGGCCGGGCAACTCCTGAAGGCTCGATTGGGGCCCCGGCAGCAGCACCTCAATGCTTTTGGGAGCATAGGCGAGGTCGCGCAGGGCCGTGGTCGCGACGCGCCCGCTCGCGAAGAGGTCGGAGGCGGCGATGGTACGAAGATAGTCGAGGTTGGTCTCGATGCCGGAGATGGCGGTGTCGGCCAGCGCCTGCCGGAGCGCCGCCAGAGCCGCCGGCCGGTCGGGCCCGGTGACGATGATCTTGGCCAGCATCGGGTCGTAGAACGGGGTCACCTCGGTGCCCGTGGCGATCCAGCCGTCGATGCGAGCGGTGTCGGGGAACCGCACCTCGGTCAGCAGGCCGGCGCTCGGCGAGAAGTTCGCGTGCGGGATCTCGGCGTAGAGCCGCGCCTCGATCGCCGCGCCTTTCGCCACGAGCGGGCCGGCCTCGGTGATCGGGTCCTCGCCCGCGGCCTGGCGCACCATCCATTCCACGAGATCGATGCCGAACACCGCCTCCGTCACCGGATGTTCCACTTGGAGCCGCGTGTTCACTTCGAGGAACGAGAAGTCCTCCCGATCCGGATCGTAGATGAACTCGACGGTGCCGGCCGAGGCGTAGGCGACGCTCTCCCCCAGCGCCACCGCCGCGGCGTGGAGCCGGGCGCGCACGGCGTCGGAAAGGCTGGGGGCCGGGGTCTCCTCGATCACCTTCTGGTTCCGGCGCTGGAGCGAGCAGTCGCGTTCGCCGAGCGCCACGACGCGGCCGCGCCCGTCGCCGAAGATCTGCACCTCGACATGGCGGGCCTGCGCCACGAAGCGCTCGAGATAGACGCGGGCATCGCCGAAGCTGGCCCGGGCCGTGCGCTCCACCGCGGCGAAGCGCTCGGCCAACTCTTGCGCCGAATGGCAGAGCTGCATCCCGATGCCGCCGCCGCCCGCCGTGCTCTTGAGCATCACGGGGTAGCCGATCGTCTCGGCCGCACTCAGCGCCGTCTCGACATCGGGCAGCAGGTCGGTGCCGGGCAGGAGCGGGACGCCGCTGGCTTTGGCGAGATCGCGGGCCGTGTGCTTGAGGCCGAAGGCGCGCAGGTGCTCCGGGCGCGGGCCGATGAAGCGGATGCCCTCCGCCGCCAGCCGCTCGGCGAAGCCGACGTTCTCCGACAGGAAGCCGTAGCCGGGATGGACGGCCTCTGCGCCTGTTTCCTTACAGGCGGCGATGACGGCCTCGACGTCGAGATAGCTCTGCGCGGCCGGCGCGGGGCCGAGGCGCACGGCCTCGTCGGCGGCGAGCACGCCCGGGGTGAAGCGGTCGGCGTCCGAGTAGACGGCGACCGAGGCGATGCCCATGCGCCGCAATGTGCGCACGACGCGGGCGGCGATCTCGCCGCGATTGGCGACCAGAACCTTGGCGAACATCGTCAGCCCTCGCCGCGGACGGTCACGCGGATCGGCGTGGGGTTGAAGCCGTTGCAGGGGTTGTTGATCTGCGGGCAGTTGGAGATCACGCAGATCACGTCCATCTCGGCCCGGAGCTCGACATAGTCGCCGGGCGAGGAGACGCCGTCGACGATGGCGAGCCCCCCGTCCTGCTCGATCGGCACGTTCATGAAGAAGTTGATGTTCGGCACGATGTCGCGCTTCGACAGGCCGTACTTCGCCACCTCCAGCGCGAAGTTCTCGCGGCAGGCGTGGAGATACTTGGTAGCGTGGCCGAAGCGGACGGTGTTGCTCTCGCAGGAGCAGGCCCCGGCCGAGGTGTCGTGGCGCCCGCAGGAATCGGCGGTGACGGTGAGCATCACCCGGCCCTCGTTCGACATCACCCGCGTGCCGGTGGTGACGTAGGCCGCGCCCTGCGCCCGCACCGTATCCTGGGAGGAGTAGCGCTCGCCCAGGTCGTCGGCGCGGTAGAACAGGGTATCGACGGCTTGGCAGCCCTCGATGTCCTCGATGCGGAGGGTCTGGCCGGCGCGCACCAGGGTCGAGAACGGCGCCTGTGCGGGCACGACTTGATCCAGAACGACTTCATCCAGAGCGACTTGGTCGAAGAGCGTGGTCACGGTGTCGGTCATGGCTGTCGCTCCCCTCAGAAGCCGGCGGCGGCGTTGTTCTCGAAGCCGCGCACGGCCTCGATCGTGGCGGTGCGGCAGAGGTCGTCCATTGCCGGGGGTGGGGCGCGGAAGCGGGTGACTGCGACCGGGTTCGGCGCGTAGTCGGGCGCCGGATCGAGGGGATGGGGGCAGTTCGAGAGCGCGACGGTCAGGTCCATCTCGGCGCGCAGATCGACGAAATCGCCCGCCGCGCGGCCGGCGGCGTTCCAGGCGAAGCGGCCCTCCGGCCCGACCACGACGGGGGCGAAGAATGCGACGCAAGGAGGGATGTCGCGCCGCTCCAATCCGCTCTTGAGGGCGGCCAGCACGAGGTTGTCGCGGGTGTTGCGGTGCGGACCACCCGCATAGCGCGCCGCGTTCGAGGCGGCGTCGGAGCCGCCGACGAGGGCGTCGTGCGCGCCGCACGAATCCTCGATCATCGAAAACATCACGCGGCCCATGTCGGAGAACAGGACCCGGCCCTTTCGCAGGGCAGCCGTCCACTGCACCTTCACGGTGTCGGCGGTGTTCAGCCGCTCGCTCGGATCGGCGGCCGACCACGCCACCAGTGCGACGCTCGACGGGCCGTGGTCGAGGCTGAGCCGGAGCGCCTCGCCGGCCCGCAGCGCCGTGGTCCAGTACCAGCCGCCGGGGATGGTCTCGCGGTGAAGCACCGCGGCCTCGTCGAGCGGCACGCCGCCGCGCGGGCTCGGGCCGGGCAGGGCGCGCGGGGCGTGGCCCTGGCCCGCCCGTTTCAGTTCCTCGTAGCGGCGGCGGTTCTCGGCGATGATGCCCGCTTCGTCCGACATTGCGCATGTCTCCGATCAGGGCCGGGTCGTCCCGGTCCAAGAGCCCTGTCGCGGCCGGGCCGTCCCGGCAGGCCAATTTGGGGTTGGACTACTCGTAGAAGGCGAAAAGCTTGCGGGCCGGCTCGACGATCTCCCAGGTGCCGGTGAAGCCGGCAGGCGAGACGAAGGCGTCGCCGGCGCGGAAGGTCGTCCGCGTGCCGGCCTCGTCGGTGACGACGATCACCCCTTCGAGCAGGTGGCAGAACTCGCTCTCGGTGAAGACGACCCGCCACGTGCCCCGCTCCGCCGCCCAGGTGCCGGCGGAGAAGCGCCCGTCGGCACTGGTGAAGTGGAGGGTCGCGGTCTGGACCGGGTCTCCGGCCAGGATGCGCTCGGGCGCCGGCCGGTAGGTCGAGGGTTCGGCGGAAGAGTTCGCGAAGCTGATGACGGTCTTCATCGCAAACTCTCCTAGAACAGATGGCTGTAGCGCTCGATCTCCCACGGGCTCACCGTGAGATGGTAGGCGTTCCACTCCTCGCGCTTGGTGCGGATGAACTCATCGCGCAGCCCCGTGCCCAGCGTCGACTCGACCAGGGGATCGGCGGCGAAGGCATCGACCGCCTCCTGCAAGGTCTGGGGCAGGAACGCGATCCCGCGCGCCCGGCGCTCGCCGTCGCTCAGTTCGTAGAGGTTGTCCTCGTTGGGCTGGCCGGGGTCGATCCGCTCGCGCACGCCCTCCAGCCCGGCCGCCAGCACCAGGGCGGCGGCGAGGTAGGGGTTGACCGCCCCGTCGGCGTTGCGGCTCTCGCAGCGCCCGCCGCCGGCCGGCACGCGCACGGAGTTGGTGCGGTTGTTCGAGCCGTAGGAGTTGAACACCGGCGCCCAGGAGAAGCCGGCCATCGCGCCCTGGCGCACGAGGCGCTTGTAGCTGTTGACCGTCGGCGCGAAGGCCGCGCACAGCGCCCGGCCGTGGCGCAGCACGCCGCCGATGAAGTGGTAGCCGGTCTCGGTGAGGCCCAGCCCGCGGGGATCCTCACTGGCAGCGCAGGCGAACAGGTTGCGGCCGGTCTCGCGGTCGGAGAGCGACATGTTGAAATGCGCACCGTTGCCGGTGCGGTCGGCGAAGGGCTTGGGCATCATCGTGGCGATGAGCCCCTCCTCCTTCGCGTAATGCTTCGTCATCATGCGGAAGAAGGTCAGCCGGTCGCACATGGTCAGCGCGTCGGCGTACTGGAAGTCGAACTCGAACTGTCCGTTCGCATCCTCGTGGTCGAACGAATACAGGTCCCAGCCGAGATCGTTGATCGTGGTTGCGACCTTGTCGAGCCAGGAGAAGTTGTCGATGAAGCCGCGCACGTCGTAGCAGGGCTTCACCAGCTTATCGTCCGCCACCGGCGTGTGCAGCGAGCCGTCGGCGGCCTGGCGCAGCAGGAAGATCTCGCACTCGATGCCGAGGTTGAAGCCGAAGCCCATCGCCTCGGCCTGGGCCAGCACGTTCTTGAGGGCGACGCGGGTCGAGAGCGGGTAGGGCTTGCCCTGGAAGGTGAGGTCGGCCGGCGCCCAGGCGAGCTTGCTCTCCCAGGGCAGCTGGATGACCTGCGAGAAATCCGGGACCGAGGCGAGTTCGTCCTCGTTCGGGGCCTGTCCCAGGCCGTCGAGGGCGTAGCCGGTGTAGCGCTCGGAGCCCGCCGCCATCTGCGGCAGGTGGTCGATCGGCACCACCTTGGCCTTCTGCGCGCCGTGGATGTCGACGTAGGCGCCGATGACGTATTTCACGCCCTTGGCCCGCAGATCCTCCTGCACGGCGCGGATCTGCGGATCGACCTCGTTCGCATGGGCCATGGGTGTCAGGCTCCTTCGGTGACGACGGCCGGGCCGTCGTAGGAATGGGGGAGGGGCGGGGTCTCGGCGAGCCCGCGCCGGACGAGGGCGGTCAGGTCCTCGACCATCCAGGCGAACAGTTCGGCGCCCTCCGCCGGGCTCGCTTCCGAGGGCCGGCCGGTGACGCCGTTGCGGCTGGTGCGGTTGACCGGATGGGCGAAGACGAGCCCCTCGGTGCGGTCCGGGTCGTCGGCATCGACGATGCGGTCTTCCCGCACGAGGGCGGGAGCGAGCGCCTGCATCAGGCCGGTCTCGGCGCGGTTGGCGTGCCAGTCCTCGGCATCCCTGAAATGGGCCGCGCGCACCCGCGCGCTGACGGTCGCGGTGTTGACGAGCGCCAGCATCAGGTCGTCGTGGGCCGCCCGCAGCAATTCGAGCGCGCAGCGCAGGGGCGCGGCGTTGGTGACGTGCCCGTTGACGAGGAACAGGCGGCGCACGCCCGAATGGTAGGCCTGGGCGCCGATCTGCCGGACGAGGTCGGTCATCAGCAGCGGATCGAGGGCGATGGTGCCGGGCCAGCGCCGCGAATGGCCGAGCGAGCAGCCGTAGGGGAGGGTTGGCAGCATCGGCACGCGGGTGCGGGCCGAGACCGCGCGGCAGAGGGCGTCGGCCAGCACGAAATCCATGCCGCAGCCGAGATGCGGCCCGTGCTGCTCGGTGGCGCCGACGGGCAGGAGCGCGGCCCCCGCGACCGCTTGGAGATCACCGGGGATCTCCTCCCAGCTGCGCTCGGACCAGAGCAAGGGAAGGCTCGGGAGGGCGCTCATTCGACCTCGTCCCCCACGCTCGCCATCCGGGTGACCAAATCGAGGCCACCGAGATCGGCCGGACCGTCGGCCTCCGCCTCGCCGGGGTGGATCAGCGCGTCGAGCCGGGCGCGAGTGGCGCGGAATTCCGGCGTCAGGCTCTGGCCGGGATGGCGCGGCCGGGGCACCGGCACCTCGATCAGCTCCTCGACCTCGCCGGGATGGGCCTTCAGGACGAGGATGCGGTCGGCCAGATGCACGGCCTCGTCGAGGTCGTGGGTGATGAAGACGATGGTGATGTCGATCTTGCGCCAGATCTCGATCAGGTAGGCCTGCATCCGCGCCCGCGACTGGGTGTCGAGCGCCGAGAACGGCTCGTCCATCAGCAGGATGCGCGGGCGCATCGCCAGCGCACGGGCGATCGCCACGCGCTGCTTCATGCCCCCCGAGAGCTGATGCGGGTAGGCGTCGGCGAAGCGCTCCAGCCCGATCAGGGCGAGCCATTGCGCCGCCTCGCGCTCGGCCACGTGGCGCGATTCGCCGTTCTCTTCGAGCCCGAACGCGACGTTGCGCTTGACGGTGAGCCAGGGGAACAGGGTGTAGCCCTGGAACACCATGCCCCGGTCGGCGCCGGGGCCGGAGACCGCGCGGCCCTCGACGCTGACGCAGCCGGAACTCTTGGTCTCGAGGCCCGCGAGGATGCGCACGAAGGTGGACTTGCCGCAGCCCGACGGCCCGACGACGCAGAGGAACTCGCGGCGGTGGGTAACGAGATCGATGCCGCGCAAGGCGACGGTCTCCGCGCCGTCGGCGTTGCGGAACACCTTGCCGAGCCCCTCCACCCGCAGGGCGACGTCGCGGGCCTTCAGCCGGTCGAAGCGGGCGCGGACGGGCTCGCACTGGGTGCGGTAGTCGCAGGGCTCCGCGGTCAGCGGGATCGGAGCGCCGCTCATGTCCCGGCCCTCGCGTAGGGGAACAGGCGGCGGCCGATCAGCGCCAGGGCGATGTCGGTGGCGACACCGATAAGGCCGATCACGAGGATCGCCGCGTAGACGTTGTCGAAATGCTGGTAGCGCGCCTGCTGGGTGATGAAGAAGGTGATGCCGGACGAGGTGCCGATCAGCTCGGCGACGATCAGGTAGGTCCAGGCCCAGCCGAGCAGGATGCGCTGGTCGCGGTAGATCTGCGGCAGCACCGCCGGCACGATCACCCGGCGGATCAGGCGCAGGTTGCGCGAGCCCATGGTGAGTGCGGCCTCGACCAGCAGCGGATCGACCCGGCGCGTGGTGTTGGCGATGACGAGCACCTGCTGGAAGAACGTGCCGATGACGATGATGGCGATCTTCGGCCCATCGTAGATCCCGAGGATGGCGACCATCAGCGCGCCGAAGGCGGGGGCGGGGAGGTAGCGCACGAACTCGATCACGGGCTCGGTCAGCCGGGCGATCGTCGGTTGCGCCCCGCACAGGATGCCCAGCGGCACGCCGACGAGGGAGGAGATCGTGAAGCCCCAGAAGATGATCTGGATCGAGTGCCACAGGCTCGCCGGAAGCCAGATCGCGTCGCGCTGGGGCGGCGGCGCGGTGAGCGCGGTCCAGAAGGCGGCCGCCACGGCGTGCGGCGCGGGCAGGTAGACCGGGTTGGCGGAGCGCCCCTCGGGCAGGGCGGTGCCGGCGTCGCGGGCGGTCGCGACCTCCTCGGCGAAGGCCGCCCGCGGCACCCGCATGCCGGGCTCCATCCAGGCCACATCACCGGGGTTCGTCACCTCGACCAGCGGATGCCAGAGGAAGGGCAGGTAGGAGAATGCCGCCCACAGGCCGAGCGGCAGCAAGAAGGAGAGCAGCGTCAGCGTCAGGTGGCGCCGCCGCGTGAGGGGCCGCGCCACGCCGATCCACGACCGTCGCGCCCGGCCGGCGACAGGGGCCGCCCCCGCCACCGGCGGGAGCGGGGCGAGCGCCGGAGCGGCGTCCCCGTCGGACCGGGGCGGAAGCGGTTGGGCGCGCATCGGGGCGCGCCTCACTTGCCGTCGGTGAGGGCGGGATCGATGGCGGCCTTCACGTCCTGCGGGGTCTTGTAGACCTCGAACTTGACGTTGAAGGCATCCGCGTGCCGGCTCGAGCCGTAGAGCGAGCCGAACCCGTCGGCATCCTTCATCACCGCGCGGCCCTCGGCCAGCGTCAGCAGCTTGGTGCCCTTGAGGAAGCGGGTGAAGACGGCGGGCTCGACCCCGACCTTGGCCGCCATGATGGCGACCGCGTCGCCTTGCGTCTTCGGGTCCGTGATGTAGCCGACGACGCGGTCCCACAGGCCGACGAGCTTGATCCAGTCGGGCCGCCGCGCGGCGAGGCTCGCGGGCGTCACGGTCACCACATCGTAGATCAGGCCCGGCCGGTCGGCGGAGCTGTAGAGCGGGCGGGCACCCGCCGCGCCGCGCATCGCCTGGCCGGCGATGGGCTGCCACGCGCCGATGGCGGCGACGTCGCCGGAGGCGAGGATCTGCGGCGTCTCGTTGGTCTTGGCGTTGATCAGCGTCACGTCGCCCTCCTTGATCCCGGCCTTCTGCAGGCCGTCGATGAGGAGGAGATGCTCGACGAGGCCGACTTCGAGCCCGACCTTCTTGCCCTTGAGATCGGCCAGCGACTTCACCCCCGGCTTGCCGACGATGATGTCGTTGCCGTTGGAGAAGTCGGTGAGCAGGATCATGACGTTGCGCGCGCCGTTGCCGCTCATGACGAGGGCGTCGCCGTTGGTGCAGGTCACCGCGTCGAGCTTGCCCGCCGAGAACGCGTCCATCGAGGCGGAGTAGTCGAACCACTCGAACTTGGCGTCGATGCCGGCCTCCTTGAGCCAGCCCTTCTCGATGGCGACCTGCCACGCCACCCAGCCCGGCCAGTCGCTGTAGCCGATGCGCAGCGGCTCGGCGGCCTGTGCCACCGGCGCGGCGAGGAGGCCGAGCGCGAGGGTCATTGCAGACAGGCCGCGCCGGATGCCCGTGAGACCATCGGTGATCAGACGGGGATTGATCAGACTCGGGATGCGCATGTCTCGTCTCCTGGGGTGGCCGAATGGCCGGACACAGCGTGCGACGTTCGGTTCGGCTGTCGGGCGCTCGCGGATTTCGAGCGCGCGGAAAGGCGGCGGCAGGCGGGAAAGCCCATCGTCGGGGACCCGGAGCACGAGCGCCGGGCTAGGGGATCAGGAAGGGAACCGGGAAGAGGGCGCGGATCGGGAAGACCGCAGGCGCGAGACGCTCGCAGCGCCCGCGCACCGGCGCGGCCTATGGGACGATGCTGGGGAAGCCTTTGCCGAGCGCGGCCGAGGCAAGCCGAAGGCCGGTCGGCGGCGCGGGTCGGACGGCACGCAGGCGTGCATCCGCCGAAAATGTCGAAAAGTCTGTCTTGGAGGCTCTGCCGGGCATACGTCCCTTCCCGTATAGAAAGAGATTGTACAAGACCTTCCCTTGCCAATCTCTGGCTAGTGAGGTCTCCCGGGCTTTTATCCCGCCGTGCATCCGCGCGGATGTCTCCCGCCGCGGCAACCGCTCTCGGACCGAACACATCAAAGAGATGCCGGAACCCTAGCGATCAACTCGATGATGGTTTTAGGCCCGGCGTTTTTCTTGGTCAAGCCAAGACCATTCTTGGGCTGCGTAAGTTTTTATCTTTCATGCCCACGTTTTAAGCGCGCTGCAGCCTGAATTCGCATTCGGTGCAAGTGGGCAGAGCGGTGTTCGGCGCCGGATCGGCGGCCGCGAACCGCACGCGGGCTCGGCGAAGCGCCGGATGACGGCATCGACCAGAGTACAGCGCGGCCCCGGCAGGGACTCGTATCGACTGGCCGGGAACCACGGGCCTTCTGCACAAGGCCCGCACATATCTTGCAACTTTATTGAACACATCTGCCCGGAAACGCGGCAAGGACCAACATAGATCGGTCGCCGAGGCGTTAAAATTCCGGAACGTCGGTCGCTGCCAATAAAGCGTCGCAATACGACAAGCCCCCTCGAAGGGCCGGAAATACTCTTACATCGTCGAAGATAAGCTTGTCAGAAAATTCTGCCGTGAACAATATCGGTTTATATCGAAAGGTATCACCCCATGGGCCGGATCAATCTTGAAGGTATCAGCAAGATATTCGGCTCGAACTCCCTCAAGGCGCTCGATCTGATCGCCCAGGGGAAGCGCAAGAGCGACATCGCCGCCGCCTGCGGTGCGGTCGTCGGATTGCGCGATATCTCGTTCGACATCGAAGAGGGCGAGATCCTCGTCCTGATGGGCCTGTCCGGCTCCGGCAAGTCGACGCTCCTGCGCTGCATGAACCGTCTCGTGGAGCCGTCCTGCGGCCGGATCGTCGTGGACGGAGTGGACGTGACCCGGCTCGGCCGCAAGGACTTGCTCGCCTTCCGCCAGAAGACCTTCGGCATGGTCTTCCAGCACTTTGCGCTGCTGCCCAACCGGACCATCCTCGGCAATGTCGGGTTCGGCCTCGAGATCAAGCAGCTCCCGGCCAAGGAGCGGACCGAGCGGTCGATGCAGGCCATCGAACTCGTCGGCCTGAAGGGCTGGGAGACGAAGTATCCCCATGAATTGTCGGGCGGCATGCAGCAGCGGGCGGGCCTCGCGCGGGCGTTGGCCGCCGATGCCGACATCCTGCTCATGGACGAGGCCTTCAGCGCCCTCGACCCCCTGATCCGCCGCGACATGCAAGCGGAGCTGCGCGACCTCCAGCGCAAGCTCAAGAAGACCATCGTCTTCGTCTCCCACGACCTCGACGAGGCCATCGCGCTCGGCGGCCGCATCGTCCTGATGAAGGATGGCGAGGTGGTGCAGATCGGGCAGCCCGAGGACATCGTGGCCCGCCCCGCGACCGACTATGTCGAGCGCTTCGTCGAGCATATCGATCTGGCCGCCGTGCTGCGGGCGGAGCAGGTCGCGGATCGCTCCGCCCCCGTGCTCGCCCCCACGCAGACGGTGGCCGAGGCGCGGGCCGCGCTCGGCGGGGCAGGTGGCCGCACAAGCAACCGGGTTTGGCTCGTCGCCGACGGGGACGGACGGCTGGTCGGCCGCATCTTCGCCGAAAGGCTCGCCTCCGCCCGGCCGACCGAGCCCCTCTCCAGCCTGCTCGATCTCGGACAGTCCGTCGTCGAGGCGGACAGCCGGCTGGACAGCCTCCTCGCGACGGTCGCCGCCGAGGAATCCGTCGCGGTCGTGGGCCGGAACGGACGCCTGATCGGCGCCATCACGAGCCGTGACGTCGTGCAGGCGCTCGCCGCGCGGCCCGGCACGCACGGTCAGCCGCATGCCGGTGCCCCGATCCCCTCAAAGCCGTCAGGAGCCCCGACATGGAGTGGAACGTCCCCAAATTCCCCCTCGACACGCTCAGCGACAACGGCCTCGACTGGCTCACCGAGCATGGCAGTTGGCTGACCCGAGCCGTCAGCCGCACCGTCTCCGACTGGATCGAAACGCTGACCACCGCCCTCGTCGCGATCCCGCCATGGCTCTGCATCGCGGTCGCGGCCTTCGCGGCTTACCGGGCCGGCGGTCGCAAGATCGGGCTCCTGACCCTCGTCGGCCTGCTGTTCCTGTGGAACCTGCGGCTCTGGCAGGCGACGGTCGAGACCCTGGTCCTCGTCACCATCGCCACCGCCGCGGCGCTCGTGATCGGCGTTCCCGTCGGGATCTGGTTCGCGCTCAGCCGACGGGCGTGGCGGACCTTCTCGCCGATCCTCGACATGATGCAGACGCTGCCGAGCTTCGTCTACCTGATCCCGGCGCTCCCCTTCTTCGGGCTCGGCGCGGTCTCGGCCTGCTTTGCCACCATCGTCTTCTCGGTCCCTCCGGTCATCCGGCTGACGGCGCTCGGCATCCGCAACGTGCCGGGCGAACTCGTCGAGGCCTCCGACGCCTTCGGCAGCTCGGCGACCCAGAAGTTGTTCAAGGTGCAGTTGCCGCTCGCGCTGCCGACCATCATGGCCGGCGTCAACCAGACCATGATGCTCGCCCTCTCCATGGTCGTCATCGCGGCGATGATCGGCGCCGGCGGATTGGGCCGCGCGGTCTGGCAGTCGATCCAGCGGCTCGAGGCGGGCGCCGGCTTCGAGGCGGGCATCGGCATCGTGATCGTGGCGGTGATCCTCGACCGCGTGACGCAGGCCCTCGCCGCCCGGGCTCGTCCGCACGGTGTGGCCTGAGCCCTCGATCTCCGGTCGGCAAACCGAATCCGCTTGCGTTCGCCTTCCATTAGAATAACATATGACATATTGTGACTTGAACACTGACCGGCCGGATCTCTCAAAGATCAAGACTTCCCGGACCAAGCTCGGTCTCGGTCCAGGACCGGACTTCACCTCTCGAAAAGCCCGAAAGGTTCACTTCATGCGCGCTCCGATACTTGGGGTGATGGCCTGCCTTGCGCTGATCGCACCGCCGGCCGAGGCGGCGGACAAGCAGGTCCGGCTCGCCTACGTGGAATGGGCCGACGCGGTGGTCGCCACCAACATCCTCAAGCTCGCCCTTGAGGAAAAAGGCTACCAAGTGAAGACGATTCCGCTCGCCGCGGCCGCCATGTGGCAATCCGTGGCGACCGGCGACGCGGATGCGAGCGTCGCGGCCTGGCTCCCCGTCACGCAGGGCGCCTATTACGAAAAACTGAAGAACCGCATCGACCTGATCGGCCCGAACGTCACGGGGGCCCGGATCGGCTGGGCCGTGCCCGCCACGTCGTCCCTCAACTCGATCGAGGATCTGGCGACAAAGGCCTCCGAGGTCGACGGCAAGGTGATCGGCATCGATCCCGGCGCCGGCGTGATGAAGAGTTCCGAGGCGGCGATCAAGGCGTACGGCCTCAAGGTCAAGCTGCTCGACGGCAGCGACGCCACGATGACCAGCGCGCTGAAGGACGCGGTGCGGCAGAAGAAGGACGTGGTCGTCACGGCCTGGACGCCGCACTGGATGTTCGCGCGCTACGACCTGAAATACCTCGCCGACCCGAAGAAGAGCTTCGGCGAGGCCGAGAGCGTGAACACGCTGGCCCGCAAGGGGCTGAAAGAGGACATGCCCGAGGTCTACGCGATCCTCCAGAAGTTCAAGCTCACCATCGAGGACGAAGAAGCCGTGATGGCGGAGAACGAGGAAAAGGGCGCCAAGCCCGAGGCGACCGCCGCGAAGTGGATCGCGCAGAATCGCGCGACGGTCGATGGCTGGCTGAAGTGACGGCCCGGTCCGAGACATAAGAAAAACGACGGGAAACAGCTCGGAAGGCGACCTGGGTCTTCATTCAAGGGGGTTGGGGGATATGACGGCGAACGGTTTGGCGGCTGCCCTCGTGGCATGTGCCGCAGGGGTCATGCTGTGCCCATCCACAGCCGCGGCGCAGGCGCAGGGCCCGGTCGAGGTCAATGCCGAGCCCAGTCAGGCCAACAGCGAGCAGCCGGTTGCCGTCGCCGATCCGCGCTACACGCCCGAATCCCGCAGCAATTTCGATCTGGGGCCGCCGAAGGGCAAGACCGACTCGGGGACCTTCACCTTCGGCGGTGCCATCCGCGCCCGCTACGACTGGCGCTTCGACGATGCCAGCCGCGGCGGCGTGCGCAAGGCGCGGGAGAATTTCGACTTCGATACCCTCGCGCTCAAGGCCACCTACGATTCCGATACGATCTTCGGCTCGGCCCAGTACCGGTTCTACGGCGGCAGCTCGATCTACGGCCCTCGCAGCGGCTATCGCGGCAATCCGGGCGAGGTGAGCTACCCGATGTGGGCCTATGTCGGCTATAAGTTCACGCCGGAAGACAGCATCACCGCCGGCATCAACCAAGCTCCCTTCGGCTTGACCCCGTATTTCGGGACGAGCTTCCTCGAAACGCTCGGCTTCACCATGGGCCTGGAGGAAGTGTACAATCTCGGCGTCAAGTTCTCGCATGTCGAGCCGGACCTCAACTATCAGGTTGGGTTCTATCCGGGCTCCGCCCCCAACGCCTTCGGCCTGAGCCCGGACAGCGCGCGCTACGCCACCGCGATCGTCCGGGCCGACCCCTACGTCACGTTCGGAACCAACAACGCCGAACAGAACATGTTCATCGGCCGGGCGGAGTACTTCGTCCTCAAGAACGACACCGCCTCGCTCGCCTTCGGCGCCTCGATCTGGCACTCGGACATCTACAATTTCGATACGCGCCAGACCGGCACCAAGCAGCTCGAAGGTCTGCACGCGCTCGGCACCTACGGCCCGTGGGGCTTCAAGGCGATCTATGTCCGCCAGGACATCGACCCGAAAAACCCCTTCCGCAACGATCTCGTCACGGTCGGCGGCTTCGACTTCTCGTACAACCTCGCGGCGCGCGGTAACTTCGTCTCGGCGGAGGTGACCTACAAGGTCCCAGATCCGATCGGCCCGTTCACCGTAGTGCCCTTCGCCGGCTTCAGCGCCTTCTACAAGGACAAGGCGAATTTCCGGGCCAGCGAGCGCTTCACGCTGGGCGGCGCCTGGACCCTGACCGCCGATCCGAACCTGATCATCTACACCGAGGCCGCCATCGGCCGGAACGACCCCTATGTCGGCGTCGGCGAATTCAACGACGGCCTCGCCCAGGGCGGCGAGAACCGCTGGAAGTCGCGGTTCATCATGAATATCGGCTACTATTTCTAGAGTATCATCCCGAAAGGTGGCCTCCGACTTTCGGGACGATGCGAAAACAAGAGGCTAGAGCATCGTCCTGGATTTGATTTCCAGCACGATGCTCTAGGATCGCTGTTCTCGTGAGCGGCGCGCCGGCTTCCCCTGGGAGCCGGCGTTTTCGCTTTCCAAGCCCGCCCCCGGGGTCCGATCCCGTTGTGGGTCCGCCTCGGCACACGGCCACCCACGCTCAACGGGGTGCCGCATCATCCAGCGCCGCGTTGAGCGGATCGGTTCCTCACCCGTCATCGCGAGGCGTCGTCCGAACGAATCGAGCGGAAACCGTCTCAGACGCGGGCGGCGGCGTGTCCCTGCATCGCCTTCCGCTCCGCGCTCGGCGGCTGGCCGAAGCAGTCGAGATAGGCCTTCGAGAAGTGCGAGGCCGAGGTGAAGCCGCACTCGAACGCCACCGAGAGCAGCGGCATCGCCGTCTGGCGGATCAGGGTGCGGGCGTGTTCCAGGCGGATGCGCAGATAGTGCTTGGCCGGTGAGCGGCCGAGATATTTCAGGAACAGCCGCTCGAGCTGGCGGGTCGAGAGCTGTACCGCGTCGGCGAGTTCCTGGCTGCCGAGCGGCTCGGCGAGCGAGGTTTCCATCAGCCCCACCACCCGCAGCAGCTTCGGGTGCGAGACCCCGAGGCGCATGCGCAGGTCCATCCGCTGACGCTCACCGGATTCCCGGATGCGGTGGTGAATGAGCTGGTCGGCAACCTCCGAGGCCACGCTCGGCCCGTGGTCGCGCATGATCAGCGACAGCATCATGTCGGCCGCCGCGGTGCCGCCGGCGCAGGTGAAGCGGTTGCGGTCGATCTCGAACAGGTCCGAGCCGATCTCCAGCCCGTCATGCTCCGAGACGAGGCCCGGCAGGTTCTCCCAGTGGATCGTCGCCCGGTATCCGTCGAGGAGGCCGGCCTTGGCCAGCACGTAGGTGCCCGTGCACACCGCGCCGATCGCCGCCCCGCGGGCGCTGCACCGGCGCAGGGCCGAATGGAGGGCGCGGTGATCGGGGTGCTGGATGTCGATGCCGCCGCACACGACCAGCATGTCGAAGTCCTGCGCATCGCAGAAGCGGCCCGCGACCTTGACCTCGATCCCGTTCGAGGCGGTGCATTTGGTGCCGTCCTCCGACCACAGCGAGAAGCGATAGAGATCGCGGCCGACCGCGCGGTTGGCGAGCCGCAGGGGCTCGATCGCCGAGGAGAAGGCGATCATCGAGAAGCGATCG
The DNA here is from genome assembly GCF_001542815.1 of Methylobacterium sp. AMS5. Classification (GTDB taxonomy): domain Bacteria; phylum Pseudomonadota; class Alphaproteobacteria; order Rhizobiales; family Beijerinckiaceae; genus Methylobacterium. The sequence goes on from NZ_CP006992.1 coordinate 3,993,415, forward strand.
ACCAGCATGAAACCGACGGAGATGGCTCTCCCGGTCACGGCCTCGCTCGCCGCAGCAACACCTGCCGGGCATGTGGCCCCGGCCGCGATCGTCATTTCCATCCCGACCACCGTTTGTCGGCCTGTGCCGCGGCTTGGTGGGCAAGTCGCGTGCCGGTCCGATCCTGCGCCGGCGGGGAAGCGATTCGGGGTCGCTCCGGCTGTGCCCGGCACGGTCGATCGGACGCGGCACCTCCGCAAAGGCGACGCCCACACCGGAACTTAATCTCCGATCGGCCGTCGAAGGCAATAGAATAATTCTTGTTTGCCCCTCGGATCACCGCCGCGTGATCGGGCACGTCATCCGGTTTGTCGGTCGACCGGCTGCGCGAAGCATTCAACCGAACAGGGCCGGTTGACGCCGCGCCGCGGCCTTTCGGTGGGACAGGCCGGGAAATCGATCGAAGTCGGGAATCCCAAACTCGCGGTCGCCGTCGATCAAGCCCCGCCGCGGGGCGCGGACCATGATCCGTCAACACCGCGAGGTCGACCGATGCGCCGCTTCTCCCTCACGTCGCTACTCTCCGAATCCCTGCGGGGCCATACGGGCTGGGGCCGCCAGTGGCGCGCCCCCGAGCCCAAGCCCCGCTACGACGTCGTCATCGTCGGCGGCGGCGGGCACGGGCTGGCGACCGCCTATTATCTCGCCACCGTGCACGGCATCACCAACGTGGCGGTGCTGGAGAAGGGCTGGATCGGCGGCGGCAATACCGGCCGCAACACCACGATCATCCGCTCCAACTACCTCTACGACGAGAGCGCGGCGATGTACGAGCACGCGCTCAAGCTCTGGGAGGGTCTCAGCCAGGAGCTGAACTACAACGTCATGTTCTCCCAGCGCGGCGTGTTGATGCTCGCGCACAACATCCACGACGTCCAGAGCTTCAAGCGCCACGTCTACGCCAACCGCCTCAACGGCATCGACAACGAGTGGCTCTCGAAGGAAGAGTGCAAGGCATTCTGCCCGCCGCTCGATATCTCGGGCTCCTTGCGCTACCCGGTCCTCGGCGGCGCGCTCCAGCGCCGGGCCGGCACCGCCCGCCACGACGCGGTGGCCTGGGGCTATGCCCGCGGCGCCGACGCCCGCGGCATCGACATCATCCAGAACTGCGAGGTCACCGGCATCCGCCGCGACGCCTCCGGTGCGGCGGTGGGCGTCGAGACGACCCGCGGCTTCATCGGCGCCGGCCGGATCGGCGTGGTCGCCGCCGGCCACACCTCGACCCTGATGGCGATGGCCGGCGTGTCGATGCCGCTGGAGAGCTACCCGCTCCAGGCGCTGGTCTCCGAGCCGGTCAAGCCGTGCTTCCCCTGCGTGGTGATGTCGAACGCGGTCCACGCCTACCTGTCGCAATCCGACAAGGGCGAACTGGTGATCGGCGCGGGCACCGACCAGTACACCTCCTACAGCCAGCAGGGCGGCCTCCACATCACCACCCACACGCTGGACGCGATCTGCGAGCTGTTCCCGCAATTCACCCGGATGCGGATGCTGCGCTCCTGGGGCGGCATCGTCGACGTGACCCCGGACCGTTCGCCGATCATCGGCAAGACCCCGGTTGAGAACCTGTTCGTCAATTGCGGCTGGGGCACCGGCGGCTTCAAGGCGACCCCGGGCTCGGGCCACGTCTTCGCCCACACCCTCGCGACCGGCACGCCGCACGCGATCAACGCCCCCTTCACCCTCGACCGGTTCCGCACCGGCCGCCTCATCGACGAGGCCGCCGCCGCGGCCGTCGCGCACTGATCCGCATCCGTCGGGAGCTCGAACCATGCTGCTGATCGCCTGTCCCCATTGCGGCAAACGGCCCGAGACCGAGTTCCGGTGCGGCGGCCAAGCCCACATCGCCCGCCCCGCCGACCCGATGAGTGTCGATGACGGCGGCTGGAGCGAGCACCTGTTCGTGCGCGCCAACCCCAAGGGCGTGCATGCCGAGCGCTGGTGCCACGTCCACGGCTGCGGCCGCTGGTTCAACGCCCGGCGCGACACGGTGAGCGACCACTTCCTCGAGACCTATCCGATGGGCGCAAGGCCCGGCTCCGAAACCAAGAGCGAGACGAGGACGTGAGATGGCACAGCCGTTCAGATTGTCCCGCGGCGGACGCATCGACCGCACCCGCCCCATCGTCTTCGAATTCAACGGAAAGCCGGTCCACGGATTCGCCGGCGACACCGTCGCCTCGGCGCTGCTGGCCAACGGCATCCACCTCGTCGGGCGCTCGTTCAAGTACCACCGCCCCCGCGGCATCCTGAGCCACGGCCCCGACGAGCCGAGCGCGCTGCTCTCCGTCGATCGCGGCCCCGGCCGGGTCGACCCGAACAACCGCGCCTCCGTGGTCGAGGCGCGCTCGGGGCTGCGCACGACCTCGCAGAACCACTGGCCGTCGCTCGAATTCGATGTCGGCGCGGTCAACGATTGGCTCTCGCCGGTCTTCGTGGCGGGCTTCTACTACAAGACCTTCATGTGGCCCCGGACGTTCTGGGATCGGGTCTACGAGCCCTTCATCCGCGCCGCCGCCGGTCTCGGCAAGGCGCCGACCGAGGCCGATCCCGACCGCTACGCCAACCGCCACGCCCATTGCGACGTGCTGATCGTCGGCGCCGGCCCGGCGGGCCTGTCCGCCGCGCTCGCAGCAGCGCGCACCGGCAAGCGCGTCATCCTCGCCGACGAGGGCGCGGAGCCCGGCGGCGCGCTCCTGCACGACACCACCTCGCAGATCGACGGGCGCTCCACGGCGGACTGGCTCGCCGAGACGCTGGCCGAACTCGATGCCTGCGAGAACGTCATCCTGCTGCCCCGCGCCACCGCCTTCGGCTACTATAACCACAACCACGTGGCGATGACCGAGCGCGTCACCGACCACCTGTCGTCCGCCGCGGGTCAGGCGCCCCGCGAGCGCCTGTGGCAGGTGCGGGCGGGCGAGGTCGTGCTCGCCGGCGGCGCCCAAGAGCGCCCGCTGGTCTTCGCCGACAACGACCGGCCGGGCATCCTGCTCGCCGAGAGCGTGCGGGTCTTCCTCAACCGCTACGGCGTGGCGCCGGGCCGCAAGCTCGTTTTCGCCACGAGCGGCGCCTCCGCCTACCAGGCCGCGCTCGACGCGCGGGCCGCCGGCCTCGACGTCACCCTCGTCGATCTGCGCCTGGAAGCGGATTGCGGGCCGGAACTGGCGCGCCTGCGCGCCGCCGGGGCCGAAGTGCTGACCGGCCAAACCGTGGTCGGATCGAAGGGCCGGAAGCGCGTCACGGGTCTCGTCGTGGCGCCTGTCGGGAGCGACGGCCGGTGCGGCGGCCGTCGCATTCTCCCCTGCGACTGCGTCGGCATGTCCGGCGGCTGGACGCCCGCCGTCCACCTGTTCTCGCAGTCCCGCGGCAAGCTCGCCTACGACGATGCCATCGATGCCTTCGTGCCGAGCGTCTCGGCCCAGGCCGAGCGTTCGGCCGGCGCGGCGCGGGGCCGCTACGACCTCGCCGCCTGCCTCGCGGACGGCTTCGCCGCCGGTGCCGCCGCCGCGGGCTCGGACGCGCGGCAAGCTTTCGAGGCGACGCAGACGCTGACCGGCTTCCAGCCGGTGCGGATCATGCCGACGGATGCGAACCCGGCCAAGGTCCGCGCCTTCGTCGATTACCAGAACGACGTCACCGCCAAGGACATCAAGCTCGCGGTGCGCGAGGGCTTCCAGTCGATCGAGCACGTCAAGCGCTACACCACGACCGGCATGGCGACCGACCAGGGCAAGACCTCGAACATGAACGCGCTCGGCATCGTCGCCGGGCAGCTCGACAAGGCGCTGCCGGCGGTCGGCACCACCACCTTCCGGCCGCCCTACACGCCGGTGACCTTCGGCGCGCTGGTGGGCCCCGCCCGCCACGCCCTGTTCGATCCGATCCGCACCACGCCGATCCACGAATGGGCGGAGGCCCACGGCGCCCTGTTCGAGAACGTCGCCCTGTGGCGGCGCGCCTGGTACTTCCCGAAGAACGGCGAGGATCTGCACGCCGCGGTCGCCCGCGAGTGCAAGGCGGTGCGCGAGGGGGTCGGCATCTTCGACGCCTCGACGCTGGGCAAGATCGAGATCGTCGGCCGCGACGCCGCCGAGTTCATGAACCGCCTCTACATCAACCCCTGGACCAAGCTCGCCCCGGGCCGCTGCCGCTACGGGCTGATGCTGAAGGAGGACGGCTATATCCTCGACGACGGTGTCGTCGCCCGCGTCTCGGACGCCTGCTTCCACGTCACCACGACGACGGGCGGTGCCGCCCGCGTCCTGGCCCACATGGAGGACTACCTCCAGACCGAGTGGCCCGACCTCGAGGTGTTCCTGACCTCGACCACCGAACAATGGGCGGTGATCGCGCTTCAGGGCCCGAAGGCCCGCGACGTGATCGCGCCGCTGGTCGACGACATCGACCTGTCGCCGGAGGCCTTCCCGCACATGGCGATGCGGACGGGCACGATCTGCGGCGTGCCGACCCGGCTGTTCCGCGTCTCGTTCACCGGTGAACTCGGCTTCGAGATCAACGTGCCCTCCGACCACGCCCGCGCGGTCTGGGAGGCGGTGTTCGAGGCGGGCCAAGCCCACGGCATCACGCCCTATGGCACCGAGACGATGCACGTGCTGCGCGCCGAGAAGGGCTACATCATCGTCGGCCAGGAGACCGACGGCACGGTGACCCCGGACGATGTCGGCATGGCCGGCATGATCCCGAAGGCCAAGGGTGACTTCGTCGGCAAGCGCTCGCTGGCGCGCCCCGACGTGGTGGCCTCCGACCGCAAGCAGCTCGTCGGGCTCATGACCGACGATCCGACGTTCGTCCTCGACGAGGGCGCGCAGATCGTCGCCGATACGGGCCAGCCGATCCCGATGCGCATGCTCGGCCACGTCACGTCGAGCTACTGGAGCGCCAATTGCGGACGCTCCATCGCGCTGGCCCTGGTCGAGGGCGGCCGGGAGCGCATGAACGGCCATCTCCACGTCACCACGCCGGACGGGTTCACCCGCGTCACCGTCTGCGAACCGGTCTTCTTCGACGTCCAGGGGGAGCGCATCCATGCTTGAGACCCGCTACCGCGCCGCCCGCGCCCTGCCGCTCGGCGCACAGTCCCGCCCTGCCGCCACCGGTTCGGGCGTATCGGTCCGGCCCGCGGGCGCCGAGGCGCGCTTCTCCCTGCGGGTGCGGCTCGCCGACGGCGCCGCGCCGAAACTCGCCGGGCTCGCGCTCGAGACGCCGATCAACACGCTCGGCACCGACGGCGAGACCTGGCTCGCCCGCCTCGGGCCCGACGAGTGGCTCGTCGGCGGCCCGGAGGCCGATGCCGACCTCCTCCAGGGACGGATCCATGAGGCGCTCGCCGGGTTGTCCCATTCTCTGGTCGACGTCTCGCACCGCAATGTCGGCATCGACGTCTCGGGCCGGCAGGCGGCGGCGGTCCTCAATGCCGGCTGCCCGCTCGACCTGTCCGAGACCGGCTTCCCGCCGGGCAGCGCCACCCGCACCCTGCTCGGCAAGGCCGAGATCGTGCTGCTGCGCCCGACGAACGCACCGCTCTACCGCGTCGAGTGCTGGCGCTCGTTCTCGATCTACGTCCACGGCTTCCTCAATGAGGCCGTCTTCGGTGTCGAAGGACCCGCCGCGCACTGACATCCTGTCGTGACGCGCCTCCCCCCGAACTTGCATAGACCCTGGGGAGAGGCACTCGAGAGAAAGCAACGGACCCGATGATCAGCACCTTCGATCTGTTCAAGATCGGGATCGGTCCGTCGAGCTCCCACACCGTCGGGCCGATGGTCGCCGCGCGCCGGTTCCGCGAGACCGTGCTCGCCCGCGGCGGCGTGGCCCGGGTAAGCGCCGAGATCTACGGCTCGCTCGCCTGGACCGGCCGCGGCCACGGCACCGACGTGGCGATCCTGCTCGGGCTCATGGGCCACGCGCCCGCCACCATCGATCCCGACCGGACCGCGCCGCTCGCCGACGAACTGCGCCGCACCGGCGATCTCGGCATTCCGGGCGTCCATTTCGAGCCCGAGCGCGACCTCGTCTTCAACTTCAAGGACATCCTGCCGCTGCACACCAACGGCATGCGCTTTCGCGCCTACGATGCCGGGGATGCGCTCCTTGAAGACCAGATCTTCTACTCGGTCGGCGGCGGCTTCGTCGTCACCGCGGCGGAGGCCGAGGCGGCGTCCACCGGGGATGCCGGGCAGGAGCCGCCCCCGCTCGCCTTCGGCAGCGGCCGCGAACTCCTCGACCTGACGCTGCGCACCGGGCTGACGATCCCGCAGATCCAGCTCGCCAACGAGCTGACCCTGCGCACGCACGAGGAGATCGATGCCGGCCTCGACGCCATCCGGGATGCGATGTTCGCCTGCATCGAGCGCGGCCTGCGCATGGACGGCGAGTTGCCCGGCGGCCTGCGGGTGCGGCGGCGCGCCAAGCGGCTCTACGAGTCGCTGGAGGCGACGAAGCTTTCCAACAGCCGCCCGGCCCACGAGATCATGGACTGGATCAGCCTCTACGCGCTGGCCGTGAACGAGGAGAACGCCTCGGGCGGCCGGGTGGTGACGGCGCCGACCAACGGCGCGGCCGGCATCGTGCCGGCGGTGCTGCGCTACACCCGCGACTTCTGCCCCGATTGGAGCGACGAGCGCGGGCGCGAGTTCCTGCTCACCGCCGCCGCCATCGGCGGGTTGATCAAGGCCCGCGCCTCGATCTCGGGGGCGGAGGTCGGTTGCCAGGGCGAGGTCGGCTCGGCCGCGGCGATGGCGGCGGCGGGGCTCGCCGCCGCGCTCGGCGGCTCGGCCCTCCAGATCGAGAACGCCGCCGAGATCGCCATGGAGCACCATCTCGGCATGACCTGCGACCCGATCGCCGGCCTCGTCCAGGTGCCCTGTATCGAGCGCAACGCCTTCGGCGCCAACAAGGCGGTGGTGGCGGCCTCGCTGTCGCTGCGCGGCGACGGCCAGCACCGGGTGAGCCTGGACGAGGTGATCGAGACCATGCGCCAGACCGGCCACGACATGCAGGCCAAGTACAAGGAAACCTCGCTCGGGGGGCTCGCCGTCAACGTCGCCGCCTGCTGAGGCCCCGCGCCCGCCGTCGCGGGTGGGAACGACCGGCTCGCGCGGATCGCCCTCCGCGGCACGAAGCGCCGATCGGACCCGTGTCGGCCCTTTCCCGATCACACCGGCACCGACCGATCCCGCAACCCCTCTTCCGGCCCCGGACGAGGGGTTTTTCGCATGGATTCCGCTCTCCGACAGGGCAGCTTGCCGCCAGCAACGCCCGCCCGGACGGGCGCCCTCATGCAAAATAGGTGAGCAATTCGCTAATTTTCGGGCTTTCTTGCTCAATGCATGCGCATGGAGCAAGTCTGCTCCCAAGCTTCCACGCTCCTCCGAGGACAGAGGAAGGATCATACGAGTTCCAACGCGGGCCGTCCTCGTCTTGATCAACGACGGCGCGATCGAGGCTCATCTCATGTTCGGCAACATTTTCGAAAGTGTTCGCGCCCAGCTCCGCGCTCGGGCGAATGAAGAGGATCTGATGGACCTCAGCGATGCGGCGCTGGCCGATATCGGCCTGAGCCGGGCCGCGCTGCCGGGTCCGCGCTTCCGCATCGAGCCGGCTCCGGTCGAGGCGAAGGCCAGCGAGACGCTGTTCATGTCCTTCGCCTTCCCGATGGCCATCCAGCGCGCCTGAGGGCCTGCCTGAGGGCATTTATGAGTGACTCACAAAGCTCCCGGTCTCTGAACGCTCTCGTTCTGGCGATGACAGCGCGGCGGGAGTTTTGTGAGAGATGCTAGAGCATCGTGCTGGAAATCAAATCCAGGACGATGCTCTAGACTCTATTTTTCGCATCATCTCTTTTCCGAAAGCCGGCAACCACCTTTCGGGACGATGCTCTAAGCCGCCGCGCTCTCCGGCAGGGCGACGGCCGTGGGCTCGTGACCCTCGGCGCGCAGAACCGCCACGAGATCGGCCGGGACGAGCGAGAGCGTGCGGGTGCTGACAAGCGGGTGGATGTTGACCCGCGTCTCCTCCAGCAGGCTGTCCTGGAGGAACACCCGCACGGCGCCCGGCGCGGCGTTGAGCGCCGCGAGCGGCGACACGGCCCCGCTCTCGACCCCGAGCTGCTCGCGCAAGGCGTCGGGGCTGGCAAACGACAGGCCGCCACGCGCACCGAGCACCGACCGGAACGCCTTCAGGTCGACCTGAGCGTCGTGCTGGAGCGTGAGGAGGAAGTAGGTCTTCTTTCCGTCGCGCAGGAACAGGTTCTTGGTGTGGGCCCCGGCGATGTCGCCGCAGATCGCCATCATCGCCTCGACGGTGAGGACGGCTTCGTGCTCGTAGAGCTTGTAGGCAATGCCGCGCTCGCGCAGCCGCGTCAGCAGATCGTCCGGGCTCAGGGGCATCGTTTCGCTTTCCTCATGTTTTCGGTTCCGCCGGCGGGGCGAGTACGCCGATCTGACGGAGATAGGCCAGGATCTCGCGGGCGGCGTCCTCGGGATCGGGCTCGACCAAAAGCCGGCCGCCCGCGGCCGAGCCGCCCTCGCCGGTGGCCGCCTTCAGCCGTTCCGCCGCCGAGCCGCCCGCGGGCGCGCCCTTCACGATCCTGGGCCGGCGGCGATAGGGCCGCTCCTCCACCGCCAAGGCGAGAGCCGGGAATACGGCCGGGGCGACGGCAAGCGCCTCGATGCGCCCGCGGCGGGCCTGGCCATAGGCGTAGGCGAGGGGGGCAGGGGCGTCCGGGTGGCAGGTGACGACGACCGGTCCCCGCACCACCACCCGGCGCAGGGCGCCCCGCCCGAGGCTCTGATCGAGACGCAGGGCCCCGTCCGCGTCGAGCGCCGCCGCGACCACGTCTGGCACCAGGGGTATCGAGAGGGCGCGAGCCAGCGCGTAGGGCACGAGGCCGCTCTCGTCGCCGCCCTGGCTGCGCCGCCCGGCCAGGATCAGCTCGGGGGCGATCTCGGCGAGCCGCGCGGCGAGCACCGGCACCGGGTCGTCGCCGGCCGCGACCGCGAGTTGCTCGATGCGGGGCAAGCCCTGGCCCAAAGCCTCGGCGACCGCGGCGGCGTCGGGCCCGGCATGCAGGCCGAAGGTCTCGGAGGAGGCACCGAGCCCGGCGGCTAGGCGGATCGCCTGCGCCTCGAGCCGCGGCAGCACCGGCGCACCGGAGACCGGATGGAGCCCGGCGGAGAGAAGGACCGCGATTCTCACGACGCCTTCCCCTCTCCGGCGGCCTCTTCGGCGAGCAGCCGCAGCAGGGCCGGCATCACGGCCTGGGCGTCCTGCACGATGGCGAGGCCCGCCCGCTCGATCATCGCCGCGTGGAGATCGGTGTTGACCGCCACCACGTGCTCGCAGCCGGCCACCCCCTGGAGATGCTGGGGCGCGCCGGAGATGCCGAGCGCGAAGTAGCAGGTCGCCGCGAGCACCGTGCCCGAGGCGCCGACTTGGGCGTGACGCGGCATCAGCCCGGCATCGCACAGCACGCGGCTGGCGCCCGGCGTCGCGTTGAGCCGCGCCGCCACTTGGCGGAAGGTGTCGAGATCGGAAAGGCCGTTGCCGGCGGAGACGACGAACTCGGCGAGCGCGAGCGGCACGGTCGCGGGGTCGGCCGGGATGCGCGTCGCCGAGACGATGCTTGGGGGAGCGTCCGGCGGGACCGAGCCCTCGAAGGGGAGGGCGCGGGCCTCCCGCGGCGGGCCGGCATAGTCGGCGACCGCGCCCGGCGCCACGGTGGCGAGGCGGGGCGGGGCGAGGCTCTGCTCGACCCGGCGGCCCCGGGCCGGGCGGACGAACCCCTTGGCGGCCACCACCTCGGCATTGGTGAACAGGGCCTCGTCCAGGCCCACCGCGATCCGGCGGGCGAGGTCGCCGCCGTCGAGGGATTCCGGGAACAGGGCGTGGCGCGCCCCCAGGCCCGCGAGCGCGGCCTCGATGCGGGCGGCGCGGCCCGCCGGGTCGTAACCCTCCGCGCCGTCGAGCCGGAGCACCCGGTCGGCGCCCGCCGCGCCAAGCCCCTCGCAATCGCCTTGCGTGAGGACGACCACACCGCCCTCGCGGCCGGCGAGCGCCCGCGCGGCGCCGATCACCTGCCGGTCGTGGCCCGAGAGACGGCCGCCAGGGGCGTCCGGTACCACCGCGACGAGAAAGGCGGGCGACTCGACGATGATCGTCTTCGGCGCCTCGGCCACCAGCACGGACCGGGGCGCGGCGGCGACCGCATCGCCCATCGGGCGGCCGATCTGGCTGAGATCGTAGCGCGCCCGCGCAAGACCCCCGATACGCTGCGCCTCGCGCTCGGCCCGCGGGTCGCGGCGGGGCCGCCCGGAGCCGGTCGCACGGCGGGTGCGGTCGTAGCGGGGGCGGGGGGCCTCGGCGGCGATGAGGAAGGCCGCCCACTCGGCCCGCGGATCGCGGCGGGGGCGGCTCATCGGCCCGCCTCCACCGCCTGGAGCAGCAATTCGGCCACGTCGCGGATCTCCGCCTTGCGGTCGGTCACGCCCTCCAGCATCGCCGTGCAGGAGGGGCAGGCGACGGCCACGATTCCCGCGCCGGTCTCGGCGGCCTGGGCCATGCGGATGTCGGGGATACGGCGCTCGCCCGGCACGTCGCTCACCGGCGCGCCGCCGCCGCCGCCGCAGCACATCGCCCGGCGGCCCGAGCGGGTCATCTCGCTGCGGGTGACGCCGATCGCGTCGAGCACGGCGCGGGGGGCCTCGGTCTCCCCGTTGTAGCGGGCGAGGTAGCAGGGGTCGTGATAGGTCACCGAGAGGTCCGGCAGGCGGCCGGGATTGAGCTTGCCCGCCCGGATCAGCTCCAGCAGGAAGGCGGTGTGGTGCACGACCGTGTAGCGCCCGCCGAAGGCCGGGTACTCGTTGCGGAGCGCATGCAGCGCGTGCGGGTCGGCGGTCACGATCCGCTTGAAGCGGTACTTCGCCAGCGTCGCGATGTTCTCCCGCGCCAGCGCCTGGAAGGTCGCCTCGTCGCCGAGCCGCCGGGCGAGGTCGCCGGTGTCGCGCTCCTCCGCGCCGAGCACCGCGAAATCGACTCCGGCCTCGCGCAGCAGCCGCACCAGCGCGCGCAGCGAGCGGCCGTAGCGCAGGTCGTAGGCGCCCTCGCCGAGCCAGAGCAGGACATCGACCCCCTCGCGGTCCGCGATCCGCGGCAGGTCGAGCCCGGCGGCGAAATCGGTGCGCGCGGCGAGCGGGCGCCCGCCGGGATCGCCGGACTGGCGCAGCTCCGTCACCGGAACGACGGCCTTCTCGGGCAGCGCCCCGCGCTCCAGCGCCTCGTGCCGGCGTAAGGAAACCACCGCATCGACATGCTCGATCATCATCGGGCATTCCTCGACGCAGGCGCGGCAGGTGGTGCAGGACCACAAAGTGTCGGGGTGGATGCGCGCATCCGGCCCGATCAGCCGGGCCAAAGCCCCGCGCTCACCCTCCGCCACCCGGCCGCCGGGATAGGGGTTGCCGGCATAGGCGGGCTCGGCGGGCGAGAGACCAGCGACGAGATCCTGAATGAGTTTTTTGGGGTTCAGCGGCTGGCCGGCGGCGAAGGCCGGGCAGGCGGTCTCGCAGCGTCCGCAGCTCACGCAGGCATCGTAGGACAGGAGCCGGTTCCAGGTGAAGTCGGCCGGCATTTCCGAGCCGAGGCGGGGCGCGTCGAGGTCGAGGGGCTGGAGCGCGGTGTCGGGCCGGCCCTCGAACCGGCCGGGCCGGGGATGGGCCACGAGGTGGAGCGCGCCGGCCGCCGCATGGCGCATCGGGCCGTGGCGCACCTCGAAGGCGAGGCCGAGCCCGCCAGCCGCCGCGAGCGCCAGGGCGACGGAGCCGAACAGGCCACCGCCGCCGCCGAGCGCGAGGATGAGGGCGGTGAGCGTGCCGCCGATGGCGTAGGCGACGAGCAGGAACGGCAGGATTTGGAAACGGCCGGCGGAGAGCCGCTTTGGCTTCTGCGGATAGCGCCGGGCGCCCACCAGCAGCGCGCCGATCGCGGTCACGCCGAAGGCCAGCGCCACGAGGAACCAGTAGGGCCGGAAGTCCGCCAGCGGCGGCAGGATCGCCAGCGCGGTCAGGATCGAGGCCGCGAGCAGGCCGCCGGCCACGACCGCGTGCATGCGCGAGGCGTAAGGATCGCGCGCCACGACGTGGTGGACATCGACGAGGTAGCGGCGGGGCAACTTGGCGAGCCCGTCGAGCCACGCCACGGGCGCGGCGGCGCCGACGCGCCAGAGGGCGGCGCGGCGCAAGCCCTGGACGAGGGCGAGCGCCGCCATCAGCCAGACCAACCCTGTGAATGCGTAGCTCATGATGGCGCCGCTCGTGCCTGCATCACGGAAGGAGTCTCATCCGGCACGCGTCGCGCGCTGGATTGCTTCGGCTTCGCCGCGCGACGGCGAAGCGATCCGGCGGCGCGCCGCCGCCCAGTCCCACTCCGCGTCTTCCCCGGCGGTCGGTTCCCCGAGCCTCAAAGGTCCTTGCACAGCCGCAGGGCGTCGTAGATCGCCGCGTGGATGTTGCGGCCCGAGACCGCGTCGCCGATGCGGTAGAGCGCGTAGCCCTTCGACAGGTCGTAGGGCTGCGGCTCGCCGCGCAGGAGCGCGTCCGGGTCGGTCTGGCCGTGGTTGACGGACGACGTCTTCAGCGAGCGATAAAGCGCATCGACGGGCAGCGTGCCGTGATCGACGACGATGCGGTCGACGAGGCGCTCCTCCTCGGCGTCGGTCATGGTGTTGCGCAAAGCCGCGACGAAGCGGTTGCCCTCCGGATAGATCTCGATGAGCTCCATGTTCGGGCTCATGATCACGCCGAGCTTGTACAACTCGCGCAGGTGGATCGGCTGGTTGGTGGTGCCGACCTCCTCCGCGACCATGCGGTCGTGGGTGGCGATCTCGACAAGGCAGCCGCGCTTGGCCAGTTGCTCGGCGACCGAGGCTGCGTTGTGCTGGCCCATCTCGTCGTAGAGCAGGACCGAGCCGGTCGGCTCGACCGCGCCGGTCAGCACCTCGGTGGTCGTGACCGCGTGCTGCTCGGCGCCCTTGGCGTGGCCGCGGAACGGCGTGCCGCCGGTCGCCACGATGACGACGTCGGGCTTCTCGGCGAGGATCGCCGCCTCGGTCGCCTCGGTGTTGAGGCGCAGATCGACGCCGAGCTTCGTCACCTGGGCCACCAGCCAGCGGGTGATGCCCGACATCGCCTCGCGCCAACCGGCCTTGGCCGCGATGCCGATCTGGCCGCCGGCCTGGCCGCTCTTTTCGAACAGCACGACCGCATGGCCGCGCTCGGCGCAGACGCGGGCGGCCTCCAGCCCGCCGGGGCCGGCGCCGATCACCACGACCCGGCGGCGCACATCCGCCTTGCGGATCTCGTGCGGCATGGTCGCCTCGCGGCCGGTGGCGGCGTTCTGGATGCAGAGCGCGTCGCCGCCGACATAGATCCGGTCGATGCAGTAGCCCGCGCCGACGCATTGGCGGATGTCGTCGGCCCGGCCCTCGGACAGCTTCTTCACGAGATGCGGATCGGCGATGTGGGCGCGCGTCATCGCCACCATGTCGACATGGCCTTCGGCGACCGCGCGGGCGGCGGTGGCGAGATCGGTGACGCGCTGGGCGTGGAACACCGGCACGTCGACCTCGCGCTTGATCGCGCTCGGCAGGAACAGGAAGGGGGCCACGGGGAAGGACATGTTCGGCAGCGAGATCGCGTGGGCGATGTGGTCGCGCGCCTGGCCGCCGAGGATGTTGAGGAAGTCCACGAGCCCGCGCCGGGCGTACTCGGCGGCGATCGCCACGCAATCGTCCTGGCTGAGGCCGTCGGCGATCATCTCGTCGCCGGACATGCGGATGCCAATGACGTAGTCGTCGCCGGCTTCCGCGCGCATCGCCTCCAGCACCTCGATGCCGAAGCGCATCCGGTTCTCCAGGCTGCCGCCGTATCGGTCGGTGCGCTGGTTGACCGAGGGCGACCAGAACTGGTCGATCAGGTGGCCGTGGGCGGCCGAGACCTCGCAGCCGTCGAGCCCGCCCTCGCGGCAGCGGCGCGCGGCCTGGGCGAAGCTCTTGACGATGCGGGCGATGTCCTCCGCCTCCATCTCCTTCGGGATGGTGCGGGAGGCGGGCTCGCGCCGGGGGGAGGGCGAGACGGTGGGGAGCCAGTGCTCGGTGTCCCACTTGGTGCGCCGGCCCATATGCGTGAGCTGAATCATCAGCTTGCCGCCGTGCGCGTGCACCCGGTCGGAGAATTGCTGGAAGAACGGGATCACCGAGTCGTCGGCGACCGAGATCTGGTTCCAGGGCGCGGCCGGGCTGTCGACGGCGACCGAGGAGGAGCCGCCGAACATGGTGAGACCGATGCCGCCCTTGGCCTTCTCGGCGTGGTAGAGCTGGTAGCGCTCCTGCGGCTTGCCGTCCCGCCCGTAGCCGGGGGCATGGCTCGTGGACATCACCCGGTTGCGGATGGTGAGGCCCTTGATGGTCAGCGGCTTCAGCAGCGCGTCGGCATTGGCGATCACGGGACGACTCCCGAAGGCGATGGGGAAAGCTTGGGGTCGCGGGCGGGGCCGAGCCCGCCCGTTCAGCGCTCGACGACGAGGTCGCTGGTTGGTTTGGAGCAGCAGAGCAGCGCCATGCCGGCGTCGATCTCGCGCTGACGGATGCCGCCGGCATGGGTCATGGCGACGGTGCCGGCGGTGAGCTTCGACTTGCAGGTGCCGCACAGGCCCTTGGCGCAGGACGAGGGCAGGCGGATGCCGGCCTTGCGGGCGGCGTCGAGCACCGTCTCGTTCTCCGGGCATTCGAGCACCCGGCGGGTCTTGGCGAACTCCACCCGGAAGGTGCGTACGCCGCCGCCGGGCGCGGCCTCGGCGTCGAGGGTCTTCTCGGCTTCCGCCGCTGCTTCCTGCTCGGCCTCCGGCAACGCGCCGAAATCGAAGCTCTCCTCGTGGTGCCGGGCCATGTCGAAGCCGGCTTGGCTCAGCATGGCCCGCACCGCGTCCATGTAGGGCTTGGGGCCGCAGACGAAGATTTCCCGGTCGAGGAAGTCGGGCACGGCTTCGCGCAAGGTTTCGAGCGAGAGCCGGCCCTTCGGACCCGCCCAGATTTCATTCGGTGAATCGGTCTCGCAGACCGCGTGGAAGCGGAAGGCGGGATCGAGCCGGGCCATCGTCTCCAGCTCGCCCCGGAACACGATGTCGGCAGGCGAGCGGGCGGAATGGACGAAGGCCACATCGCGGGCCTCGCCGAGATCGTGGAAGGTGCGCGCCATCGACATCATCGGCGTGACGCCGCTGCCGCCGGACAGGAGCAGGTACTTGCCCGCCGGATGGGTGAAGCAGGAGAACTCGCCCATCGGCCCCAGCGCCCGCACCGTGTCGCCGGGCTTCAGGCTGTCGTGCAGCCAGTTCGAGACCGGGCCGCCGGGCACGCGCTTGACCGTGAATGCGACCGCATTCGGCCGGGTCGGCGCCGAGGAGACCGTGTAGCAGCGGTGGAGGGTCTCGCCGCCGATCTCGAACGAGAAGGTCAGGAACTGGCCCGGCGCGTAGGCGAAAAGCCGGGGCTCCTTGGGCGCCAGCACGAAGGTCTTCACATCGTGCGTCTCGTCGCGCACCGCGAGGCAGACCAGCCTGTCGTCGGCCTCCGCATCCCAGGGCGCGGAGGCCGCGAGCCGCGCGGCGGCCGGTTCGGAGGAGGCCGACGTCATGGCTCAGCGCCCCAGATGCGCGGCCATGCGGCCGACATACCAGTTGCAGAACTTCTCCACGAGCATCTCGGTATGCGGCGAGTAGGGGCCGGGCTCGTAGGCCGGGCTCGCGACACCCTGCTGGCAGATGCCGACGAGCTCGCTGTCCTGATCGTTGGTGGCCTCCCAGACGCCGGTGAGGTTGGCCAGATCGTAATCGACGCCCTCGACCGCGTCCTTGTGGACGAGCCACTTGGTGCGCAGCAGCGAGCGCTCGGCATCGAGCGGCAGCACCGAGAAGGTGACGATGTGGTCGCCGAGGAAATGGTGCCAGGAATTCGGCTGCGTCCAGACCGAGAGCCCGCCGAGCTTGGCGCTGGTGAGGTTGCCGAGCAGCCGCTTGCAGGCGGCCTTGGTGTCGAGGGTGTGGGACTCGCCCTCGCCGTCGAGCGGCAGCCGCTCGGTGCGGAAGCCCGTGATCATGGTGTCGAGCTCGTCGATCTCCTTCGACGGCAGGCCCTCCGCCTCCCACTCGCCGTGGCGGGTCTTGAGCAGGCAGCCGTAGCGCTCGGCCTGGGCGCGGTCGTGCGCGTCCATCTCTTCGGGCGCGAAGCCGAAGCCGTAGGCGAAGAGCGGCACGGTCAGCTCGGGATGGTTGGCCCCGCAATGGTAGCACTCGCGGTTGTTTTCCATCGTGAGCTTCCAGTTGCCGGGCTCGATGATGTCCTTCTGGAAGGCGACCTTGGTGTCGCGCACGTTGTGCGGCTCGATATAGGGCCCGAGCTTTGCGGCCATCTCGTCGAAATCGGCCGGGGGCTCGTCGGCGAGGCAGATGAACAGCAGGCCCGCGAGCGAACGGACGTGCACGGGCTTCAGGCCGTGGCAGCCGCGCTTGAAGTCCGGGCCCATATGCTCGGCATGGATCAGGTTGCCGGTGAGGTCGTAGGTCCAGGAATGGTAGCGGCAGACGAGGTTGCCGACCGTGGACTTCTCCTCGTGGACCAGCCGGGCGCCGCGGTGGCGGCAGACGTTGTGGAAGGCACGGATCTCGTTGTCGTCGTCGCGCACGATCGCGACGGAGGTCTTGCCGATCTCGACGACCATGACGTCGCCGGCCTCGGGCACGTCGGGCTCGACGCCGACATAGATCCAGTGCCGCCCGAAGATGACGGCCATGTCGGCCTCGAACACCTCGGGGCTGAGGTAGAACGGCGCAGCGAGGGTGTAGCCGGGGCGGCGCTCGCGCAGCAGGCGCTGAAGCGGGGTCGGCGTCACATCGAGCATGGGGACCTCCCGAGCCGTATCTGGCTTGCGGGAACTATCGTTCGTCGGGGTCCCCGTCGCTTCCATATCAGCGACATCCCCTTGGCAAACCGCGACGCGGCGGCGGCCATCGGCTCGCGGGCCTATCCCCGCAGGATCGCCAGCGCCTCGGCGTGCAATTCAGGCGTCGCCGCCGCGAGCACCCGCCCGTCGGAGTGGAGGGAAAGGTCCTCGCCGCTCCAGTCGGTGATGACCCCGCCCGCCGCCCGGATCACCGGCACCAGGGCCATGGTGTCGTAGGGTTGCAGGCCGGTCTCGGCGATCAGGTCGCAATGGCCGCTCGCCAGCAGGCCGTAGGCGTAGCAATCGCCGCCGAAGCGGCGCAGGGCCGTTTTCGCGATCAGGCGTCGATAAGAGGCCTCGTCCGCCCCGGTGAAACCCTCGGGCGAAGTGGTGAAGAAGCGCGCCTTGGACAGGCTCCGGCAGGTGCTGGTCCGCGCTGGCTCGGCCCCGAACCGGGCCTCCCCCGGTACGCCGGTCCAGCGCTCGCCGAGTGCGGGCATGTCGATCAGCCCGACGAGCGGCACCCCTCCGTCGAGGAAGGCGACCAGGGTGCCGAACAGCGGCAGGCCGGTGACGAAGCTCTTGGTGCCGTCGATCGGGTCGATCACCCAGACCGGGCCGTCGCCGGGCGTTGCTCCGGGCTTCACCCCCATCTCCTCGCCGAAGATGCCGTGATCGGGAAACCGCGCCTCGATCAGGCCGCGCAGGCGCGCCTCGATGGCGCGGTCGGCCAACGTCACCGGGCTCTCGTCGGCCTTCGTCACGATGTCGAGCGGGGTGCGGAAATAGGCGAGCGCGATCGGGCGCGCGGCCTCGGCCAGTTCAGCGGCAAAGGCGAGGATGGTTTCCGGGGCGAGAGGGTCGGTCGCGGGCAAAGCCAGATCCATCGCTCAGAGCGCCTTCAGGAAGAGCGGCCAGCGCGGGTCGTTCATGATCGAGCGGGCGCGCATGTGCTTCCAGATCCCGTATTTGTAGAAATCGAAGTCGAGGGTGGAGATCCGGTTCTGCACCATCGCCCAGGTCGACCATTTCACGTCGGCGAGCGCCTTGTGCACCATCAGGCGCGCGAACAACGCTTCGTCGTAGCGGCCGAAATAGAGTTCGATCAGTTCGCGATCGACGCTCTCGGGGAAGAACATCTCCCCGCTCCAGATCGCGATGTCGTAGAGCCGGTCGTTGTTGGAGGCGTACTCGAAGTCGATCAGGAGGATCGAGCCGTCCTCGCCGAGGAGGAAGTTGCCCGGCATCGGATCGTTGAAGCAGGGCACGAGATCGAGACCCGAGGCTTCGAGCGCCGCCCGCGCCAGCCGGGTCTGGCGCGTCAGCCACGCCTGATCGGGGGGCAGGAGGGCGCCGAGTTCGGCCGCTTGGCCGTCATGTTCGTCGATCATGTCGAACACGGTCTTGGTCAGCGGCAGGAGCGGGGCCGCGTGGAAGCGGCGGTAGACGCGCATCGCCTCCGCCCGCAGGGCCGGGTCGGCGAAGTCGCGGTTGGTCGAGGGGCGGCGCCCGTCCACGAACTCGGCGATCTCGATGCCGTGCGCGTCGAGATCGTCGAAGGTGCGGGGCCCCAGCCCGATCACCTCCGCCTGCCGGCTGGCGGCGCGGGCGGCGGCGCGGTCGATGAACATCTCGGTGCCGCGGCCGGGCATCTTGACGAAGTAGGGATGCGGCTCGCCCTCGATCTCGACGCGCCAGTTGACGTTGCTGATCCCGCCGAGCACCGGGCGGTAGCGCGTCGGGCGCCCCTGCCAGCGCGGGACGGTGCGCAGGGCCGCCTCGAAGGCGTGCTCGGCCTCGGTGGCGGCCTGGCCCAGAGCGATCATGGTCGTCTCCTCACAATGCCCTCAGGGTTTCCTCGAAGCCCGGCCGGCCGACGCGCATCCGGCAGCGCAGGAAGCGCCACGCGGCGTACTTGCGAAATTCGAGCCCGCGGCGGGGCGAGAGCCGGTCCATGGCGAGCGCCCGCAAGGCCCAGTGCAGGTCGTCGGCGGCGGCGTAGGCGCGGGCGCGGTTGAACACGTCGGGCCGGAACCGCCCCTCCGCCATCTCGATGCCGGCCCTCATCGGCGTCTCGAAGGCGCAGGCCTCGTTGAGGAAGGCGCCGAGCTGGTAATGGGGGTCGGTGTCGCAGGCCATGTCGAAATCGACGAGCTGCAGGGCGCCGCGAGAGCCGAACAGCAGGTTGGAGGCGTGCGGGTCGGCATGGGCCGGACGGACATCGGTGCCGGCGGCCGTCAGCGCCGCCTCGATCGCCTCGGCCCAGTCGAACAGGAACCACGCATCGGGCGGCAGGGCGTCGGCGTCCGGCCCGAGCAGGGCGCGAAGGGTGCGGATCGCGTCGAACACGCTCCAGGGTCGCCCAAAGGCTTCGCCCGCGCCGATCCGGCGGAAGGCCTCGATCACCGTGGCCATGCTGTCCGGCTGCTGAAGCCTGTCGAGGGTGGCCGGGCGCCAATCCGGGCCGAGACACCGGAACAGGATCGCGCCCTGATCCGCCGCGAAATGCAGCGGCTCCGGTGCGAGGCCGAGAGCGGCGATAGCCTGCGCCGCGCGGAAGGCGGCGGCGGGATCGAGCAGCGCGGCGGCGCAGGGCTCCGAGATTTTGAGGAACAGGCTCGGTTCGGCGCCCTCGGTCTCGGCGACGTGGAACGTCGTGGATTCGACACCGTGATAGGAGGGCGAGGCGAGGCCGGGCACCGCTACCGCATAATGCGGCACCTTCCCCCGAAGCTCGGGTAGCGCGGAAAAAGCCTGCGCCAGGGCGGCCTCGGCCAGCCGCTCGGGCGCGTCCTCGGGGGTGCCCAGCGCCTTCATCGCCCCTCTCCCGCAGTCTCGATGGCGGCCATGCCCTCGGTGGCGAGGATCATCAGCATGTCGGCCAGCACCTGCGTGCCGAAGGCCTGATCCTCCGGGCTCGTGAACTCGGTCGGGTGGTGCATCACGCCGCCGCGGCAGGGCACGGCCAGCACCACCGAGGGGCAGACGGCGGAGAGGCTGACGGCGTCGTGGCCGCCGATCGTGTCGAGGTGGCGGGTCGTCGTGCCGTTGGCGGCGCCTGCGCGCTCGGCAAGCCGCACGAGGCCCGGCGCCATCGGGCCGGCGGCGCGGCGGTCGATGGCGCGCACCTCGTGACCCACCTCCGCGCGCGCGGCGGCCAGATCGATGGCCGCCTTCAGCCGGAGTTCGGCCTCCTCCAAGATTGCGGGCGAGCCGGAGCGCAGCTCGATGAACAGCACCGCCTCGCTCGGCACGGTGTTGGGCGAGTTCGGCCGCACTTCGAGCCGGCCGACGGAGGTGTGCAGGTCGAGGCCGTAATCGGCCGTCATCGCCTTGAGGTCGGCGATCAGGTAGGCGGCGCCGAGAAGCGCGTCGCGCCGCTCGGCCATCGGCGTCGGGCCGGTATGGGCTTGGCGCCCGAGGAAGGCGAGGCGGTACTTGGTGGCGCCCCAGTAGCGGGTGAAGGCGCCAAAGTGCAGGCCCTCGCGCTCCAGGATCGGCCCGCCCTCGATATGCAGCTCGATGAAGGCGTCCGGCACCGGCACGGCGTCGCTCCCGGCGTAGCCGATCCGCGACAGGGCCTCGCCGACGGTGACGCCGTCGCCGTCGCTGCGGGCCAGCGCCCAGTCGAGCCCGGCCGCACCGGTGAAGACGCTGCTGCCGAGCAGGCTCGGCTGGAAGCGGGCGCCCTCCTCGTTGGTCCAGTTGGCGACCGTGAAGTTGCAGGCTGAAGTCCTGCCCGCCGCTTCGAGGGCCGCGCGCACGGCGAGGATGGCTTCGCAGGCCGCGAGCACGCCGAGCGTCCCGTCGAAGCGCCCGCCATTGGGCTGGCTGTCGAGATGCGAGCCGACCATCACCGTCGGGGCGCCGGGTCCGGCCAGTTCCAGACCGCCGAACTGGTTGCCGACTGCATCGACCCGCGGGGTGAAGCCGTGAGCGGCAAACCACGCGGCGAGCCAGTCGCGCGCCCGCCCGTCCTCGGGCGACAGGGTCAGGCGGGTCAGGGCGCCGTCCGGCCCGCCGCCGAAGGCAGAGACCGCCTCCATCATCGCCTGGAGGCGGGCGGGGTCGATCCGCACGGGGGCTCGGGCCGTCATGTCGGGCATGGATCTCATCGATGTCTCGGGAAGGGGCGGCATCAGGCAGCGCCCGCCAGCAGGGCGGCGCCGGCGCCCGGCACGCGGTGGCAGGCGGCGAAGTCGTGCGCGCCGCGCACGGTGAGGAAGGGGGGATGCGTGGCGCAGGCGTCGAAGGCCTGCGGGCAGCGCGAGCGGAAGGCGCAGCCCTGCGGCAGGTCGATCGGGCTCGGCGGCTCGCCCTCCATCAGGCAATCCTCCGGCCGGTAGCGCCGTGCCTCCAGGGCCGGCATCGCCGAGAGCAGGGCGCGGGTGTAGGGGTGGCCGGGATCGAAGAACAGGCGCTCGTTATCGGCGAGTTCGACGACCTCGCCGAGATACATCACCGCGATGCGGTTGCAGGCTTTGCGCACCATCGCGAGGTCGTGGCTGATGTAGATATAGGTCAGCCCGTGCGCGCGCTGCAATTTCTCGAACAACGCCAGCAGCTTGAACTGCTCGGTCTGGTCGAGGGCCGAGAGCGTCTCGTCCATGAGCAGGATCTGAGGCTCAAGCACCATGGCGCGGGCGACGTTGATGCGCTGGCGCTGCCCGGCCGAGAGCCCGAGCGGCAGGTCGTCGTAGAGCGCGGGCGCCAGCCCCACATCGTCCATCACCGCGCGCACCCGCTCGCGGATCTTTCGCGGGTCGCGCCAGCCATGGATGCGCAACGGCGCTTCCAGCATGGCGCCGATACCGGTGCGCGGCGGCAGCGAGTTGAACGGGTCCTGCAGCACCAGTTGCAGCTTGCGGCGGAAGCCGAGGAGTTCGGCCCCCGACAAACCGGCGATGTCGCGGCCCTCGCACAGCACGCTGCCGCCGCTCGGGCGCTCCAGACGACTCAGGAGCCGCATCAGGGTGGACTTGCCGCAGCCGGATTCGCCGACGACGGCGAAGCTGTCGCCCTGGGCGATGTCGAAGGTGACGTTGCGGACCGCCCGCAGCGCGCTCGTGCCGGCAAAGCTCCCGCGCCGCTTCACCCGGTAGGTCTGCGACACGTCCCGCAGGCTGATGATCGCCTGGGGCGGCCGCGCGCCGGGGGCCTTCGGCATCGCGGGCAGGCTCGGGCGCTCGCCCCAGATCACCGGGATCTGCGCGACGAGATCGCGGGTATAGGCGTGGCGCGGGGCGGCGATCAGCGCCTCGGTCGGCTGTTCCTCGACCAGCCTTCCCGCATCGATCACCAGGGTGCGGCTCGCCGCCTCGCGGGCCACGGGGAGCGAGGAGGAAACGAACAGGATCGCGGTCTCGAACCGCTCGGTGAGCTCGCGCATCAGGCGGATCACCCCGGCGGCCACCGTCACGTCGAGGGGCTGGGTCACGTTGTCGGCGACGAGCAGGGCCGGGTTCGAGACCATGGCATCGACGATGAGCGCGCGCTGCATCATGCCGCCGGAGAATTGCGAGGGGTAATCGTGGAAGCGCGCGGGCGCCGAGGGAATGCGCACGGCATCGAGCAGGGCGATCACGCGCGCCTGCGCCTCTTTCCGGCTGACCTCCGGCAGCACCGCGCGCAGCTTCTCGACGATCTGGCGCCCGACCGGCAGGGTCGGGTCGAGGGCGCCCATCGGGTCGGCGCCGACATAGGCGATGTCGCGGCGCAAGAGCCGCATCGCCCGCGGCGGCAGCCCGAGGAGATCCCGGCCGCGGAAGGACACAGTGCCGGAGCGGATGGCGAGCGGAGCGGTGATCCAGTTGACCACGGCGCGCGACAGCACCGTCTTGCCCGCCCCCGAAGCGCCGACGACGCCGACGATCTCCCGCGGGGCGACGTCGAAGCTGATGTGATCGAGAAGGGTTCGCTCACGCCCGGGGAGGGTGAGGGCGACGGAGAGGTCGCGGACGCAGAGCACCGGGTCCATCAGGCGCCCCCGTGGATCGCGTTGCGGGCGCGTTCAAAAGCAGCGCCGATCAGGTTGATGCCGGTGAGCGTGAGGCACAGGAACACGCCGGGCATGGTGGCGATCCACCACGCATTGAGCAGGTATTTGCGCCCGTCCGCGATGATGCTGCCGAAGGTCGGCGTCGGTGGCTGCACGCCCAGCCCGAGGAAGCCGAGCGTCGATTCGAAGATCATCATCCGCGCGACATCAAGCACCGAGGTGAAGAGCAGCGGCGGCACCAGCAGCGGCACGAGGAGGGTGAGGATGATGCGCGGATGCGTGGCGCCCGAGACCTGTGCGGCCCGGACGTATTCGCGCCCGCGCTCGGCCATCACCACCGAGCGCATGACGCGGGCATAGACCGGCCAGTTCGACAGGCCGAGCACGAGGATGATCGCCGGGATCGTCGGGCGGTCGGCCCCGAGCACGGCGATGGCCAGGATGATCATCGGGATCGAGAGCTGCGCGTCGGTGATCCGCATGATCACCGTGTCGGTGCGTCCGCCGAAATAGCCCGCGACCGTGCCGAGCGCGCAGCCGATGACCACGGTGACGGCGACGGACGCCACGCCGATCAGCAGCGAGTAGCGCAAACCCACGAGGCAGCGCACCAGCATGTCGCGGCCGATCTGGTCGGTGCCGAGCGGGTGGGCCCAGTTCCACTTGTCGCCGAGGAACAGCGGCGGCAGCAGCCGCGCCCGGATGTCCCGCATCGCCGGGTCGATGCCGCTGAGTTCCGGGTAGAGCGCGGCGGCGAGCACGAGGAGGGCGAGCACGACGAAGCCGACGCGAAAGCCCCCGGAGCGGGCGGCGCGCCCGAGGATGCGCCGGCCGATGGAGCGCGAGGCCGCGACATCGACGCGGGGCGGGGCGAGCGCCAGGGGGGAATCCACGGCATCCATCAGTATTCGAGCCTCGGATCGATGGTGGTCGCCGCGAGATCGACGAGGATGTTGATGAGGACGAAGATCGCGCTGGTGACGATCGCGATGCCCTGGATCAGCGGAAAGTCGCGCTGGAGCACGGCGTTGATGGTGAGCAGCCCGAGTCCGGGATAGTCGAAGATGTACTCGACGATGATCACGCCCCCGAGCAGCGAGGAGAACTGCACGCCGAGCAGGTTGAGGAGCGGCACCGAGGCGTTGCGCAGGGCATGCGCGGCGACGATGCGCGGGCGCGACAGGCCGCGGACATGGCCGACGGCGACGTAAGATTCGCCCATCTGCGCCGCCACCGCGCTCGACAGGGTCCGGATCAGCACCGGCGACAGCTCGACGGCGAGCACCAGGGCCGGCAGCACCGTATACGAGAAGCCGCCATAGCCGATCGCCGGCAGCCAGCCGAGCTTCACCGACAAGAGTAGGGCGAGCACGATGCCGAGCCAGAAATTCGGGATCGAGATGAAGACGGAGGAGACCGCAAAGGCGAGCCGGTCGAAGAACCCGCCGGGGCGCAGGCCCGCCGCGATCCCGAGCAGGGCCGAGAAGGCGAGCGCGATGGCGAGCGCCAGGGCGGCGAGCTGCAGGGTCATCGGCAGGGCGTCGAGGATGAGGCCGCCGACCCCGGCCCGCTCGCCGCGGGTCAGGTCGTCGAAATTCGCCCCCCCCGTCGCCGCGCCGTTGGCCGGCCGCATGAAGCTGCGGCCGAGATCGCCCTGGACCACCCCTGCCGCATAGCGGCCGAACTGCACGATGATCGGATCGCGCAGGCCCATCGTGGTGGCGATCTGCTCCACCAGGGAATCGGGCGCCATCCCGCCCACCATCTGGCGCACGGGGTTGCCCGACATCACCCGCAGCAGGGTGAAGATCAGCAGCGAGACGAGGAAGATGATGACCGCACCCTGCGCGAGGCGCCGGGCGAGGAAACTGAGAACGAACATCAAAATGTTTCCGGTCCGGCGACGGGATCGGCGGGGCGGGATCCGGCCGCCCGCGAGGGGGCCGGGCTCCGCGCCCGGCGCGGGCAGTCCGGTCAGGCAGACTTGCCGGTCAGGCAGACTTGCCGGTCAGGCCGTCTTGGACGCGTCGATCGAGCCGTCCGGGTAGATGTAGAGGCCCT
This sequence comes from Methylobacterium sp. AMS5, assembly GCF_001542815.1. Lineage (GTDB taxonomy): Bacteria > Pseudomonadota > Alphaproteobacteria > Rhizobiales > Beijerinckiaceae > Methylobacterium. Next base: position 4,018,528 of record NZ_CP006992.1, read on the forward strand.
TCAGCTCCTGCTGCATCGCGTGGATCATCACCGAGGTGAACAGCGACAGCGCCGGCATCTTGGTGGCCAGCAGCGGCATCGTCTCGTTCTGCAGGATGGCCTTGCGCTCCTCCAGCGTCGGCGCCGCGCGCTCACGATCCAAGCTCGCATCGATCTGCGCATCCTCGATGCCGGTGATGCGGTGCGAGGAGGAGTGGAAGTGGGTGCGCAGCACCAGATCCGGCTCGGGCGAGGCGGTGGACCAGCCGCAATCGACCATGTGGCCGGGCCCGCCGCCGGGGCGGTGATAGAGCCGCTCGTTCCAGGCCGCCGGCTCCAGCACCGTGAGGCTCACCGGAAAGCCCTGCTCGTTGAGCATCGCGGTGATGACCTCGCCGTATTCCTTCGTCTTCGGGTAGAACCCGACCGAGGTGATGTATTCCAGCGGCGGCAGCCCCTTGCCCTTGGGAAAGCCCGCCTCGGCCAGCAGCGCCTGCGCCTTGGCCGGGTCGTAGGCCGGGTAGTTCTTGAGGTCGACGTAGCCGAACTTCACCGGGGAGATGAAGTTGGCGCAGGCGTGGCCCGCCGCGCCCAGGATCTCCAGCAGCATCGCCCGGTCGATCGAGTGGCAGGCGGCCATGCGCACCCGCACGTCGTTGAAGGGCGGCTTGGAGCAGCGGAACCAGAGATACTTGTTCTCGACCGAGACGACCTCGTTGATCGCGATCTTCGGGTTGTTCTTGACCGTCTCGACCTGCTCGGGTTCGAGCCGCTCGACGATCGAGGCCTGACCGTTCATCAGCGACAGCATCCGCGTGGTCGAGTCACCGGTGAAGGTGAAGTTGATGCCGGGAATGCCGGGCTTGCCGCGGAAATAGCCGTCATGGGCCTTGAGCACGGTGTCGTTGCCGCGCTGCTCGACGAAGCGGAACGGGCCGGTGCCGTTCAGGCGCCGGGTGAGGGCGCCGCCCGGGCCCTCGGCCACGTCCTTGGCCGAGAGGATCGGCAGGAACGAGGCCAGGAAGATGAAGAGGTGGGCGGGGTAGCCGCCCTTCGAGGTGTCGACGATCACGGTCTCGTCGTCGGGCGTGGTGATCGTCAGCGTCTCGGTCGGGCCGGGATACCACTGCGCCGGCCGGTCCTTGCCCGAGCCGTACTCGAAGGTCGCCTTCACGTCCTCGGGCCCGAACGGCTTGCCGTCGTGGAAGTGCAGGCCCTTGCGCAGCTTGATCTGCAGGCGGTGCGGATCGAGGAGCTTGATGTCGGTGGCGAGCTCGTAGACCACCTTGCCGGGGTCATCGAGGGTCATCGGCGTGCGGGTCAGGAAGCCCATCACGAAGCCCTCGATGTTCTTCTGCGAGAGCGTGGTGTGGGCGGTCGGGTCCCAGTTGCCGGTGATGTTCTCGGCCGAGAGGAAGACCAGCGGCTTGCCGGACTGCGCGAAGGCGGAGGAGATCAGGAAGTCGGGATCGATCTGGGCAAAACCCACAGCGGCGGCGCTCGCCTGAAGAAACCGCCTGCGGTCCATCGTACCGGCCATACTTGAGGCTCCCGAGTTCCCACGCACCCATCAAAGTGGTCAAAAACCACATTGCAGGACCCGTGCCAGAAGCCACAAATCACACAGACCGGTCAGCTTGGCGGTGATCGCCGCCGGAAGGCAGGAGCGCTGAGGGGGCGAGCGGCCGTTCACCGCAGGGGCCTGCTCGTTTCAGCGGCAGATCGCGGGCGGATCGAGCGCGCAAATGCGAAAAGCCCGCCGAGCGCCCTGCGGGTGGGGCGATCGACGGGCCAGGCGTGCGCGACCGAGCGGCCCGCCCTTACCCCTTCGCGATGTCGGGGCAGGGCGGAGCTGGAAGCGACGCGTCGCTCTCTCAGAAATCGACGGAGGCGGAGACGATGAAGGTGCGCGGCGCGCCGACGGCGAGGAAGCCGCGGGCGGCGGAGGCCCAGTACGAGTCGTCGAGCAGGTTCTGGACGAGGGCGCGGAACACGACGGGCTTTCCGTTCAAGCCCTCTGTCGTGTAGCGCAGGCCGGCATCGAAGCGCGTCCAGTCCGGAACCGACTGGGTGTTGGCCTGATCGTAGAACATGCTGCTGGTGTAGATCGCCCGTCCCGTCAGGGTCAGGCCCGGCGCCAGCCACGGCGGCAGGTCGTACTCGGCGTAGAGGTTGAACGCGGTATCCGGCACGCCGGGCGCGGCCCGCCCGTTGAACTGTCCTCCCGGCGTGTTGACCAGTTCCGCGTCGATGAAGGTGACGCCGCCGAGCAGCCGCAGGCCCGGGACGACCTCGCCGAACACGTTCAGCTCGACGCCGCGGTTCCGCTGACGGCCGCTGACCGAGTAGATGCGGGTCCCGGGATCGGTGAAAGCGTTCGGCAGCTCGATCTCGAACAGCGCGGCCGTGGCGGCAATGGTGCCGAAATCGTACTTGACGCCGATTTCCTTCTGCCGCCCCACGGCAGGCGGGAAGAGGACATTGGCGTTGATCGCCGTGAGGGGCGCCGCGGCCACCGGATCGAGCGACTCGATGTAGTTGCCGTAGAAGGACAGGTTCTCGAACGGGCTCAGCACGAAGGTGATGGCGGGGCTGAAGCGGCCCTCCCGATAGTTCGAGGTCACCTGCCCCTGCGTCGGCCCCGGACGGGTGGCGAAGCCCTGCTGGTCGATCTCCTGATAGCGCCCGCCGAGCGTCAGCAGGAAGCGGTCGTCGCCGAAGAACGACAGGGTGTCGGCCACCGCCACGCTGCGCGCGGAGAGCTGGGCGAAGAGCGGCTGCGCGGCGGAGCGGGGAAGCCCGATCGTCGGAATCGATCCGGTCGGCAGATAGACCGGATTGTAGATGTTGATCGTGTAGGGGGTGAAGACGGGCGGGACGAAGCCGCTGCGGAAGTTCTTGTTGTTCGCCTCGACGGCCGCGATGTTCACCTGATGGTTGAGAAAGCCGGTGCTGAAGCGGGTGCGCAGGCCCACCTCGCCGGTGAGCCCCTGGATCTCCTGGGGCTGGATGGCGAGCTGGTTGGTCGCCTGCCCGGTCACGCTCGTCACGCGGTAGTTTGAGGTGAGGAAGTCCTCGTTGTAGCGGCTGGCGCCACCGGCGATGTAGACCGTCGTGTCGGGCAGGACGTCGTACTCGGCCCGCCCCGCGATCATGCCGTAACGGCTGTCGTTGTACTCGAACGGATTCGCGGTGTTGGTCCGGTTGTTCGGGGCACGGGGAATCTGAATACCGGGCGCGACCGCGTTGAACAGCGAGGTCGGCGCCGTGACGTTCTGCGTCGAGTGGGTCATGTCGAGCGAGGCACGGAACCGGTCGCCGCGATAGTCGAGGCCCAGCGCCGCCACGCCCACCTCGATCGCATTGTTGTCGAGCGGCGTGGCGCCGGTGCGGTAGGCGCCGTTGAAGCGCACGCCCCATTCCTTGAACTCGCCGAAGCGACGGCCGAGGTCGGCATGGGTCCAGATCTGCGCGTCGCTGATGTAGGTCGTGGTGAGCCGGGCGAACGGCTCGTCGTAGGCGCGCTTCGGGATGAGGTTGATCGTGCCGCCGACGCGGCCGGTGCCGCCGCTCAGGAGCGCGGAGGGCCCCAGCAGCACCTCGACACGCTCGAGCCCTTCGGTGAAGGCGCGGCGCGGGTTGGCGAGATAGAACAGGCCGTCGAAGGCCGTGTCGAGGTTGGTCACCGAGAAGCCGCGGATGAAGTAGGAATCGCGCTCGCTGTAGGGCGGCGCGTCGTTGCGCACCGACGAATTGTTCAGCACGACATCGGCGAGCGACACCGCCTGCTGGTCCTCGATCAGCTTCTCCGTGTAGCCCGTGATGCTGAAGGGCGTCTTCAGGACGGAGCGGTTGCCCAGGAAGCCGACACGGGTTCCCGAGCCGACCTGGCCGCCGGCATAGGGCACGGGCGGCTGCCCAACCGTTCCGGTGGGCGGCGGCAGGCCGGCGGCCGTGGCACGGCCCTGCCCTTGAGCCTGTCCCTGGACGTGCAGTTCGTCGAGCGTCACCGTCCCGGCCGGCTCGGCGCCGAGCTGGACGTAACGCGGGTTGACCAGGGTGATGGTCGAGGCGCCGGCCGGGCGATAGGTGAGGCCGGTGCCGTCCAAGAGCCTGGTCAGGGCGTCGAGCGGGGCGAACGCGCCCGCGAGCCCCGGTGTCTCCAGCCGCGCCGTCAGCTCGGTCGGGTAGACCAGCTTGACCCCGGCCTGCTCGGTGAAGGCGACGAGGCCGGCCTCCAGCGATCCCTTAGGGATGGCGAGCCGGACGGGAGCGCCCCCCAGCGGGGCTTCTGCCAGGATCGTGGGGCCGCTGGGCCGCTTCGCCTCGCCGGCTTGCACGGCCGCCGGAGCCATCACCGCGACGGACACGCCGGCCAGCGCGATCCCCGCCATCCGGCCCTGTGAAAACCTGCGCGCGCGCGACGCCATACCAAAGCCCCATCGATCCGTCGGGAGGGGCGGCACGCCGTGCGCCGCCGCGCCCTCGATGGTTAAGATCAACGGGGGCGCCACCTCCTGACGTGGGAAGAGCGATTTTTTTCGCCTCTCCTCGTCGCCCTGCTCACAGGGGCGATCCGACCAGCACCAGCAGGGGCGAGAGCCGCCGGATGCGCGTGCCCATGGTCGCGGCGATCACGTCGAGGGCGTCGTCCGTGTTGCGGGCATCGAACGCGCCGGTCACGCGCCGCTCGCCGAGCCCACGGTCGAGCAGCACGATGCGCCCGCGGCGGTAGCGGTTCAGTTCCGCCAGGACCGCCGCCAGCGGCTTTCCGGAAAAGATCAGCCGGCCGTCGCGCCACGCCGTGGCCCGCTCCACATCCGCCGCCGCCACGTGCAGGGCGTCGCCGCCGATCCGGACTTCCTCCCCGGCCGAGACGACGACGCGCCCGCTCTCGGCCGAGACATCGACACGCCCCTCCGCGACGCCCACCGGACTGTCCGCCCCGTCCGCGCGCAGGAAGAACCGGGTTCCGACCGCGCGCACGCTCAGGCCGCCGCCCCGCACCACGAAGGGCCGGCTCGGATCGGGCACGACATCGAAGCTGGCCTCGCCGCGCAGAACCGCGATCCCGCGCTCCCCCGCGGTGAACCGCACCGCGATCGCCGTGTCCGTGTTGAGGTCGACGCGGCTGCCGTCGGGCAGCGTCGCGTGCTCGATGGTGCCGACGCCACTCCACAGATCCGCGCGGAGCCGGTCGAGGAGACCGGTCTCGTAGGCCAGGGCGGCGGCGATCAGGGCGACGGCGGCCAGGCCGGCGAGCGACTTCGGTGTCTTGTTCGATGTTTTGTCCGACGTCTTGCGCGGGCGGGGATCGGGCAGATGCCCGAGCCGGCGCCACAGCGCATCCATCTCGGCATAGGCCGCCGCGTGGACGGGATCGGCCTTGCGCCAGGCCTCGAAGGCCCTGTGATCGGCTTGCGTGGCGTCGGAGGAGGAGAGCCGCGCGACCCAGGCCGCGGCCTCGCGCTCGACCGGATCCTCATCGCCGTCGGCCTCGTCAGTCTCTTCGGCCTCCGTCCCGTCGCTGCCGGCCACGCCAATCCCCCCGGGGCCCACCGCGGCCCGAAATGGCGCAGCGCGGGTGTCCTATCCCCTTAGATCAACGAGGTCGCCGCCTCCTGATGCGACTCGTTCAAAAAAGATCGAGGCGGCTGCGCCGGCAATGCAGCAGGGCCTTGATGATGTGCTTCTCGACCATGTTGCGCGAAATGCCGAGGCGCTGCGCGATCTCGCCGTTCGCGAGGCCGTCGAGGCGGCTGAGCAGGAACACCTCGCGGCAGCGGGGCGGCAACGCGTCGATCGCCGCAGCCAGGCGCTTCAGCTCCTGGCGGGCGATCGTCTGCCGCTCGGGGAGGGCGTAGCCGTCGGCGATCTCGGCGAGTTCCGCCTCGCATTTCGCCGCGAACAGAATCCGCTCCAGCCGGCCGCGGTTGCGCATCCGAAGGGCGACGTTGGTGGCGATGCGGAACAACAGGGCCGAGGGGTGCTCGATGCTCGTGCGCGAGAGCGCGGCGACCATGCGCAGGTAGGTTTCCTGGCTCGCATCCGCGGCGTCGGCCGGGTTGTCGAGCAGGCGCTGGAGGAAGCGCCGGAGCTTCAGCCCTTCGTGACGGTAGAGGGCATCGATCGACACCCCCGCCGCCCCTCCCGCCATGAGGTCGGTCCCGTCGCCCACAGATGATCCCACGCTGATCGATGACTGAGGACCGACCAGAAGGAGACGCGTGGATTATGCAAGCCCCACAATAGCTTGTATCATTTCCAGTCTAGAGGACGATACTGTCGCAAAACGTTGCACAGACAGTCGAAATACCCGCCCCAGAAACAAGACGAGAATTATAACAGCTAAAGACTACAAGTCATTTCATGGCCTCGTTGCGAATAAGCAACGGATTTTCCATCGCGGCGCAACGCGCGCTTCACGCGTCGCGATCATCCGACGGGGCCGGGAGCGAAGCCCGGTTCGGAGACGGACGGCGATGCGATGTGGCGGTCCGGCGCGGCAGGATCGCGGGCACAATCAGAGATGGCTCGCTGAACGTGCTCACGCCGTGACCGGCGGAGGCATGAAACAGGCCCGCACTCGATAAAACGGCGGACAAATAAAGAATATTTTCGATGGCAACCAACTGCCACGACAATGCAACCGGGCCACCACCCTATATCAAGAACAATTCCAATAAATTCATCTTCTCTTGACGCATGCTTTGAGTTTGCGCAACACGCCTTCAGCCTCAAGCGATTCGAGGGAGTCCTCAGTCCGATGAGCAATTACAACGAAGAGCAACTTTTTTCCCTACGCTTCCATCGACGACCTTTTCTTTCTCTCGAAACCGCACGCTCCCCCACGCCTGCCGCAACGCTGAGTTCGCCGCGCGCTCAGGCCTGATGACGACGATGACGCACAGGCTGCCCGGCGGCCGGACTGCCGCATCGATCCGACGGCGCGGCGCCGGGCCGGCAGATCGGAAATTCGGGCGCACGCCCCCGCCGCGATCCGGCCGGGCCCTCAAGGCTCACACGAGGTTTCGAAGATCATGCCACCATCGTCTCAAGCCGTTGCCGAGGCGGCCGCCTTCCGCAGCTTCGCCAACGGATATCTGCGCGAGATCGACTCCGGCATCCGCATCCGGCACGCGCTGACGGACGGGCCGCCCGCGCCGTGCGTCGAGTGGAACCTGCGCAGCCGCCGCCTTGCGATCCGCGCCGAGATCCTGTCGCCCTCGCTGTGCGGCGCGCACGCGTTCGGCCGCCTCTGGACCCGCCACCTGCACGAGCCGCGCTGGCGGCCGGTGGCGCCGATGCGCGCGCTTCAGGAGCTTCTCGGCGAGGCCTATTCGCGCACGGATGAGGGGCGGGGCGAGACCGCCCGCGAGCGCGAATTGGAACTGCTCGGGCGCGTGCTCGACAGCTACCGCGAGACCGCGCGCCTGCTCGACCTCGCCGAGCGGACGGCGGAGGCGGAAACCGGCTTCATCGCCGCCGAGCGCGCCCTCGTCTTCGGCCACTGGCTGCATCCGACGCCCAAGAGCCGGCAGGGCCTCACGACCTGGCAGGCCCGGGCCTACGCGCCGGAGGAGGGGGGCACGTTCCAGCTCGCGGTGTTCGGCGCCGAGGCGAGCCTCGTCCGTCACGACTCGGCGGTGGCCCGCGCCGCGCCCGACCTCGCCCTCGACCTGCTCGGCCCCGACGCCGCCCGGCTGGGCTTGCGCGCCGACGAGATCGCCCTGCCGATGCATCCGCTCCAGGCCGAGGCGCTGATGCTGGAGCCGCACGTCGCCGCATGGGTCGAGGCGGGCCGCCTGCGGCGGCTCGGCGCCTTCGGCCCCCGCTTCACCGCGACCTCCTCGCTGCGCACCGTCTACGCGGCCGAGAGCCCGTGGATGGCGAAGTTCTCGCTGCCCGTCACCCTCACCAACTCGCTGCGGGTGAACCGGCTCGCCGAACTCAAGGCCGGCGTCGCCATGGCCCGGCTGCTGGCGAAAAGCCCGTTCGCCGCGCGCCATCCCAACTTCCGGCTCCTCGCCGACCCCGCCTACCTCACCCTGCACAACCCCGACCGCGAGGAGAGCGGCTTCGAGACGGTCCTGCGCGAGAACCCGTTCCGCGACGGGGTGGAGCGGGGTGTCGCCACACTGGCTGCGCTCACCGCCGAGCCGCTGCCCGGCCGGCTCTCGCGGCTGGAGGCCCTTCTGCGGCAGGTCTGCCCGGAGGGTTCGGCGGCGCGCGCCCAGGCCGCCCGCAGGTGGTTCGCCCGCTATCTCGATTGCATGCTGGAGCCCGTCGTCGCCCTCTACGACGCGCATGGCATCGCGTTGGAGGCTCACCAACAGAACGCGCTGCTCGATGTCGCCTCCGGCTGGCCCGAGCGCGGCTTCTACCGCGACAACCAGGGCTTCTACCTCTCGGAATCCGCTCGCCCCCGGCTGCTGCGCGACGCGCCCGAGACCGCTTCAATCGCCTCGCTCTATTTCCCGGACGGCGAGATCCGCCGACGGCTTGCCTACTATCTCGTGGTCAACCAGATCTTCTCCGTCGTCGCCCGGATCGGCCATGACGGGCTGGCGCGCGAGGAAACGCTCCTCGACGACCTCGCCCGCCGCCTGGAGGCGATGGCACGCCGCATGACCGGCGCCGGTCGCGCCTTCGCCCGCTCGGTGCTCGACGGTCCGAGCCTCTGCACCAAGGCCAACCTGCGGGTGCGCCTGTCCGACCGCGACGAACTCGCCTCGGGCGACGGCACCGGCAACTACATCGACATGCCGAACCCGCTCATGCTTCGGGCGGCTCGGGGCGAGGCCGGCCATGCCCTCGCGTCCTGAGACGATGGAGCAGCCCGAAGCGCGTGTCCTGCGCCAGTTGGCGGAAGCCGTCCTGTTCGAGGGGCTGGCCGAGCGCGAGCCGGCCCGCGACGTCGCCGGTCGGATCGCGTGGCGTCTCGGCCCGCACCGCTTCCGCGCGACCGGCACCCTCGGCCCGTTCGACCGCCCTCGCCTCGATCCCGGTTCGGTCGAGATGGCGGGCGAAGAGGGCGGCTGGGTGCCGGCCGACCTCTCCATCCTCGTGGAAGCCCTTCCCGCCGCACCGGAGCACCGGACGCGGCTGCTGGCCGAGCTTCGGCAGACGGTCGAACTCTGCCGCTGGAACGCCCGAAACCTAGCGTTGCCGGAGCGCCGCCTTCTGCCCTTCGCCGCGCTCGATGCGGCTTTGTGGGAGGGCCATCCCTACCATCCGAGCTTCAAGGCGCGCACCGGCTTCACCCTGGAGGATCACCGCCGCTACGGCCCCGAGGCCGCCGCGCCGTTCCGCCTCGGATGGCTGGCTGTGCGCCGAGACACGATCGCCCTTGCGCTGCCGGGCCCGGAGGACAGGTTCTGGCGGGCCGAACTCGGCGATGCCCGGGACGTGCTGACCCGCCGCCTCGACGAGGCCGGGCATTCCCTCGACACGCACGCGCTGATGCCGGTCCATCCCTGGCAGATGCGCCGGCTCGAAGAGGAGGCTTTGCGCCCGTGGCTGGCGGAGGGCCGCGCCGTCGCGCTCGGCACCGCCGGCCCGCGCTACCTCGCGAGCCAGTCTCTGCGCACGCTGCACAATTGCGACGACCCGTCCGCCGCGAGCGTGAAACTGGCCTTGAGTGTCGTCTCGACCTCGAGCCTGCGCATCCTCGATCCGCATTTCGTGCTGACCGGCCCGGCCCTGTCCGACTGGCTCGCCGACCTCGTCGCCGCCGATCCCGCGCTGCACGGCCGCGTGACGGTGCTGCGCGAATACGCCGCCGCGCTCGCCGACCGGGACGGGCCGCTCGCCGGGCAGCTCGCCGCGATCTGGCGGGAGAGCCCGCGTCTCGCACCCGGCGAGGCGGCCTTGCCCTTCAACGCGCTGGCCGTGTGCGAGGCGGATGGCAGCCCCTTCGTCGCGCCCTGGCTCGATCGCTACGGCCGCGATGCCTGGCTCGACCGCCTCGTCGCGGTCGCGGTGCTGCCGGTCTGGCACCTGCTCGCGGCCCACGGCGTCGCCCTGGAGGCGCACGGCCAGAACATGATTCTGGTCCACCGCGACGGCTGGCCGGACCGGGTGATCCTGCGCGACTTCCACGAGAGCGCGGAATACGTCCCCGACTTCGTGACGAGTCCGGAGCGCGTGCCGGATTTCGGGGCGATCGACCCGGCCCATGCCGGGCCGGCGGATGACCGCTTCCACGCCATGCGCTCGGCCGCGACGCTGGCCGAACTCGTCACCGACAGCCTGTTCGTCTTCAACCTCAGCGAGATCACCGCTCTCCTCGGGCGCCGGCACGGTCTCGACGAGCCAGGGTTCTGGCGCCGCATCGGCCGGCAGTTGCGGCGCCACGCGGCGGAGCATGGGCTGGAGGCGCGGCTCGCCCGGCTCGCGGTCGAAGCGCCCCGGCTGCGGGTCGAGGCGCTGCTGTCGCGCAAGCTCGGGCTCGGCGAGGCGCGCGGCAGCCTCCATGCGCCCAACTCGCTGTTCCCTTCCCCCGACGCCACTTCCGGAGCCTGCATGATCGAGATCGACGGCCGCACCATCCCGGCGGACGCGATGGAGGCCGCCATCCGGCGCGTCGAGGCTGCGGCGGCCTTGCGCGGCGGCAGCGGCGAGCGCGTCGCCGCGCGCTTCCGCGACACCGCCCAGGGGCTCGCCTTCATCCTCGCCGCCCGCCGCAGCGGGGCGAGCCTGCTGCCGATCCATCCGGCGCTGCCGGACGAGGGCGCGCGCCGGCTCGCCGCGCGCGCCGGCTGCCACCGCCTGTTCCTCGACGGCCTGGAGAGCGAGACCCTGGACGGCGCCGCCCCGCCGGTTCCGGGGGAGGGCGAGCTGCTCCAGATGAGTTCGGGCACCACCGGCGAGCCCAAATGCATCGCCCGCCGCTGGAGCGCGGTGGAGCGCGAGGTCGAGAGCTATGTCGGCGCCTTCACCGAGCCGGCCGGGATGACCCCGGTCATCGCCTGCCCGATCACCCATTCCTACGGGCTGATCTGCGGATTGTTCGTGGGCCTGCGCCGCGGTCGCATGCCGGTGATCGTGGACACCACCAACCCGAAATACCTCCTGCGCCGCCTGCGCGAGATCGAGCGGCCGGTGCTCTACACCGCGCCGGCCATGCTGCACACGCTGGCCCGGCTGATGCCCGAGGGCGAGACCCTCCACGCGGCGATGGTCTCGGGCACGCTTCTGCCCGCACCCTGGTTTTCCGCCATCCGCGGGCGCGTCACCCACCTGTTCCAGCAATACGGCTGCTCGGAAGCCGGCTGCATCGCGATCAATCCGGATCTGCGCCGCGCCGACGCCATCGGCCGCCCGCTGCCGCATCACCGCGTCCGGGCGGGGACCGGCCCCGAGGCCCCGGCGGAACTCGTGGTCGAGGGGGAGGGCGGGGCGATCCACACCGCCGATCTCGGCTATCGCGAGCCCGACGGCATGCTGGTCTTCGTCGCGCGCAAGGACGACACGATCAACGTCTCGGGCCTCAACGTCTATCCCGGCGAGGTCGAGGACGTGGTGATGGCCATGCCCGGCATCACCGACGCCGTAGCCTTCGCCCGGCCCGACCCGTTCGCGGGCGAGCGGGTGACGCTGCTGTTCAGCGCTGAAAGCCCCGTGCCGCCCCGCGCGCTGCAGGACTGGTGCCGCCGCTGGCTCGCCGGCCACCAAGTGCCGGTCGAGGCGGTGCAGGTCGGCGCGATCCCGCGCGAGGCCAACGGCAAGATTTCTCGACGCGCGGTCGCCGCGCAATACCGGGGCGGCGGCCTGGAGGCGGTGGCGTGAGCAACGAGACGCTGATCGCGGCCATCGGCACGGTGCTGCGCGAGGAGATGCGCCATCCCCATCTCGATGGGTTCGGGCCGGACGCACGGCTGAACGAGGATCTCTACCTCGATTCCGTCCAGTTGCTTCAGCTCATCCTGGCGCTGGAGCTGACGCACGGGGTGTCGGTGCCCGAAGCGGCGATCAACCGGCAGGACGTCTCCACCGTCGCCGACCTCGCCCGGCTGCTGACGCCGGGCGCTGAGCCGGTCGCCGCCGAGCCCGAGACGCCCTCCGAGGGCGTCCACGGCGCGATGCCCTACGACCTGAAGATCCACTGCTTCGTCAGTTGCGTCTGCGACGGGCTGAAGGCGCGGGGCATCGACCATCGCCCGTTCTACGCCCTGATCTGGGACGCCGAGTTCGCCATCACCGACGGCACGCGGCTCGCCTACCACTCGGACGCGATGGATCACGAGTCGTTCCGCTACTGGTTCGAGCGGCTCTACGGCGTGCCGCTCGTCTCCTGGTACGACCATTCCCGTTCGAAGGACGAGAACGTCGCCACCCTGCTCGGCCTCATGGAGCGGCGCGAGCCGGACACGCGCATCATGGTGATGCTCGACATGTTCCACCTCCCCGAGCGGGAGAACAAGTTCAACCAGAACCCCTTCCCGCATTACCTGCTGGTCGAAGGCAGCGACGACCCGGCCCTCTGGCAAGTGCGCGACCCCGACTTCCGCTGGGCGGGCGTGATCGAGCGCGAGCGGATGCTGAACGCCATCCGCCAGCCGAGCGTCGCCGGCGGCTACCGCTTCGACCCATCGCGGGCCCATCCGCCGGCGGACACGGATCTGGCGGCCTTTTTCGAGGCCTGCTTCCGGTTCGACACCAACCCGCTGATCGATGCCGCGCGCGCCATCGTGCTTGCCCATGCCGAGGGACGCGGCGGGCTGAAGCTGACGGAGGTCGGCGAGGCCCTGCGCGAACTGCCGGTCATCACCATCCGCAAATGGGCCTACGAGCACGGCTTCGCTTTCTTCTGGCGGGCCCTGCGCTGGCCGGACCCGGAATTCCAGCGGATCTGCGACGAGATCGAGTCCCTGGTGAACGGCCTCACCGCCCTGCACTACGCCGTGCTGAAGCTCGCCCGGACCGGGGAGATGGGGGAGGTCGCCCCCGTCCTCGCGCGTCTCGACGCGCTCGACGCGCAGGAATTCGCGATCAAGCGGCAGCTCGCTTCGGCCTACGCGGCGTGGCGGGAGAAGAGCCCGGATCTCGGACAGACCGCCGTATCCTTCCGCGAAAGGCTCTCCGCATGAGAATCGCGCTCTGCACCATCAGCTTTCGCCACCATCTGGTGTCGGTCGGCGAGCTCGCCCGCTTCGCCCGCGGCCACGGCTTCGACGGGATCGAGTTGTGGGGCGTTCACGCCCGCAATCTCGGCCCCGGCGACCACGCCGAATGGCTCGCCGCCTACGGGCTGCGGGTGCCGATGCTGAGCGACTACCTGCCGCTCGACGCAGCCACCAGCACCCTGACCGAGCGGACCGCCGAACTTGCCGGCCTCGCGCGGAGCTGGGGGGCGCCGCGGCTGCGCACCTTCGCCGGGACCAAGGCCAGCGCCACCACCGCGCCGGAGGAGCGCGCCCACGTCGCCCAGCGCCTGCGGATGGCGGCGGGCCAGCTCGCCGACCAGGGCCTGCGCCTCGTGGTGGAGACGCATCCCGGCACGCTCGCCGACACCACCGATTCGCTCCTCGACCTGCTGGACGCGGTCGATCACCCGAACCTCCGGGTCAATTTCGACACGCTCCACGTCTGGGAGGGCGGCGACGACCCGCTCGCGGCCCACGCCCGGCTTGGCCCGCATATCGACTACTATCACCTCAAGAACGTGCGCAGCCGCGCCGACCTGTCGGTGTTCGAGCCGGCCAACGTCTACGCCGCGGCCGGACGGCGCGAGGGCATGACCGCCCTGTTCGACGGCGCGCTGGATTACGGCACCTTCCTCAAGACGCTGCCGCCGCAGGCGGAAGGCTCGCTCGAATGGTTCGGCGAGGCCAGCTTCTCGGTCCTGCCCACAGACCTTTTTCGCGTGCGGGCGGCCACCGCCGGTCGCCGCACCGAGAGCCCCCGCCACGCCGCACGCTGAGCGAGCACGGCACAGCCAGGAAACCGACATGCCCGAGAGCCACGCCGTCGTCAGCACCCCCCATGCCAGCCGCTACATCCAGCAGCTTTGCAAGCACTGGGCCCACCGGTTCGAGACCGAGTTCAGCCCGACCGATGCCCGGATCGCGCTGCCGCTCGGCGAGACGCGGCTGAGTGCCGACCCCGAGACCCTGACAATCGACCTGACGGCACAGGATGCCGCCAGCCTGCCCGACCTGCGCGAGGTGGTCGTGCGCCACATCGAGCGCTTCGCCTTCCGCGAAACGCTGCGCTTCGAATGGACGTGAGCAACGCCGGCCAAGGCAGCATGGCGGCGTTGCCTCGGCAAGCACACCGCCCCTCTTGCACACCGCCCCTCATGCACACCGCCCCTCAGGCTGAGGTGCCGAGCGAAAGCTCGGCCTCGAAGCACTCCGGAACGATCGATCCGAAACGTTCGATCCGACGGCATCGGCGACCGGGATCAACGTCGCGGCGTGCTTCGCGGCTGCTGCCGCAGCACCTCCGCGTGAGGATCGTCATCGTTGCCGGAAGGGACCGGTCGAACCGGCTCTCGGCGAAATCATGCCCCTTCACACGGAGCGAGGACCAGTATGGATGTGACGATACGGGCCATGCGCGCGGAGGACGCTCAGGATCTGTTCGAGATCTACAACCAGCCCGCCTTCCGCTTCGGAACGCTGGCGCTCCCCTATGAATCGTTCGAGGCGGTGAAGAAGTGGGCCGAGCCCCGCTCGCCGCGGGATCTGCATCTTGCCGCGGAGCGGGACGCCCGCGTCGTCGGGGCGGCGGCTCTGCGCCCCTTCTACGGCCGGCGCGCGCACGCGGCGGAGTTCTGGATCGCCGTCCATGAGGATTTCGCCGGATACGGCATCGGCTCGCGGCTTCTCGCCGCTGTGATCGACACGGCCGACAACTGGATCAATATTTCGCGAATCGAGATGACGGTCTTCACCGACAACGCCCGCGCCATCGCCCTCTACGAAAAGTTCGGCTTCACCATCGAGGGGACCCACAAGGCGGCCTCGTTCCGCAACGGCATCTTCGCCGACGTGCATTGCATGGCCCGTTTGCGTCCCTCGATCGGCCCCTGAATCCCGGCAGCAAACCCGGCCCGGATCGCCCAAGCGTCTTCGTTCGGTACGCCCCTGCTACAGCAGGGCCATTGCTGATTTCGCGAAGGTTTCGACCGTCAGACTCCGGCACCGCCCAAGAACATCGGCGCCCGGCTGTCGTTTCCAGACCGGGAGATCCGAGACCATGCAGCGGCGCGATTTTCTGACGACCCTACTGACGGCGACAGCGGCCCTGGCCGTCGCCCACACCGCCCTGGCGCAACCGGCGCCGGCAGGGGCCATGCCGGCACCCATCGACCTCGCCATGGCGACGAATCTCCGGGATGCCGCCCGGTCCCGAATACGACGCGATGTTCGTCAACGCCTCGCTCCAGGGCCATCAGGAAGCCGACCCGATCCACGGCTCCTACGCGCAAGCCGGCGACGACCCGGCCCTGCGCTGCATCGCGGCCGGCGCGCTCCCGCTGCCAGCGGCACATCGCTGAGCTCACGCCGATGCAGGCGACGATGGGCGGCGAACGGGAGGGCTGAGCATCGTCCCGAAAGCCGGCAACCGGCTTTCGGAACGACGCAAGAACAAGAGGCCCGAGCAGGCCGCGCTCGCTGAAGACCGAGGGGGTCAACGCGAGGACGCGTCGGTCCCTGGCCCCCGGTGTCCACGGACCTGACTGAGGCCGAAGCAGGCCCGAGAACGCGGCGCATCGCTCGGATTTCGATTTCCGGAGCGATGCGCCTCGCAGCGGTCCGGCGACGATGTTGCCACTGGCACGCGGGATGCTTCTCCAGACGAAGGGAACGAAAGCTTTAGCGTGTCGTTCCTCAAAACAAGACACGGGAAAGGCGCATTCCATGAACGCCGAGGCGATCAAGAGCCGTGACGAAGCCCTGGCTCTGCTTGATGCCGAGCTGATCACGATCCACGACTTCATGACGCTCTGCGACCTGAAGGGGTGGGACCGGTAAAGACCGCGAGGCCGGAATATCATCTCCGGCCGTTTGCGACCTCTCTTGCACCGGAGGCTCAGCGCCCCCGTGCTTGCGTAAAGCCGGCTGAGCCTGTTGCAGAGTGCAGCACCGTCAGCGACGAAAGATCGTCATGGCCAGAACGGCTGCCGAGCGCGCGATTGAGCCGGATACGGAGCAGACGGGTCTTTGCCCTCGGCCGCCAGAGGCGCGGACCGTTTCCCAATACCCTTTCAGCCAGCGGCGGGCTTCGAGCACACCGACGACAGCTCCTACTGTCGAAGCTGTTACAACGGATATGACGACCTTCGAAGAATCCCAACCCAGCAAATATTCATCAGGACCAAGTCCTGGTTGATTACCATGCCGGTACCTATGGCAATCCCTAGAGCATCATCGTCCCGAAAGGTGGTTGCCGACTTTCGGGACGATGCTCTAAGCCGGCCGTCTCGGCAAGGGTTGCACACACCGACTTGTGCGTCGGTGCGCCGGATCATCGTTCAGCGATCGGACCGGCAAACGCGCTCCGACCCCGAACCCTCCCCCTCGGAAGCTCTGCGCTCAGATCGCCGCAGCCGGGTCGCGATCCTCGCCATCCCCCGCGGGCGGTTCCGTCCGGTCGCGGCGAGGGCGACGCTCCAGAACGGCACGGCCAAGGGCGCGCAGGGGCGCGGTGAGGCGGCGGGCGTCGTCGGCGCGTTCCATGATGGTCTCGCCGCGGCGGATCTCGCGGTCGAGCTTGGCCATGGTGCGGGCGAGCGCCGGGTCGTCGTCATCGAGCCAGACCTCGACGGTGCGGGCGAAGGCGATCACGGTGCCTTGAAGCTTGAGCCGGCCGAGCGGCCCCTCCGTGTCGATACCGGCAGCGGCCAGCATGTAGCGATGGGAGTTCAGGGCGACCCCGTTGAGCGCCAGCATGGACAGGACGTCGCCACGCAGCGCGAAGGCGATGCGGCGCAGGGCCGGCTTGTAGGGCGTCATCGCATCGAGCCGGCGCATCAGCACGTCGAACAGGCGCTCGCGAGCCGGCTCGTCGGCGAGGTCGGCGGTGTCGACCTCCAGCACCTTGCGGTCGATGATCCGCGACAGGCCGCCGAGCACGGCCCCCTTCGAGGGGAACAGGTCGCGCAATTCGGCCAGACTCAGGTTCGCCTCGCGGGCGATGTCGCCGACTTCGATGTCGTTCCAGGGCTGCT
Source organism: Methylobacterium sp. AMS5 (assembly GCF_001542815.1). Lineage (GTDB taxonomy): Bacteria > Pseudomonadota > Alphaproteobacteria > Rhizobiales > Beijerinckiaceae > Methylobacterium. Next base: position 4,035,686 of record NZ_CP006992.1, read on the forward strand.
CGGCCGCGAGCCGCATCAGCGCCTCGACCGCCGCCTCGCGCGGGTTGGGCTTGTGCGAGGCCGTGGCCTGCGCCGTGTCGGAGTTCGACGAAGCGGATGGCCCGCCGGTCTCGGGCTTGCCGCCGGTGTTGGGCTCGGGGGCTGTTTCCATGATCCGTGCTCCGCATTCGGTTCACGTCTCATGTAGGGCCGGAGCCGCCCGCTTGAAACCGCTGGGCCTCTCAGCCGGACAATTCGCCCGCCCGCCGCCGCGCCGCATCGACCGCCTCCCGCATCAGATCGGGCAGCGCGCCCTCGCGCATCAGCACGGCGAGCGCCGCCGCGGTGGTGCCGCCGGGCGAGGTCACGTCGCGGCGCAATTGCCCGGCCTCGCGGGCATCGGCGTCGAGCAGGGCACCGGCGCCCGCGACGGTGGCGCGGGCGAGCTGCGCCGACAGGTCGGGCGGAAGCCCCGCCGCCATGCCGGCTTCCGCGAGCGCTTCCGCCAGCAGGAAGACGTAGGCCGGACCGGAACCCGAGACCGCGGTCACCGCATCGATCAGCCCCTCGTCGTCGAGCCACGCGACAAGGCCGGAACGGGCGAGCAACGCCTCCGCACCCGCCCTTGCCTGCGGCCCGACCTCCGGGCTGCCGACGGCGCCGGTCGCGCCCCGGCCGATGCTGGCGGGCAGATTGGGCATGGCGCGCACCACCGGGCGGGCCGTCGGCAGGCGGCGCTTCAGGTCGGCGATGGTCTTGCCGGCCAGGATCGAGACGACGAGGGTGTCCGGGCCGATCCATCCGGCCAGCGCCGGTGCCGCCGCGTCGAGAACCTGCGGCTTGATGCCGAGCACCAGGGCTCCGGCCGGGGCGGCGGCCTCGGGGTTGAGGCGCAAGGCCCGCTCGGCACAGAGCGTGGCGATCTCCGCGGAGGGCTGCGGATCGACGACGGTTACGGCGGCAGGGTCGAGGCCGCCCGCCAGCCAGCCCCGCAGCAGCGCTGCCCCCATCTTGCCGGCGCCGGCCAGAACCAGGGGCGTGGGGAAGGGGGCTCGGTCTTGCGTCATGCTTCCTCGGTGTCCTCGAGCCGCCCCGCGGGTCAGGCCTCGCCCTCGGTCTCGAACAGCACGGCGTCGAGAGCCTCGCGGGCGCTCTTGCCGGCCCAGAGGACGAACTGGAAGGCCTGATAGTAGCGCTCGCAGGCGTCGGCGGCCGTCTTCATCATCATCGCGCATTGCCCCTGCGTCGGCGCGATGCCGTCGGTGAGCAGCAGGGAGTGGCGGAACATCACCACGCTGTCGGATGACCACAGGTCGAAATGGCCGATCCAGAGCTGCTCGTTCACCAGCGCGACGAGGCGCAGCATCTCGGCCCGGCGCCGCTCCGGCACCTTGAGGTCGAAGGCGGCGGCCACGTGCAGCGACTCGACTTCCTCGATCCAGGTGAAGGCGACGTGGTACTCGGCCCAGCGGCCCGAGACGGAGACCGACATCTCGTCGGTCTCGATGCGATCGAAGATCCAGTCGCGCAGCGAGGCGAGGCGCTCGACGACATCGAGCGGGTGCTCCGGCCGGTCGCTGTCTTCGATGAGGCTAAGCTGGGTCATGGCGATCCAAGTTGTCGGCCCGGTCGAGAGGCTCGATCGGGTCGGCGGGCAAAGCAGGGCCGTGACGGAAATCGAGGCAACGCCCGTCGATCTCCGTCCTGCGGAGGGGTTCAATCCAGATTTCGCCGCCCCGGGGTTTGGTTCCACCTTTCCGCCGGGGCGAATCAACTTCGGATCGTTTATAGCCCGCGCGCCCCGCGGGCTTCAAAGCGTCGCCCCGGCATCAGCGGTGGGCAACGCGGCTATCCACCGATGCTTCCTGTGCAAAGAAATTTGGATTCGCGCTTTCCCGCGAGGGTGAGTCCGGGCTGCCCGCTCAGACCGATTCCGTGCTGCCGGCGCTGCCCGCCTCGGCGCCGAGGCGGGTCTCCAGCGCGCTCACCCGGGCGGCGAGCGCGTCGTTCTGGCTGCGCAGGGCGGCGACGAGGTCGCGCAGCACGTCCACTTCCTCGCGCGTGGCGATATCCATGTCGCGGATCAGGCGCTCGATCTGGCCCTTGACCATCGTTTCCGCCTCGCGGCGCACCCCTTGGGCTGCTCCGGTGGCATCGGTGAACAGGCGGGCGGCATCGTCGAAAAGGCGGTTCGAGCCTTGCATGGAAATCTCCTCCGGCGCCCGGACCTGTCGAGCACATGCCAACGACATAAGAATCGGCGGGCCGCAGGGCAATCGAGGGGCGCCGACGAAACGCTTCGGCCGCCGCGGCGGGCGGCGGCCGGACAATCCGCTCCGGATTGTTGCCGCACGTATCGGGGCAAGCTGCGGAAACCCGCGGTTACAATCTTGGCCAGCGGCCATACTTCCGGGCAGGAGGCGCGCGGGGTTAAGACGGAGGCCGTCATGACCGCCACCAACCTGCCGACACCCCACATCCTCGTCGTCGAGGACGACCGCGAGATCAGCGCCCTCGTCGCGCGCTACCTGCGCGCCAACGAGTGCCGCGTGAGCGTCGCGGGTGACGGACGCGAGATGGACCGGGTGCTGGCCGATGCCCGGGTCGATCTCATCGTCCTCGACCTGATGCTGCCGGGCGAGGACGGCCTGAGCCTGTGCCGGCGCCTCAGGGCCGCGTCGCAGGTGCCGATCCTGATGCTCACGGCGAAATCGGAAGAGATCGACCGGATCGTCGGGCTGGAGATCGGCGCCGACGACTATCTCGGCAAACCGTTCAACCCCCGCGAGTTGCTGGCACGCATCCGGGCGATCCTGCGGCGCAAGGGCGCCGAGCCGCAGGACGGGGACGGCGCGCGCCGCTTCCATTTCTCGGGCTGGACCCTCGATGTCGGCCTCCGGCAGGTCTTGAGCCCGGAGGGCGCACGCATCGCCGTCACGGGGGCCGAGTTCGACCTGCTCCACGCTTTGTGCCTGCGGCCGGGGCGCGTCCTCTCCCGCGACCAGCTCCTCGATCTGACGCAGGGGCGGGCGGCGGGGCCGTTCGAGCGCAGCATCGACGTCCTCGTCTCCCGGCTTCGCCAGAAGCTCGAGCGCGATCCGCGCAACCCCGAGATCATCCGCACGATCCGCTCGGGCGGCTACCTGTTCGCGCCGGAGATCGGCCGCTCATGAGTCCCGTGAGAACCACGGCGGAGCCGCCCGCCGCGGCCCCCGCACCGTCGCGAACTCGGCTTCGTTTGCCTTGGCTCCATCTGCCCTGGCCCCGCCCGAAAAAGGCCGCCGGGCAGATCGCGCTCCTCGTCGTGGCGGCCCTGCTCGCCGCGCATGTGCTCGCGGCGGTCATGCTGCTGGCCCTGCGCGAGCCGTGGCGGCCGGACGAGCGGCCCGGCGTCGCCGCGACCCGGCTCTCCACCGTCGCGCGGCTGCTCGATGCCGCCGAACCGAGCGAGCGCGACGGGATCCTCCGGGCGGCGGCGCGCGGCCTGCCGACCCTGCGCATCGCGCCGTGGGACGGCGCCGCGCCGTCGGCGGGGCAGGGGAACAAGGAGGACGAGATCGGCCAGCATCCCCTGATCGAGCGCCTGCGCGACGGCTTCGGGCGGGCGCTGCCGGTGACCGACCTCTCCCCCGGCCACGACCGGGGCAAGACCGGCCTCCTCCAGATCGGCATCACGACGCCGGCCGGCGCCCGGCTGCGGGCGGTGCTGCCCGACGATTTTCCACGCCCGCCGGCGCAAGCGCCGATCATCTTCACGTTCGTCTTCCTAGGGGTCAGCCTCACGCTGCTCTCGTTCTGGGCGACGCGGGCGCTCACCGCGCCGCTCGCCGGCCTCGCCGCGGCGGCGGAAGCCTTCGGCACGGCGGAGGAACCGCCGCCCCTGCCCGAGCGCGGGCCGGAGGAGGTGCTCGCGCTCGCCCGCGCCCTCGACCGGATGCGCACCCGCATGCTGCGCCTGCTCGACGACCGCACCCAGATGCTGGCCGCGATCAGCCACGACCTGCGCACCCCGATCACCCGCCTGCGGCTACGCGCGGAGTTCATCGAGGACGAGCGCGCCCGCGAGATGACCCTGCGCGACCTCGACCAGATGAACGGGCTCGTGGAATCCGCACTCTCTTATGTCCGGGACGGGCAGGGGGCGCCCGGCGAGGGCCAGACCACGCTGATCGACCTGGCCTCGGTGGTGCAGACGGTCTGCGACGGGTTCAGCGACATCGGCGCGGCGGTCAGCCTGGAACGGACCCGCCATGTTCTCGTGCGCGGCCGCCCCGACGACCTCCAGCGCGCGATCACCAACCTCGTCGACAACGCCGTGAAATATGGCGGCGGCGCCCGGCTCGTCATGGGGCCGGCGGGCCGGGGGGCAGGCGGCGACCGTCCCGGCGTGGCGGTGGAGGTGATCGACGACGGCCCCGGCATTCCCGACGCCGAGCGCAGTGCCATGCTCCAGCCCTTCGTGCGCGGCGACCGTGCCCGCAACCTCGATTCCGCGAGCGGCTTCGGCCTCGGCCTGTCGATCGTGCTCGCCATCGTCGAGGGCCATGGCGGGCGCCTCGCCCTGGAGAACCGCCCCGGCGGCGGCTTCTGCGCCCGCATCGAGCTACCGCTCGCCGCCGGACGCTCCGGCACGGCGCCCCGCGCGACGGGCGCCGTCCAGACCTCGTAGACCGTTGCGCAAAGGATGCGGCTCGACCTTGCCGAGCCCGGCCCCGGAAACGATTGCGCCGCCTCATCGCAAGATGCCGTTAAGCACATGTCCCGATGGGGATGGCGAACCGGGAAAGGCTATGCCGTCGGTATCGTTCCGGGTCGGAGATAGCCGAACATGTGCGGGACGTAATCCGCTTTCCCGACCTCAACCCCATGCCGGCGAAGGATCGCGTAGGCGGTGACGACGTGGAAATAGAATTGCGGCAGCGCCCAGTCGCGCACGTATTGCTCGCCCGTCATATCGAAGGTGATCCCGCCCGGAAGTTCGATCGCGATCGGCAGGGATGCTCCTGCATCCAAGGCAGCATCACTCAAAGTGTCGAGCATCGACAGCGCCTCATCGATCCGCACGCGGCTGTCGGCGATTGAGCCCGGCGCATCGCCCGCGTTGCGCCCCTCGGCCGCAACGGCATCGAGCCATTCGGGCGTCGGTTCGCCGCGAAGCCTGAACACCGCCTCCTGCGCCTGAAAGGCTGCGAAGCGGACTTGCGACGACAGTGGGAACATGTCGGCCGCCAAGCGGGCCGATAGCAGAGCTTCCGCCCTGTCGGCCATCTGCTGCTGTGCCCTGTCGAGCAATCCAGCCAGCGTCCGCAGCATGTTGCGGTAGGTCGGGGCCAGAAGACGGGTAGGGGTCATGGTCGCTCTCGTGGTTGGCCACGAGGCATGATCTACAAAGCTTGTGGTTGCAGAGCCACCATCCGCCTCCTGACGAATCCGGATTCGATGGGCAGGCGGCGCCGGAACGATCGGCTACGGGATGCGGACCGTCGGCCAGGCCGCGCGGCGCCTGAGCGATGCTCTAGGCCCCTGTTTTCGCATCATCTTTTTCAAAAGCCGGAAGCCACCTTTCGGGATGATGCTCTCGCTGTCCCGAAGGGACCGGCCGCCTGCACCGCCACGACTGGGGTCAGCGCGGTCGGTGATCGGAAGTTTGTGCGGCACGCTAAAACTCCATGTCGAGTTCCTCGATCTCCTCCGGCTCGCTCTCGGCGAGCGCCGCCCATTCGCTCATGAGATCCCAGGCGAGGATCGTGTCGCGGTAGGTGGCCGACGTGAAGGGGAGGGCGACGTCGTAGGTGCGAAAGCGGGTGCAGACCGGGGCGTACATCGCGTCCGCCAGGCTGGGGCGCGCGCCGAACAGGTAGGGTCCGCCCGAGCGCGACAGGCAATCCTCGAAGATCGCGCAGATCCGCTCGATGTCGCCCTTGGCGCCGTTGAAGATCTTGAAGCCGCGATGGAGGCTGCGCAGGTTCATCGGCAGCGCCGAGCGCAGGTTGACGAAACCGCCATGCATCTCCCCCGAAACCGCGCGGCAGCGGGCGCGCTCGGCGGGCGCTTCCGGCAGGAGGCCGGCTTCGGGCCGGATCTCGTTGAGATATTCGGCGATGGCGAGCACGTCCCACACCACGATCGCGCCGTGTTCGAGCCGCGGCACGAGGAAGGACGGCGAGAGATGCAGCAGTTCGGCCCGCGTCGAGGCGTCCGAACCGGACAGCACCTCCACCGAGAGATCGAGCCCGGCCATCCGGCACAGCAGCCAGCCGCGCAGGGACCAGGACGAGTAATTGCGGCTGGAGATCGTGAGCGTCGCCTCGGCCATGGCCCTCTCCCCGGATGCGCGTCGCCCGGGCCTGCTGCCCGTAGCCCGGCGTCCAACGCGTTTCATGGCAAGTCTCGTGCCGGATCTCGGGCCTTCTCCCGGCCCTTTCGGCAATAAAATTCTTCTTCCCGCAGCTCCGATGCAAAGTGATGCGTCCGCACCACAGGCGCGCGATATATACTTTTGATCGGTTGCGCCCAATCCAGAACCGCTTAGCGTGTTCCGTCCGGCATCGTCACGTGGGGCGGCGTGGCAACCGGGAAAGCGAAGCGGGCGAATCCGGGCCGTTCGGGACGTTCGTGAGAGATGGATGCGTGCAGGCACCTTGCGCGCTTGGAGTTTGCGCCCGATGCTCTACCAAGCCTTCGATGTCCAATCGGACATCGCCCGGCAGACCCGCCAATGGGGCCGCCTCCTCCAGGAAGCCTCCGCGCCGTGGATGCGGACGCCGTGGCACGACGCCGCGAAATGGTGGTCGGCGGGTGCGCGCATGATGATGCGTGCCGGCCTCACCTTCGCGCGGCCGGCCTATGGCATCCACGCCGTCATGGTCGGCAACCGCGAGGTCCCGGTGATCGAGGAGCCGGTGCTCGCCACGCCCTTCGGCACGCTGCTCCGCTTCCGCAAGGACATCGACACCGTCCAGCCCAAGGTTCTGGTGCTCGCCCCCCTCTCGGGCCACTTCGCCACGCTGCTGCGCAGCACCGTGCGCACGCTGCTGCCCGACCACGACGTCTACATCACCGACTGGCACAACGCCCGCGACGTGCCGCTCTCGGAAGGGCGCTTCGGCTTCGACGACTACGTCGATCACGTCGTGCGCTTCCTCGAGACCATCGGCGAGGGCGCCCACCTCATGGCCGTGTGCCAGCCCGCGGTGCAGGCACTCGCCGCCACGGCGGTGATGGCGCACACCAAGAACCCGGCGCAGCCCCGCAGCATGACCCTGATGGCCGGACCGGTCGATTGCCGCGTCAGCCCGACCTCGGTGAACCAGCTCGCCATCTCGAAGCCGATCGAGTGGTTCGAGAAGAACCTGATCGAGACGGTGACCGGACGCCACAAGGGGGCGGGGCGGCGGGTCTATCCCGGCTTCACGCAGGTCTCCGCCTTCGTCTCGATGAATGCCAAGCGCCACAGGGACGCCCATACGGACCTGTTCTGGCACTATATCGATGGCAGCGCCGACAAGGCGCAGGCGATCGAGACCTTCTACGACGAGTATTTCGCCGTCCTCGACCTCACCGCCGAGTTCTACCTCGAGACGGTCAAGATCGTTTTCCAGGACTACACCCTGGCCCGCAACCAGCTCACCTATCGCGGCGAGCTCATCGATATGGGCGCGATCCGGCGCACCGCTCTGATGACGGTGGAGGGCGAGCGCGACGACATCTGTGCCGTGGGCCAGACCATGGCCGCCCACGACCTCTGCTCGAGCCTGCCGCCGCACATGAAGACCCACCACCTCCAAACCGGGGTGGGTCACTACGGCGTGTTCTCCGGCCGCAAGTGGGAGGCGCAGACCTATCCGCTCGTGCGCAACTTCATCGCCTCGCACGCCTGAGGCCGTCTCTCGACCCTTGTTGCGGGACGAAGCCGGCGCCATCCGTGGCACGGCGTTTCCGGATCGGATAACGCCTTGGATGACTTCGGCTTCGCCTCGCGAGGGCGGGGCAGGGAGAAACGGCGCGGCGGCTTTGCAAGAGGCTTTCCTGCACTTCCAACACGAACCTGTTTCGTGTATGCCGCGCGCTCAGGTGCAATTCTTTCGCACCGATTCGGCTGCCGTCACGACGCCTCCTCCGGAATGCAGCCCGGAGACAGAGGCGCCCGACGGCTTTTTTCCCGGTTCAGCCGGGAATCCGGGGCCGGTGCGGTTCGAAACGACAAATCTAGGGGTTGATTCCGTTGCAGGTACTCGTTCGCGATAACAACGTCGATCAGGCGCTCCGCGTCCTCAAGAAGAAGATGCAACGCGAGGGCATCTTCCGCGAGATGAAGCAGCGCAAGGCCTACGAGAAGCCCTCCGTGCGCAAGGCGCGCGAGAAGGCCGAGGCTGTCCGCCGCGCCCGCAAGCAGGCCCGCAAGACCGCGATCCGCGAGGGCTTGATCGCCGCTCCGAAGCCGAAGCCCCGTACCGGCGCCCCGCGCCGCCCCGGCATGCCGAGCTTCTCGCAGCAGCCCGCCGCGGCCCCCGCCGCCGCCCCGGTGCCCGCCGCTTCCTGATCCGCGCCGGCCGCCGCGCGCGGCCCGCAGCTTCGCGATACGAAAAAGCCCCACCGGCTCGACCGGTGGGGCTTTTTCGTCGTCAGCAGATCCGCGTCAGGCAGCGACCAATGCGCGAAGCCGCTTTGGCGGCTTGGCGGTGCGAAGAGCGCCGCGCGGAGCGGAAGCCTAATGTATCGCTCACAAAACTCCCGCCGCGCTGTCGTCGCCAGAGCGAGAACGGTCAGAGACCGGGAGTTTTGTGAGGCACTCCTAGGGCATCATCCCGAAAGGTGGTTGCCGGCCTTCGGAAAAGGACGATGCTCTATCCCGCGCAGGCGGGCGCCGGCGACTGAGGCCGGCCGATAACCAGAGCGATCGCCTTCGAGCGATTGTCCCAGTCAGGCGGCACTGGCCGTCAGGGTGGCGCGCTCGGCCTGACGCAGCAGTTCCAGCGGCAGCCAGGGCTTGCGCATGTAGACCGCGTGCGGCGGGATCTCGGTCCGACGCTCCTCGCGGGCCCCGGAGGTCACCACGAGCCGCACTTCCGGCCAGCGATCCTCGACGGTGCGCGCCAGGGCGGCGCCGTCCATCTTGCCCGAGAGATGCGTGTCGGCGATCACCATCGCCACCGTCACATCCCCGCGTTCGAGCACGGCCAGCGCGTCCTCGGCGCTCGAACAGGCGATGACGTCGAGGTCGGTCTCTTCGATCAGGACGGTCGCGAGGTCTCGGGCGGCCTCGTCCTCCTCGACGACGAGCGCGACCGGGCTGTCTCCGGAATGAGCCATGATGTCTCCCTGAAGCTGTGCGAGCGGTTCGGAAACGGCAGCCCATGGGCGCGCCGCGGCGGCATCGGCGGCGCCGACGATGCTTGCCCTGCGACAACAAGTTCGGGGATGATCGGTTCAGCGAAATTGTGCCCGCCTGAACCCTTCCGATCGATCCCTCTCTTAACGGGCTGTTCACCACACGGAACGAATTGTTACAGTCCGGCGACACGCAGCGGTTCGAGCGGACCGATGCTTGCATAGCTCGCCCTGGGCCGCAAAGGAGGCTCTCGTCCCGCCATGTGCCGCTTCCTCGCCTATCTCGGTGAGCCGGTCTTCCTGAACGAGCTGGTCTGCGCCCCGACCCATTCGCTGGTCCATCAATCGCTGCACGCCTCCGAGGCGAAGACCGAAACCAACGGCGACGGGTTCGGGATCGGCTGGTACGGCGAGCACGCCGAGCCCGGCCTCTACCGCGACATCTGCCCCGCCTGGTCGGACGAGAACCTCGTGAACCTCTGCCGGCAGGTGCGGGCGCGGACGTTCTTTGCCCATGTGCGCGCGGCGACCGGCACGGCGACGACGCGGGCCAACTGCCACCCCTTCGCCCATGGCCGCCACCTGTTCATGCATAACGGCCAGATCGGCGGCTATCACCGCATCAAGCGGCGCCTGGAGGCGATGATCCCCGACGAGTTGTACGACACCCGCCGCGGCTCGACGGATTCGGAGGCCCTCTTCCTGCTGGCGCTCGCCAGCGGCCTCGACTCCGATCCCGTCGGCGCCATGGAGACGACCTGCACCACCGTGCGCGCCCTGATGCAGGAGGCCCGCATCGCGGAGGCCTTCCGCTTCACCGCCGTGCTCACCGACGGCGAGAACCTCACCGCCTTCCGCTGGGCCTGCGACGGGCGCCCGCCGAGCCTGTATTACCGGGAGAGCGAGCGCGGCCTCACCGTCGTCTCCGAGCCGATCGACGGCTGCAAGGAGGGCTGGAAAGTGGTGCCGAAGGGCGGCACGCTGCGGGCGAGCCGCGGCAGCCGCGCCACCGTCAGCCTGCCGCGCGCGGAGCGGGCTGCCGCCTGAAGGCTTGCCCGGACGACACAGCCATGGTCAAGCTTTCGAAAGGACGAGTCCTTTCGCGGGTGCGGGGCAGGGCCCTGGAAATCGGCTTCGCCGGCTTCAGGGCGCTGCCCTGAAAACCCGCCAAAGGGCCTCAAGGCCCTTTGGGATCCCCCATGAGTATTGCGTTCGAGACCGTGGCGGGGCTGTTCGGCGTGGCCGTGGTGGCGGGCGCCGTCGATGCCATTGCCGGCGGGGGCGGGCTGATGACCCTGCCGGCCCTGCTGCTCGCCGGGCTCGACCCCGTCAGCGCGATCGCCACCAACAAGCTTCAGGGCAGCGCCGGCTCGGTCTCGGCCACGATCGCCTTCGCCCGGCGCGGGCTGATCCGCTGGCGCGAGGCCGGGCCGGCCGCGCTCGGGGCCGGTCTCGCCTCGGTGGGCGGCGCGCTCTGCGTCAGCCTGCTGCCGCGCCCGGTCCTCGACGCGCTGGTGCCGCTGATGCTGGTCGGCATCGCGCTCTACTTCGCGACCGCGCGGCGGATGAGCAACGAGGACGCGGCGGCGCGGATCACCCCCGGCCTGTTTGCCGTGACGCTGGCGCCGGCGGTCGGCTTCTACGACGGGGTGTTCGGGCCCGGTGCCGGCTCGTTCTATATGATCGGCTTCGTCACCCTGCTCGGCCTCGGCGTGGTGCGGGCCACCGCCCACACCAAGCTCTCGAACGCCGCGAGCAACCTCGGCAGCCTCGCCCTGTTCACGCTCCAGGGCGCGGTGATCTGGCCGGTGGGGCTCGCGATGGCCGTCGGCGCCTTTCTCGGCGCCCAGGTCGGCTCGGCGCTCGCCGCGCGCCTCGGCGCCCGGCTGATCCGCCCGCTCCTCGTCGTCATCGCCTGCGCGATGGCGCTCCGCCTGCTGTCGAACCCGGCCAACCCGTTGCGTCAGGCCGTGGCCGGGTTCTTTTCGTAGAGGCGTCAGCCACTTATAGGCTGACGTTTCAGCGCGGGATGAAGGCCCAGTAGTCGAGATCGAGGATCACCGACGGGTCGTAGCCCTCGCCCTGCCTGTCCGGATGGGCGCCGCAGGGCTGGTTCTTGGTCGCCACCGTGCGCAGGCGAAGCGCGCCGATATCGCTGCGGCCGGGCAGTTCCGCCGTCTCCAGCACCTCGGACCACGCATAGACCGTGTCGCCGGCAAACAGCGGCGCGACGTGGCGGCCGGCATTGATGCCGCCGATGGCGAAGGCGTTGGCGAGTCCGTTGAAGCTGAGCGCACGGGCAAGCGAGATGACGTGGCCGCCATAGATCAGGCGCTTGCCGAACTTGGTCTCCCGCGTCGCCACCGCGTCGAAATGGACCTTGGCGGTGTTCTGGAACAGGCGGGTGGCGATCTGGTGCTCGGCCTCCTCGACGGTCATGCCATCGACGTGGTCGATCTTCTCGCCGACCGCGTAATCCGCGAAGCGGTGCGGGCTGCCGGCCAGCGCATTGTCGTAGGCGGCCGGATCGAGCGGGGGCAGGGCGCGGGCGAGGTCGGCCGGGTTCACCACCTTGGCGAGGCTCGGCACGTGCTCCTCGGCGATCTTGGCCTCCGGGTCGCGCTTGCGCACGAGAACCCAGCGGCAATAGCTCAGCACGGTCCGCCCAGAGGCGTCGGAGCCGGTGGAGCGCACGTAGACCACGCCGGTCTGGCGGTTGGAACTCTCTTTCAGGCCGATCACCTCGGAGACGGTGGAGAGCGTCTCGCCGGGATAGACCGGGCGGTGGAAGCCGCCCTCGGCGTAGCCGAGATTGGCCAGCGCGTTGAGGGAGACGTCCGGCACGGTTTTGCCGAACACCACGTGGAAGGTAAGCAGATCGTCGAGCGGGCTCGCCGGATAGCCGATCGCCTTGGCGAAGGCGTCCGAGGACTGCACGGCGAAGCGCGGGCCGTAGAGGGCGGTGTAGAGGGCCACGTCGCCCGTGGTGACGGTGCGCGGCGTGGCGTGGCGGATGGTCTCCCCGAGGCGGAAATCCTCGAAGAAGCGGCCCGGATTGGTCTTCATGGCGCGCGTCGCTCCCTTCACGGCTCTTGCTGGCCGAGCGGGCCTCGTCTTGAATATCGTATTCAGGACGCGGCCCTAAACTTCTGACATCGCATCGGCTTTTCGGCCGAGCCGGTGCGCGACCGCCTTAGCAACGAGCCCGGCGCCCACGCAATGCCGCGCTTCGTGCCGGGGGAGGAGGGGCGCCGGGGACGGGCTCAGAAGGCGACCCAGCCGTAGAACTCGCCTGCGAGCCTTTGCGCGAACAGCAGCAGCAGGATCAGGATGATCGGCGAGATGTCGACGCCGCCGAGATTGGGCAGCAGGTTCCGGATCGGCCGCAGCACCGGCTCGGTGACGCGATAGAGGAACTCGCCGATCTGCGAGACGATCGGATTGCGCACGTTGACCACGTTGAAGGCCACGAGCCAGCTCAGCACGGCGCTCGCAACGAGCACGTAGATGTAGAGCTGGATGATGGTGTTGAAGAGCCAGAGCAGGGCGTTCATGCGGGGGGTATCGGTCCTCATCGCCCCGCACGGAGACCCGGCGTGAGGGACGCGGGTGCGGCGGGAAATTTCCGGAATTGACAGGCCGAAGCGGACAAGCCTACAAGGCCCTCGCCTCGGACGGGGCTGTAGCTCAGATGGGAGAGCGCCGCAATCGCACTGCGGAGGTCAGGGGTTCGATTCCCCTCAGCTCCACCAGGTTTTCCTCGCTAGGAAAGCCGAATGGTGGCAATGGGTTATGGGAGCGGCAAAGGACTGCTCTCCCCGACAATTCTTGTCAAGGGAACGGTTTTCTTCCCGAGCGTCCGGGCAGCACAGCCTCACTCTCGAAGGCCGCTTCGTCTTCTCTGCGGCAGGCCACGCTCGGCGCGCAAACCCGAAGAGCGACGGACCGAGCCAGAAGGCACTGATCTGTCGGACGTCAGCCCGTCTCGAAGCCATGACGGCTGTCTTCACGTCGTCACACGCCGCGCCACTTCTCGGTGTCCCTGAGCCGCTGCAGAGCCGCGCCAACCTTCCGTTCGATATCTGAACGCCCAAGTCGACAGGACTTGAATGGAGTCGGAGGCTTGCGCCCTCGGCGTTCCGATATGGGCCTTCCAGGCCTTCGGCCAAAGCCGCCAAGCGAGCCGCTCGCCCCGACCCCGTAGACCTTCCGGAAACCTCGTTCACGGGCTGTCGTCCGCGCACGTTTCGGTGCTCCCGCCACGAAGGCGGCCAGGGTGCGCTCGACTCCCGCACCCGGAAAGGCACAGCCTGCCCGTGAGCACCCCAGACAGGCGCCGAGCGATGCGCTCAACGTCGCTTCGGAGATCGCGGTCGCGTTATCGATTGCGATCCCAGCATGGTCGGGAGCAAAAGCCTGCCCTTGTATGACACCGCAACCGCACCATCTCAGGACCATCCAACGGGATGGTTTGGGGATGGTACCAAGATGGCCGATGACGTTCCGGACCTCCGACCGAGAGCACCCGACAGTGAGAAACTGACGATCAACCTCGGCTTTGTCGATCTCGGCCGTATCGATCTGCTGGTTCGAGACGGCTTCTATGCCAATCGCGCCGACTTCATCCGAACGGCCGTGCGCAACCAGCTCGACCGTCAGGGCGATGCCGTCACCCAGTCGCTGGCGCGTAAGAAGCTGAGCCTGGGCCTCTCGCACTACACCCGGCAGGACCTCGAAGCGGCAAGAGACGCGGGCGCTCCGCTCCACATCCAGGTTCTCGGCCTCGCCAGCATCGCTCCCGATGTGACACCGGAACTCGCCCGTGCCGCCATCGCCTCCGTGCAAGTGCTCGGCGCCTTCCACGCCAAACCGGCAGTCAAGGCAGCCTTGGCCGACCGTACGGCCTGATCTCTCGCCTCAACGCCTTCGCGGCGCGTCCGGACACGCGCCCCGGCCCGTCGACCTCATTCAGGATCGTGATCATGAACGCATTCTCCGGCATCGACATGGGTGAGGTGACCCGTCTCACCCGCGCCGGCCAGCTCACCGAAGCCATGGCTCTCCTTCAGGGGCGCTCGGCCTCTGCCAAGCCGCAAGCGAGCCCGCAGGAGGGTGTGCCCGGCAAGGACGCCAGCACCGCGCGACACGGGTCGACCATCGACATGGTCGCGCCTCGGACCCCGGGCGGAGCGTGGACCGCACCGGGTTTCGGCAAGGGGACGGCCGGGGAAGCGCCCGCCGACAGGACAAGCGCCTCAGAACGGCAAGGGCTTGCAGAGACCCTGCGGTCCTTGCGCGAGCGCTTTCCCAAGATGGGCGGGATCTCCGGCCTCGGGGATGGTCTCGGATCGCCTCAGCAATCTCCGATCCCGGTCCCGGATGGGGCTCGATACGAGGAGCGGACATTCTCCAACGCGGCGGGCAGCCGGACGTACAAGGTCTATGTCCCGAGTGGCTATACCGGCCAAGCTCTTCCTCTCGTCGTCATGCTGCACGGCTGTACCCAGTCGCCCGATGACTTCGCGGCCGGGACGCGGATGAACGCGCTTGCCGAGGAGCAGACCTTCTTGGTGGCCTATCCCGGCCAGCCCCAATCGGCCAACATGCAGAAATGCTGGAACTGGTTCAACGCTGGCGATCAGCAGCGCGGCTCGGGCGAGCCTTCGCTGATCGCGGGGATTGCCCAGGACGTCATCCGCGAGTTCTCGGCCGATCCCAGACGGGTCTACGTCGCGGGACTGTCAGCCGGCGGAGCGGCCGCAGCGATCATGGCGGCGACCTATCCCGATCTGTTCGCGGCAATCGGCGTCCATTCCGGCCTTCCCTATGGTGCGGCCAAGGATATGCCCTCCGCCTTTGCTGCCATGAACGGCGGCGGGACGGCTCAGCCGCTGGGAGCACGCGCTTCGGTCCCGACCATCGTCTTCCACGGTGATGCGGACCGCACCGTCAACCCAGCCAACGGCGACCGCATCATCGCTCAATCCAAGCCGGAGGGAGCCTTGGGGACGGTCGTCACCCACGGGGAGAGCCCGGGTGGCATGACTTACACCCGTCGCGTCCAGTCCGATCCTTCGGGCCGAGAGGTGGTGGAGCAGTGGGTTCTGCATGGAGCGGGTCACGCCTGGTCCGGCGGAAGCCCGAACGGCACCTACACGGATCCGCGCGGTCCAGACGCCAGCCGCGAGATGGTGCGCTTCTTCATGGCGCACACAGCCGGAAGCGATACACGACAACAATAAGGCGGCTGCCCAGGCGCTGCGTCGTGGAGCGCTCCCTCGCCTGGGCCCATCCTTCCGCCGGCTCGTCGAAGACGACGAGCGCTATGCCAGCACGCTGGCTGACCTGCCTCTCGTCGCCTTCGTCTGCCTCAAGCTCAGAAAGGCCGCTCGACTCGGAGCCGGCTCATAACAGCCCCCAGAGGATAAAGCATCGTCCTGGATCCGATCTCCAGGACGATGCTTTATCGCGGCAGTCCGGCAAAAGGAAAAGGCTTCGACTCGCGATAGGACCGTGCCGCATTCCCGGCGAAGACGTTGGCCTGATCGACGCCGAGATCGAGTTTCAGCACGTTCCCCGATTCCCTGGAAAAACCGATCTGATTCAGGTCGGTCCAGAACGTGTTGGGCGAAAGCGCCGGCTCGAAAAAATAGAGGCGGCGCTTGTGATCGAAGACCGTGCGCCAGCGTGTGGACGATATTTCCGGTTTCTCCGGCGTCGAAAGCCCAAGCGGCACGGAAACATTGCGTATGATGCCGGATACGCTGGCCAAGAGGTGATCCGGGTCTCCATCCGGCGGGATCGATTTGACGTAGGAGGCGCGGGCGAAGCGATCGGACGCGCGGTTCGTACCGGGCAGCATGACCGTTCCGCCGATCTGTGACCCGTAGGAGGCAAGGGCAAGCTGCTGTCCGTAGGTCGGCGAGTTCGTCATCACTTAGTATTGACGTCGATGGTGAATGACCTGCTGGCCGTCGATATATTCGATGATGGCACTGTCTCCGCCGGAATCGGACAGGGACATATGGATACTTGCTATGACCTGAGTGCCGGGAATCGTGCGCGTCACGAGCGTGAAGGGCTGTTTCTCGAGGGCGGCAACGGCCTCATCGACAGTCGCGAAGTTGTCGAGAGCGTATTGCGCCCAGACTGAGATCGCCAATCCAGGCGTGCCCTTGCCGTCGAAGGCCGGGTACTGCGATTCTTCAAGCGAGAGGACATTGGCCGTAAGGCCCTCTTCGTTAACGCCGTCCGACGTCGAATTGTCGAACGCTGTCGCGACCAAGGATCCATATTTCGACGTCCACCGGATCGAATCAGGCCCGACCTCACCATTGCGCACCATCCCTCGCGGCAGGATGTAGAGGTTGGTTCCGATGGGCTTTTCCCAGTCCATCGACCGGGCCGTGAAAATCTTGCCGTCTCGCCCAAGGCAACCGAAGCGGGAACAGGCGCCTGCGGGCTCAACAACGACTTGGAGCACGGCCAAAACCGTCACGACCGACACGAACACCGAGATCGGTGGAAGCAGGCCGGCGCTGACAATTATAGGCCGGTCCTTTTCCAGCAATGACTTGAATCAAATATCACGATGAACACGACTTCAGGCCGGATCAATTCGCTCGGACCGGGCCCAAAACATTCCGGGGCGCATTCCGATGACGTGGTCACCGGTTCGTCGAAAGAATGCGTGTTGAAGCAAAGACCGAGAGACGCCGGCCTGATGCAATCAGGTCGGGTGGGCTCTCGCGACAGCCGAATCATCCTCGTATCCGGCAGCTTCTCGGTGACTTCGGCACCCTGCAGGCTTGAACCGCTCGAAGGCATCTGATCCGCCCCCACTGAAGTGGTCCGCCCTGAGGTATGGCTTTTGAGCCAGATGAGGACGGACAGATGGGAACGAAGCGGCACAAGCCGGAAGACGTGGTCGCCAAGCTGCGGCAGGTGGATGTTCTGGTCTCGCAGGGCCAGAGCGTGGCGGAGGCGATCCGGGCCATCGGCGTGACGGAAGTGACCTACTACCGCTGGCGCAAGGAGTACGGCGGCCTGAAGAGCGATCAGGTTCGACGGATGAAGGACTTGGAGGTTGAGAACCAGCGGCTGCGCAAGGCGATTGCGGATCTCACCCTCGACAAGCTGATCCTGCAGGAGGCCGCTCGGGGAAACTGACCAGCCCCGCGCGCCGACGCGCCTGCATCGCGCATGTCATGAACGTCCTAGACGTCTCCGAGCGCCGCGCCTGTCGGGCGCTCGGGCAGCATCGCTCGACGCAGCGCAAGGTGCCGCGGGGAAGAGAGGATGAGGCCGCGCTGACAGCCGACCTCGTGGAACTGGCTCGCCAGTACGGGCGCTACGGCTACCGGAAGATCGGTGCATTGCTGAAGGCGGCGGGCTGGTTCGTCAACGACAAGCGGGTCGAACGGATCTGGCGGCGCGAGGGGCTGAAGGTCCCGTCTCGGCAGCCCAAGCGCGGCCGCATCTGGGACGGGGATGGTTCCTGCCTGCGATTGCGGGCGGAGCGTCGCGATCACGTCTGGTCCTACGACTTTGTCGAAGCCCGCACGCACGAGGGCCGCAAGTTCCGGATGCTGAACGTGGTCGATGAGTTCACGCGGGAGTGCCTGGCGATCCGCGTCGCACGCAAGCTGAAGGCGGTGGACGTGATCGACGTGCTGTCCGACCTGTTCATCCTGCGCGGCGTGCCCGGCCATATCCGCTCGGACAACGGTCCGGAGTTCATCGCCAAGTCCGTGCAGGCCTGGATCACCGGTGTCGGCGCCAGAACAGCCTACATCGCACCCGGCTCGCCATGGGAGAACGGTTACGTCGAGAGCTTCAACGCACGACTACGGGACGAGCTTTTGAACGGTGAGATCTTCTACACGCTCAAGGAGGCGCAGATCGTGATCGAGAGTTGGCGTCTACACTACAACAGCGTGCGCCCGCACGCCTCGCTCGGCTACCGACCACCGGCCCCGGAGGTGTTCGTGCCGGCCTTCACCGCTTGGCCGGCTGCGCTCACCCGGTCGGCTCCGCCGGCCAAGCGACCCGTGGAGCAAAGGCCGACCCTGCACTAACTTAGAACTTGGACCACCGCGTGGGGGCCGATCACATCAAGGATGGCAATGCGTCGCGTTTGCCGACGCCGCTCCTTGGCCTGGACGAACGGCTGGAAGCAGGGCCCTTCGCAACACTTTCTTGAGCCGTTGCGTTTCGCGGGGCCGGTTCTCTCGGCGCTTCGTTCGAGAGGGCTTTGGCTGAAACGGGAAGGTGCGTGTGTCCCTGCGGTGGATCGTTGTGACGGCTGGCGCAATCCTGGTTCGTCTACCCCTGGTGAGCTTCGCGACTCGACGGTGCGCCAGTCCGGATCACGGCCACCATCTCGGCCGGCTCGCGGCAAGGCACACCCGCGTCAACGGTCGGACGATGCATGCCCGTGTCTCGGCCGATCCCGCACCCGATGACCGCCTGCCCGTGATCCTGGTCCACGGGCTCGGAATGTCGAGTCGCTACATGATCCCGCTCGCGCGGCAACTCGCCCCTTACCGACGGGTCTACGCGCCTGACCTGCCCGGCTTCGGCTTGAGCGAAAAGCCTCGCCGCGTGCTCACGGTTCGCGAGCTGGCCGATGCGCTGGCGGCCTGGATGGACGCGATCGGGATCGATCGCGCGGCCTTTATCGGCAATTCGCTCGGCTGCGAGGTGTTGGTCGAATTGGCACTCGTTCATCCGCAACGCGTCGACCGCCTTGTCCTGCAGGGGCCGACGCCGGACCCGGAGTCACGCGGCCTCGTCCGGCAAGCGATCGGCTTCTTTGCCATTGCACCGTTCGAGCGCTGGTCGCTCGCATGGGTGGCGCTCGCCGATTATGCCCGCGGTGGGATCAGGCGCTACATCCTCACCTTACGCAGAATGGTCGGCAACCGCATCGGAGAGAAGGTACTCCGAGTCACGCAGCCGACGCTCGTGGTTTGGGGAACGCGTGACTACATCGTCCCCTATGCATTTGTGACGAGCCTCGCAGCGGCCCTGCCTCGCGGCCGTCTTGCTGTCATCCCGGGCGCAGCCCATGGGATCAACTACTCGCATCCGAAGGCGTTTGCGGCGGTTTTACTCCCATTTCTCCTTGCGACAGGAGAGATGCCGGCCGCACAGAGCCTAACCCCGGCGCCCGGTGCAAGCTAACGCTTCCGCCCCACCCATTGGTTTGCTTTTGCTTCTGGCATTTCGGCCGATGCGCTCGGCGGCCGCCCCAGGGACGTGCGGCGCGGTGCCCGACCTCGAACGACGTCACGCTTCGGGAACGGATTGAAGCTCCGCCATGCTTGCGAGGATCGCCTCCTGTAACGCCGTCGCGGCGGGATGCTGTCGGCCCGAGCCGAGCACCACGAACTCGACCTCGCCGATCGGCGGCAATCCGGCCGTCTCCGGGATCGGGGCCAGTCCCGGCGGCGTCACCCTGGCCGAGTGCGGCGCGATGCCCAGACCGGCTTCGACGGCCGCGCGCAGCCCCATCAGGCTGCCGCTGGTGCAGGCGATCCGCCAAGAACGCCCCGCCGCTTCGAGGGCATCGAGCGCCAGGGTGCGCGTGATCGAAGGCGGCGGATAGAGCACCAAGGGCAAGGGCAATGCCGGATCGGGAACGAAGCCGGGCCGGCCCACCCAGACCAGCTCTTCCGCCCAGGCCAATTCACCGCGCGGATCGCCGCCTCGGCGCTTGCAGAAGATCACGTCCAGTTCGCCCGCATCGTAGCCCTGGTAGAGGGCCCGGCTGAGACCGACCGTCAGCTGCAGATCGACGGAAGGGTGGCCATCCGCGAAGCGCGCCAGAACCTGGGCCAGGGCCGACAGCGTATAGTCCTCGGAGACGCCGAGGCGGATGCGGCCGCGCAGGCCGCCCGGCGAGAAGAAGGCGCGAAGCCGGTCGTGCGCCGCCAGCACGTCGCGCGCAAAACCGATCATGGCTTGACCGTCCGGCGTCAGGGCGACCCGATGGGTGTCCCGCATGAGGAGAGAGCGGTCCAGTGCCTGTTCCAGCCGTGCGATATGCCCGCTGACCGTGGATTGCCGCAGGCCGAGGGCCTGCGCAGCGGCCGTGAAGCTGCCGCTTTCAAGGACGGCCAGGAAGGAGCGGATCTGCTCGACGTTGAGGTTGCTCATCATGGTTCGTGATAGCCGATATCCTTACCGCTCCGGAGCCCGGCAGGCTTAGGGTCCAGGCCGAACCCGCTTCGCCGCATCATCGCCGAGTCTCGCTCAGTGACCGCTCCCGCTGCCATCACCATGATCTTCATCGGCGGCTTCGTCGCAATCCCGGCTGCCGGCCGATGGGCGCATCAGGTCACGGAAGCGCTCGCCTTCCTTCTCGCGACCGTCGTGCTGGTCATTGCGGTCATGCTCCTTTGCAATACTTGGCCGGACGACTACGCCAACCCCCGGATTCCGGCTGTCATGACGGAAACACCATTCGACGATTAGAGCGCTTTTCGACGAAGTGGATGCCGATTCAGCGAAAGAACGCGGTCTAAAGCAAAGATCGAGAGACGCCGACCTGATGCAAACAGGTCGGATACGGCTCTAGCGCATGGCATCGCCTCCGCCCTCCTACAAATCAGGGAAAGCCTCGTGAAGCCGCAGATCACGGATGGCGGCACGTCCGCTGGAACCGCTCTCGCCTTCGTCGCCGGCTTCGTGGATGCGGCGGCTTTCATCGCGCTGACAGGCCTGTTCACGGCCCATGTCACCGGAAACTTCGTCCTGATCGGTGCTGAATTGGTCGCGAGTTCAACCGGCGTGCTGGCGAAGCTTCTGGCGCTGCCCGTCTTCATGGCGGCCGTGGCGGGGACCCGTGTCCTTGGGTTGCTCCTGCAGCGGCGGGATGCCGATCCGCTGCCTTGGCTGCTCGCCGTAGAGGCTGTTCTCCTCGCGGGTTTCGGCTTGTGCGGGGCCCTATGGGCGCCACTCGATGCGCCGGACGGTGCCCCGGCTCTGATCGTTGGCATGCTCGCCGTCGCGGCCATGGGCGTGCAGAACGCGATCGGTCGCCTCTCACTCGGCCACCTCGCTCCGACCACGGTGATGACCGTGAGCGTCAGTCAGGCGGTCATCGATGCCATGGATCTTGCCCTGAGAACGTCATCGAACCCCGCACAGACGCGCGCGCGGCTGCGGCGGGTGTTGCCGGCCATTGTGACCTTCGCCGCGGGCGCCCTGTGCGGAGCCTTCGGGATCGCCCATCTGGCCTTCGGCTGCATCACGCTGCCGATCATGGTCTTGATCGGCTTGATCGCCCTTGTTGCGATGACGCCCGCCGAAGCGAACGCCGCGACGTGAGCGACGCCAGAGATGTCCTCACTCGATAGAACGGCCACGACGACCGTATGCCCGAACGCCCACTCCCGAGCGATGCGGCAACCTTCGCTTCCACCCCGCTCCAGTACGCCAGGATACGCCGCGGCGCTGTCCGGTGCCGAAGATTTGATTTCCGGCAGCGTTTCGAGACAATCGCCGGATGGCTCTTGGTTGCACCTGGAGCGCATCCCGACGCAGTGGCCACTGGTTCGTCGAAAGACCGCTCCACAGCGAAGCTGAAGGACGCCGCCGCGTCGATGAACGGCGTCGTCGAACTGATCCAGGGTGTCGGTCGGCAGATCAATCTTCTGGCCCTCAATGCGACGATCGAGGCGGCGCGGGCGGGAGAGGCCGGGCGCGGTTTTGCTGTGGTTGTCGGCGAGGTGAAGAACTTGTCGAACCAAGTGACGCAGGCGACGACGCGGATTGCACAGGACATCCATGGGATGCAGGGAATCGCGGAAGAAGCGGTGGGTGCCCTGCTCTCGATCGTACAGGCGATCGGGTCGGTACGGGAGACGGTGACCGGTATCGCCTCGGCCGTCGAGGAGCAAAGCGCCATCACCCGGGAGATTTCGCCCAGCATGCAGACGGCCGCACACGGCGTCGGTGAGATTAACACCAGTTTGCAGGCTCTCACGGGCTGAGAGGCTTGGCGCCTCGCGGTCGCGATGGGATCCGCCCAGGCGTGGTCCGCCGTCATGTACGGCCTGCGGGCCAGCTTGCCGGGTCAGGGTCACTCGCATGGAAGGCGGGCTAGCAGGCAGAATTCAAGTCATTCCTCTCGTGCGGGGAGCCAATCCGTCTCGAATCTTCTGACGGCGAATAGCTTGCGCCGCGCGGGTTCGATCTACGACTTCTTTGATCAAATGATCGGACGGCACAACCTACACTTTCGTTCATTGTCTCATAGTCCGGCCGCGTTCCGGCGCAGTCGGGCGGCAGGCTCCCGTGATTGGTGTTCGGAGATTTCCATGCCCCTGACTGTCTGCCGCCGCCCCATCGCCTCCGTCGCCGCAGCCGCCCTCGTCGCGGGCGGCTGCGGCTTGGCCGAGCCTATGGCCCCGGCTTACGCCCAGGCCCTGCCCAAGACCCCGATCGAGGCGCCCGATCAGCCGCCGGGCTCGTTCGCCAACGTCGTCGACAAGGTGAAGCCGGGTGTCGTCGCCGTGAAGGTGAAGCTCGACGACGGCGCCGACGATGACGACGACAGCCCCGGCGGCCCCAACCTGCAGCAGGTGCCGCCGCAACTGCGCGAATTCTTCAAGCGCTTCGGCCAGGGCGGTCCCGGCGGGCGCGGCATGCCGCCGCGGGGCGGGGTCGGGTCCGGCTTCATCATCTCGGCGGACGGCTACGTGGTGACCAACAACCACGTCGTCGACAAGGCCAAGACGGTTCAGGTCACACTGGACGACAGCCGCACCCTCGATGCCAAGGTGATCGGCAAGGACGCCAAGACCGACATCGCCCTCCTCAAGATCACCGAGAGCGGCAGCTATCCCTATGTCCAGTTCGGCAAGAGCGCGCCGCGTGTCGGCGACTGGGTCTTGGCCATCGGCAACCCGTTCGGCCTCGGCGGCACGGTCACGGCGGGCATCGTCTCGGCCCGCGGCCGCGACATCGGCGCCGGCCCCTACGACGACTTCCTCCAGATCGACGCGCCGATCAACAAGGGCAATTCCGGCGGCCCGACCTTCAACGTCAACGGCGAGGTCGTGGGCGTGAACACGGCGATCGCCTCGCCGTCCGGCGGCTCGGTCGGCCTCGGCTTCGCGATCCCCGCCGAGACCGTGCAGACGGTGGTCGATCAGCTCCGCACCGATGGCAAGGTGGTGCGCGGCTATCTCGGCGTGCAGGTTCAGCCTGTGACCAAGGACATCGCCGAGGGGCTCGGCCTCGACAAGACCAAGGGTGCGCTCGTCAATGACGCCGAGAGCGGCACGCCGGCGGCCAAGGCGGGCCTGAAATCGGGCGACGTGATCGAGTCGGTCAACGGCGTGCCCGTGAACAACGCTCGCGACCTGTCGCGGATGATCGCCGGCCTCAAGCCCGGCACCGAGGTGAAGCTCGCCTATCTGCGGGGCGGCAAGAGCGAGGTGGCCACCGTCGAACTCGGCACGTTGCCGGGCGATAGCAAGGTGGAGCGGCGCGGCGACGACGCGCCGAGCGGTCAGGCCCGGCTCGGCCTCAGCCTCGCGCCGGCGAACGATGCCGGCCTCGGCGACGAGGGCGTGGCGGTGATGGATGTCGATCCCGACGGCCCGGCTGCGGCCAAGGGCATCGCGCAGGGCGACGTGATCCTGGATGTCGGCGGCACCAGCGTCTCGAAACCCTCCGACGTCCAGGCACAGATCCGCGCCGCCGAGTCGAGCGGCCGCAAGGCGGTGCTGATGCGGGTGAAGAGCGCCAGGGGGCAGACCCGCTTCATCGCCGTCCCCCTTTCCAAGGAGGGCTGATCCCTTCCGGACCGCCCTGTTCGGCGGCGTTCGCCTCAATGCCGACAGCATTGCAAGTGAGCGGGAGCGTGATTTTCCATCCCGCCCGTCAGCAGGACAGTATACCGATGGTCACGGGACGCTGCTTCCGACAGGGCGAGGCTATCCTGCACTCAAACCGAATCGGCGATCTGACCGCTCTTGCCATGCAATCCGGCGCGGTTCATATCTTTTAAGTTGCAACCGCCCGGAACCTCGCCAAGCGACGGCCGTTCGATCTATAGTTGGGACGTCAATTTTCGACGGCATGCTCGTCCCGGGAATCCCCTCACATAAGAGGGCTCCACTTATCTTCGTGTTTGGCCCGGTTGACCCTGCCGATTTGGTTTATGGGCCTCAATCAAACGACCAAGACGATCTTCAAGCCGCATCAAATCACAAGTCGCCATCATTTGACATTGGCACGACCGGCGATCGGCCCATCGCACCGAGATCTGCTGGCCGGTCAGATCGCCAGACCTCGGCATTCCGAAGTTCGACGAGAGACCGTCGATAGCATCAAGCTAAGGCAAAGGAGTTCATCATGCGCACAGGATCTTTGAAAACCTACCTGCTGCCTGCCATTGCGGTCGTCCTATCCGCCGGTCTCGTTCAAGCCGAAACCTCCAGCGGGAAGAGCGCCGATAAGAATCAAGAAAAATTGGCGAGCAAGCCGCTCGAGAAAGTGACCTGCGAGGAGTTCAACGGGTTCGAAGACACGTTCAAACCAAAAGTCGTCGCATGGGCCGCAGGCTACAAACAGGGTCAGAAGAAGCCCGATGTGGTGGCGATCGACATCGCCGGGGTCGAGAAGGTCATACCCCTGATCGCTGAAGAGTGCAGGAAGGCGCCGGCCGCTTCCTTGTGGTCGAAGATCGATGGAGAGCTGAAGAAGGTATTCTGATGCAGATCGGACGGCATCATTGAATGACCTCGGCGAGCGGGTACTTCGACAGCGCTCAGCCGTCGATCATTCGGCCGATCGACCCGCTTCATCCCTTCTGCAGCGGGTCAAGTGCCGATGTCGGGGACCGACATCGATCCGCTCGATACTCAGACCCGTCCCGTCCAGGCCGCCGGACCGGCAGGCCTTGGACGGGGCCGATGAGTGTCTCTCACAAAACTCCCGCCGCGCTGGCATCGCCAGAACGAGAACGGTCAGAGACCGGGAGTTTTGTGAGGCACTCTGAAAGGGTCCACGGGGACCAGAGGAGCCGAGGATGAAGCGCGGTTCGAACGATCCTCCTTCCGTCGTTTCAGTCTCGTCCGAAGTGCCGCACAGGTTGGCAAGCGCGATGGAGGTTCGCCCATGATGAAGCGATTGATCATCCTTACTGCGGCGCTTGCGACCAGCACGGTGACGCTCGCGCAGCCCCTCCCGCCGCCGCCCGGCCCTCCGCCGCCACCCTTGGTCTTGCCACCGCCGCCCCCGCCGCCTCTGTCCCCGCCGCCGCCACCGCCGGTATTGCCCCTGCCGCCTCCACCACCGCCTCCGCCGCCACCCGTATGACATGCCTGTGGTCTGACGAGGCGTTCACCCCCGCGCAGCACGACCAACCCGAGGGCGCCAGAGTTCATCCGAGGTCCTCGCGGACAGCAAACCATGCCGGCGCGGTTGTCCCGCGCCGGCATGGTTCGTGCGGACCGGCTTTCCCGCACGCATCCATCGGCCGTGTTGCGGACCCGCAGGCCGTGCGCCGTTGGAACCGGCCGCGATCTCCCGAAATGGCAAACCGGGCCGCGCCTTGCTCGGACTTCCGCGGCGATTGCGGCCAGCCTCGGCCCCCCTCCCGACGCGCCGCCCTCGAACGCCGGCGGCCCGACACCCGGACGGCAACGCGGGAAGAGGTGCGGCTGCGCGCCTCCCACGAGCGCCTTGCAGGCCTTGGGGCGGACTTCAGTGTGTCGCACGATCCCGATCGGCAGCCAGACCGATATCCGAGCCCTTGACCGGCCCCCTGCCGGCCTGGGCAAGGGCGCGCTCCAACATCTGTCCATAAATCGGACGGCCGCCGAGCCATTGGGCCACGAGGCAGGCGGTCAGGCAGGCCGTCAGCATGGGCAGGACGAGCGCGTAGGCGGTCGTGAGTTCAAGCACCAAGACCACGCCCACGGCCGGTGCGTGCACCGTTGCGCTGAAGAGCGCGGCCATCGCCACGATGCCGAAGGAAACGGGCGTCACCCCGAGGCCGGACAAGGCTTCAGGGAACACCATCTGCGCGAGCAGGCCGAAGGCCAGACCGATGCAGGTCGCCAGGGACAGGATCGGCGCGAAAATGCCACCCGGCGTGCCGATGGAATAACAGACAGCCGACGTGAAGAGCCGGGCGGCCGCCAGCATCAGGAGCACGCCCGCACTCGGGGTCAGAACGGCGATCTGTGAAATCACCTGCTCCCCGCCCGTCGCGGTGCGCGGGGCGAGGATCAGCAGAACGCCCACGAGCAGTCCGACCAGGGCAGGCCAGACATACGGGGCACGCTTCTGCCATGCGGCGGCGATGTCCAGCATCGCCAGGATGCATCGGTTGAAGAGCACGCCCACGGCACCCAGGATGATGCCCAGCACGGCGAAGGCCGGCAACGAAGCCAGCGCAGCCTCCCCGGCGGACAGCGGCAGGTCCGGTCGTTCGCCCGAAATGATCTGGGTCACCGCCGTTCCGGTGATCGCGGCCGCGAACACCCCCATGTAGTTCCGGAACGTGTAGGGGAACTGCTTGCGCGTTTCCTCGATGACGAACAGCACGGCCGACATCGGGGCATTGAAGGCGCAGGCGAGGCCCGCCCCCGCGCCGGCCGCCAGCAGAGCCCGCCGATCGACCTCCCGCATCCGGACACCTCGAAATACCCCTTCCGCGCGGGGCGGTGTCGTGATTCCCTGACCTTATCGACGTCGGGGAGGCTCGGATGGGTCAGCCAGGGTTCTTCGATTTGGATGAGCGCTATCAGCGTCTGTCGGAGTACGGGGATCCGCTGGTGAAGCTCGCGGCGCTGATCGACTTTGAGGCGTTCCGGCCTAAGCTGGCCTCCGCACTGAAGCGGTCCGATGGATCGAAGGGTGGCCGCCCGCCCTACGACCCAGTGCTGATGTTCAAAATCCTGATCCTCCAGACGCTCTACACGCTGTCGGACGACGCCACCGAGTTCCAGATCCGGGACCGGCTCTCGTTCATGCGCTTCCTCGGGCTGGGGTTCGAGGATGCGGTGCCGGATGCCAAGACCGTTTGGCTGTTCCGCGAACAGCTCACGCGGGCCGCCGCCATCGACGATCTGTTTGCCGCCTTCGACGCCTGGCTGAAGGGCAAGGGGTATCTGGCGATGTCGGGGCAGATCATCGACGCTTCGATCATCGCGGCTCCGCGTCAGCGCAACACCGATGCGGAGAAGGCGGCTCTCAGGGAGGGCAAGATCCCAGACGCATGGGCGGCCAAACCGAAGAAGCTGTCGCAGAAAGACAGGGACGCCCGCTGGACGTTGAAGCGGGCCAAGGCGCGGCCCGCCAAGGCGGACGGTGCGAAGGCCAAGGTTGAGATCGCCATCCCGGTGTTCGGGTACAAGACGCATGTCTCGATCGACCGGAAGCACGGGTTTGTCCGCCGCTTCACCGTCACCAGCGCGGTCGCCCAC
Source organism: Methylobacterium sp. AMS5 (assembly GCF_001542815.1). Lineage (GTDB taxonomy): Bacteria > Pseudomonadota > Alphaproteobacteria > Rhizobiales > Beijerinckiaceae > Methylobacterium. The sequence continues at coordinate 4,063,444 of NZ_CP006992.1, forward strand.
GACGGGGCGCAACTGGCCAACGTCCTCGATCCGGCCAACACGGCGAGCGAGGTCTGGGCCGATACCGCCTATCGCTCGAAGACCAACGAAGCTCATCTGGCAAAGCATGGCCGGCGCTCGAAGATCCACTTCCGGCGGCAGCCCGGCCTCGATCTGACGCCGGCGCAGCGCAAGGCCAACCGCGCCCGCTCCAAGGTCCGCTCGGCCGTCGAGACGGTGTTCGCCGGGCAGAAGCACCGCTTCGGCCTGTTCGTGCGCACCATCGGCCTGGCCCGAGCCCGGACCAAGATCGGGCTCGCCAACCTCGCCTACAACCTCAAGCGCTTCCTCTGGATCGACGGCCGGCCAGTGGCGGCCTGAGGCACCCTCGGGATGGGCCCCTGAGCCCGCTCACGACCATCGTCAGCCTGCCAGAACGCCGGTCCGATCACGTCAGAGCCGCGAGCGGCATCGAATCGACGGCCAAAGCCGCGCAACTGCATGGTTCTTCGAGGTGTCCATCCGGAACATCTGGCAGGCAGCGAGCGCCGCCGAACCGCCCATGTGAATGGTCGGTCCCTCGCGGCCAAGCACCAGGCCCGAGCCGATCGCCGCGATGCCGGCGATGAACTTCACCGGCAGCACGCGCTCCCAGCGCACATGCCGGATGCCGGCGATGGCCCCCTCGATCTCCGGAACCCCGCTCCCGCTCGCTTCCGGGGCGAAGCGCCGGGTGATGAACACGGCAAAGACCGTGGCCGCCATGGTGATGGCGGCGCTCGCCGCGACCAACCGCCAACCGGCGGTATGGCCGGCCAGCCATGCCGGCCAATCGACGATCGTGTCGATGGCGAGGTGGAAGAGGCCGCCGAACACGCCCGTGAGGGCACCGGTGATCAGGGCCACGGCGACGAAGCGTGCCTGTTGCCAGGGCGTGGCGGGTTGATCTGCCGGCTTCATCCTCGCCCATTCCTCTCGCTGATCGCCGGCAAACCCTGGACTTCACGCGGTCCGTCCCCGGAACGGATGTCTCGGCGGGACTCACCAAAGTCCCACGGAGGCGGTTTCGTGGGCGCCCGGACCACCGGTCAGGCGGGCTGACCCTGCTTCGCCTTCCCCTGTCTCGCGCGCTCGCGCAGGGTCTGGACCGTGACGTAGAGCATCGGCACGAGGAAGATGCCGATCGAACTGGCCGCGATCATCCCGCCGAAGACCGCGGTGCCGACGTCGCGCCGGCTGATCTGGGCCGCACCGGTCGCGATCACGAGAGGGACGAGGCCGAGGATGAAGGCGATGGAGGTCATCATCACGGCGCGGAACCGCTGCTCGGCGCCGCGGATCGCGGCCTCCCGGATCGGCACGCCCGTCTCGCGCTGATCCTTCGCGAACTCGACGATCAGGATGCCGTTCTTGGCGGCAAGCGCGATCAGCACCACGAGGCCGATCTCACTGTAGAGATCGAGCGAAAGGCCGGCGAGCTTGACGGCAAGGTAGGAGCCGAAGGCGCCGACCACGACGGACAGGAGAACCGGAATGGGGATCGTCCAGCTCTCGTAGAGGGCAACGAGGAACAGGTAGGCGAACAGGAAGGCGAGGCCGAGGACGATCCAGGTCTGGCCGGAGGCCTGCTGCTCCTGATAGGCGGTCCCGGTCCACTCGTAGCTGTAGCCTTCCGGCAGGGTCCGGTCGGAGATCTGCTCCATCGCGGCCATCGCGGCGCCGGAGGAGATGCCGGGCGCCGGGCTGCCGTTCACGCTCACGGCGCGGACGTTGTTGTAGCGGGTGAGCACCTGCGGTCCGAGCACGATGCGCTCGCTCGCGACCGAACGCACCGGCACCATCTGGCCCGAGGCGCCGCGGACATAGATGTTCCAGATGTTGCGAATGTCGCCCCGGTTGTCCGCCTCGCCCTCCACGTTCACCTGCCAAGTGCGGCCGTAGAGGTTGAAATTGTTGACGTAGACCCCGCCGAGCGTGGCTTGGAGCGAACTGAAGACGTCGCTCATCGCCAGCCCGAGCACCTGTGCCTTGGTGCGGTCGATGTCGAGGAAGATCGAGGGATTCGACGCCGTGAAGGTGGAGAAGACGCGGGCGAGTTGCGGGTCGCGGTTCGCCGCCGCAGCGAGGCCCCGCACGACCGCATCGATCGCAGCCGGGTCCTGCCCCTCTCGCGCCTCGAGCACGTATTCGAAGCCGCCGCTCGTCGAGAGCCCGACGATGGGCGGAAGATTGAAGGGCCGCACCGTTGCCTGCCCGATCGTCGCGGCCGCCGCGTAAGCGCGCCCGATCAGGGCCTGGGCGGATTCCGCCGCGCTCCGGCGATCGGCGAAGGGTTTGAGCTGCGCCACCAAGAACGCGGAATTCGGCTCGGCCGCCCCGTCCAGAAGCGAGTAGCCGACGATCGCAAGCACCTGATTGACGCCGGGCATGTCCTTCAGGAGCCTCTCGACCTCCGCCGCGACCGCACTCGTGCGGGCCACCGAGGCGCCGTCGGGCAGTTGGACCGAGACGAAGAAGGCGCCCTGATCCTCCTCCGGGAGGAAACCGGCCGGCGTGACCCGCGAGAGGCCGAAGATGCCACCCGCGAACAGGAGAACCAGCACGAGCGAGAGAGCGGACACGCGGACGAGGCGGCGGACGCCCGCCGCATAGCGGTCCCGCACCCAGTCGATTCCGCCGAGCACCCGGCCCATGATGCCCCGCCGCGCGCGCGTGGGACGCAGGAACACCCCGCAGAGCGCGGGCGAAAGGGTCAGCGCGTTGATCGCCGAGATCAGCATCGCGGCGCTGATCGTGACGGCGAATTGCCGAAACAGCGTTCCCGACACGCCGGGGATGAAGGCGATCGGAACGAAGACGGACAGCAGGACGAGCGTGATGGCGATGATGGGGGCCGTGATCTGCGTCATGGCGAGCTTCGTCGCCTCGGCCGGCGACAGCTCCGGATGCTCCTCCATCACCCGCTCGACATTCTCGACGACCACGATGGCGTCGTCGACCACGATGCCGATGGCGAGCACCATCGCCAGGAGCGACACGGTGTTCGCCGAGTAGCCGAGCACGTAGAGCACCGCGAAGGTGCCGATGAGGCTCACCGGCACGGCGATGGCGGGGATCACCGTCGCCCGCAGGTTCCCGAGGAACAGGAACACGACGAGGACGACGAGGACGAAGGCCTCGGCCAGCGTCCGCAGCACCTCGGAGATGGTATCCTTCACGAAGGTCGTCGAATCGTGCACGACCACGTATCGCAGTCCTGCCGGGAAGCGCGCCGAAAGCTTTTCCAGGGTTGCCTTCACGGCGGTTGCGGTCCGCACCGCGTTGGCGCCGGGCACGAGATAGATGGCGACGGGAACGCCGGGCCGACCGTCGAGCCGGGATTCGCTGTCGAAGCTCTGCGCGCTGAGCTCCACCCTGGCGACGTCGCGGATTCGAACCACGGAGCCGTCGGGGTTCGTCCGCAGGACGATCGCGCCGAACTGTGCAGGTGTCGACAAGCGCCCCTGCGTCTGCACGTTCATCTGGATCTGCTGCTCGCTTGTGATCGGCGGCGCGCCGATGCGACCGACCGGCGCCTGAACGCTTTGCGCCCGGATGGCATCCACCACGTCCGACGGCGCGAGATTCAGGCTCGTCAGGCGATCCGTGTCGAACCAGATGCGCATCGAGTAGTTCATCCGCGCGAACAGGTTGGCCTGGCCCACTCCGGCCGTGCACGAAATCTCGTCGAGTATGTTGATGATGGCGTAGTTCGTGATGAAGAGCGGGTCCTGCGCGCCCGTCTCGCTGTAGAGGACGGCAAACAGCAGGATCGCGGAAGACTTCTTCTGCACCTTGAGCCCCTGCAGCTGCACCTCGGACGGGAGCTGCGACAAGGCCGACTGGACGCGGTTGTTGACGCTGACCGTGTTGATATCCGGGTCGGAGCCGAGGTCGAAACTCACCGCCAGGCTGTAGCTGCCGTCATTGGCACTCGTGGACTTCATGTAGATCATGCGGTCGACGCCGATGACCTGCGCCTCGAGCGGCTGGGCGACGCTCGCCTCGACGACCTCGGCCGAGGCCCCCGGATACATCCCCGACACACTCACCTGCGGCGGCACGATGTCTGGAAACTGCGCGACCGGGATCCGGAGCAGCGCCAGCCCCCCCGCGATCGTGATGATCAGCGCGATGACGATCGCGAGCCGGGGGCGGTCCACGAAGATTGCTGAGATCATGACACGCCTCGGGCTCGGTCGCCTGGGACAAACGAAGTGCGATCCGGGACGGGGGGCCGCGGAGCGGGGCAAGGGACGGGGCCAGGGACGGGGCCAGGGACGGGGCAAGGAAGGCGGCGTCCCATGCTGCGCTAGCGCCGGCGGCTCGGGCTGCCGCTCGCGTTCGGGCCGGCGCCGCTGGCTTCTCCGGTCGGAGCTTGTCCGGTCGGCGGCGAAACGGACGCAGCCGGGGCTGTGCGGCCAGCCGGCCCCGCGCCGTCCTCGTTCACGGCCGAATTCCGCATCATCCTCTGCAGAAGGGCGTCGGCGGGTTTGGGCAAGACCGTCTCGCCCGCGCGGACCCGCTGCAAGCCTTCGGCGATGACCTGCTCTCCGACCTTGAGGCCGCTCGTCACAGCCGCGAGCGTCGTGCTCGACTGGCCAAGCTGGATCCGACGCTCCTCGGCCTTATTCCCTTGCCCGATCACGTAGACGTAGCTGCCCCGCTGGTCGGCCAGGACGGCGGCGCGGGGAATCGCGACCACCTCGACCGGCTCGACGCCCTCGAGGAACACGGTGACGAACTCGCCATCCGTGAGTTCACGAAGGGTGACCGAGTCGCGGGTTTGACCGAAGATCGGGGGATTCGGCAGCACGCCGCGAAGCAGGATCGTGTCCGTATTCGTCGCGATGGTGTTGTTGACGAAATTGAGCTTCCCGGTGTGGTCGTAGAAACGGCCGTCCGGCAGTTGCGCCCGGATCAGGACAGCGCCGAATCCGCCCGTCGGCCCATAGCGCGCTCTCAGATTGATCGCTTCGCGGACCGGCACCGGAAACGTCACGAACATCGGGTCCTGGCTGATGATCGTCGTCAGCACCCCGGAGCTCGGCCCGACGACGTTGCCGATCGTCAGGGACGTGCGCCCGATCTGGCCCGCAATCGGCGCTCGGATCTCCGTGTAGCCGAGATTGATTTGCGCCGTGTCGAGCTGGGCTTGTGCGGCTTGGAGCTGCGCCTCCAAGGCAAGCTCGTTCGCGAGGGCCGCGTCGTAGGTCGATTGCTGCCCGGCCGGCCCGCCGAGCAGGGTTCTGGCGCGCTGCGTCGTGAGACGCGCGTTTCCCAATTGCGCCTCAACCTGCGCAATCTGCGCCTTCTGAGCGGCCACGGCCGCCTGGAACGGGCCCTGCTCGAGACGGTAGAGGAGCGTTCCTTCCTCGACGTCCGTGCCCTCGACGAAGAGCCGCTTCTCGATGAACGCCGTCACTCGGGCAACGATGTCGACACGCTGCTTCGCCTCGATGCGGCCGATGAACTGCTCCGTCTGCGTGATCGGCTCCTTGCGCGCGGCGATGATGCCGACGACCGGTGGGCCCGTCGGCTCGGCCTGCGCAAACGCCGTCGAAATGGCGGGCGGGCACGAGGCGGAGAGCGTCGCAGCGGCCACCCAGACCCGGAGCTTGAACATGCCGGTCATCGTCATGTTCGCCTCCAGGGGATCGTCCACCGACGCCCGACGAGCGGCCGAAAGCCCTGACCGCCGCGACCCGTCGTCGGCGACGTGCCGGGGGGGCGGGGCGGGGCCGTTGGCGCGGCACGCTCGGAGCCTTGCACGGCCCGATGCCCGTCGCGCGCATCCTCAATGGCGGAAGGCCCCAGGCTCGAACCCTGTGCCTCTTCGCAGACACGGACACCGAATGTGCCGCCCCGAACGCGTGATCCGGGACGACACGAGGGATGCGCGCGCTGCATCATCTGTCCAGACATCAGCGAATGTGTTTTCAAGCGATGCTCGAGCCTTATCCGGCCCGATTGCATCCGGCCGGCGTCTCTAGGTCATTGTCTCAACGCGCTTTCTTTCGCAGAACCGGCGTCCACTTCGTCGGAAAGCGCTCTCAAGCATCGTCCTGGATACCTGATCCAGGACGATGCTTGAGGCTCCTGTTTTTCGCATCATCTTTTTTCCGAAAGCCGGCAACCACCTTTCGGGCCGATGCTCTAGAACGACGGCTTATTGCCGATGCATTTGCATCGCTTCGATTTCAGAATCTGGCAGCGGCCGCTGCAGCAATCCCTCGCACTGCGTCCGACCCATCCATTGCCGCGACACTCGATATTCATGTCGCGCGTCGTCATGATCTGTCCCGGCCGGCTCAGCGCCATCGTGGATGTATAGATACTTACTCCCATCATCATCGCTGGAATAGCGACGAGCATTGCAACGCTTCGCATGGCGCATCCTCCATCAAGATTGATCGATTGGCGGCCGTTGATTTGGATTGGCTACCAATTTTTATACAATACGATATTTATGAACTATAAAACACTATCCATTGACATGAATGACTTCGTACCGCGCCGGATGTTCACGGAATCCTGAACGCCGGTCGAAGGAGGAAAGCGGACCGGGTCAGGGTTTGAACCGGGCCTCTTCGTCAGGATGGGCGACGACGGCGACGTGGCTATCCATGTCGGTGCCGGGGAACGAATCGAATTGAGGCATGGTCAACCTCCGCAAGACCCGGAGTATAGCCGAGACGGGCAGGCCAGCACCTTGATGGTGATCAATCCAATTCCTGCACGCCCCCACCCGAGATCGTCAGGATCTGACCGCTGATCCAAGAGGCCGCGGGCGAGCAAAGGAACTGGGCTGCTCGGGCAATGTCCTCGGGCTCGCCGAGACGCCCCAGCGGCGTGTGCCGCAGCATGAGCGTTTCGGCTTCAGGCGTCAGGACGCTGGCCAAGGCATCGGTGCGGATCGCTCCCGGTGCGATGGCGTTCACCCGAATACCCTGCGGGCCGAGGTCGAACGCCATGTTCCGGGTCAGGTGGTTCACCGCCGCTTTCGACGAGCCGTAGGAGGTCATCCGGACGTTCCTGTTCTCACCGGCCATGGACGAGATGTTGAGGATCGCGCCACGTCCCTCGGCTGCCATCGGCTGTGCAGACAGTTGCGACAGGCGGAAGGTCGAGAAGAGATTCAGCTCGAAAGCCCAGCGGAAATCCTCCACGGGCATGTCGAAGGGTTTCGGTCCTCCACCGCCGGCATTGTTGACCAGGATTGTAAGCGCACCGAAATGGCCGATCGCAGCCTGCACGGCGGCCTTCAGGTCCTCCTCCTTCGTGACGTTGCAGCCGATCCCGACGGCCCTCCCGCCCGCCTTCACGATGCCAGCAGCGATGGTCTGGGCCGCATCAATGGCGATGTCGCTGACGACGACGGCCGCGCCGGCAGCGGAGAAGGTCTCGCAGATCGCCCGGCCAATGCCGGCGCCGCCTCCCGTCACCAGAGCGACCTCACCCTCCAGGCCGAAACATCTGAGGTTGTCCATGTATCGCCTCTCGCGGCGGGTCATTCTTTGCGAGTCTCACGCCCGGCACGATCAATACGTGCCGGCACCCCGCACTGTCCGGACGGAAGAATCGAGAGACAGAATTGCAGCGTGTCGATGGGCCGATGGGCGCGATGCTCACGTCATCCTGCCCACGACCGTGGTTGCCGCCGCACAGCTCCGGCGTGCCGGTCAGCCCCCGTGCCCTTCATCGCAGAGGACCGTTCCCGACGGGGCATGTCCGACGAAGCGCCGATCAGGTCGATTTCAGCAGCCATCGAAGCGGGAGGGCGATGAGCGTCAGGCTGACGACACTCATCGTCCAGAGCAGAACGAACCAGCCGATCCGACGGAACTTGCCGGTTATCGTCGCCCTGCGAACCCGTGCGGCGTCGGGCACGAAGGCAGGCTCCGCCGTCGGCTGATGACGACCCATCAATGATACCCGGATTCCGGTGTGACCTTGCCGCGGAACAGCCAGTAGACGTAGGCCGTGTAGCCGAGCACCATCGGGACCAGCACCACCGCACCGGCGAGGAGAAAGGCCTGGCTGCTCGGATGCGTGGCCGCAGCCCAGATCGAGATGTCCGGGGGCACGATCATCGGCCAAAGGCTGATGGCGAGCCCGATGTAAGAGAGCAGGAAGAAGCCGAGCGCGCAGAGGAAGGGCATGATCTCCTCCCGCCGCTCCAGTGAGCGCTGGAAGCGGAGCGCCAGCAGCCCGACGAGCACGGGCACCGGCGCACCGACGAGGATGCCGGGGAAGGAGAGCCAGCGCTCGCGGAAGGGAGCGCTGAGGACGAGCATCGTGAGCGAGATGACGGCGATCAGGAGCAAGGTCGCCAGGCCCAGAGGGCGGGCGAGGCGGTAAGCGCGGATCTGCAACGCGCCCCCCGTCTTCCAGATGAGCCAGCATGCGCCCAGGAGCGCGTAGCCCACCACCAGCGCCACGCCGGTCAACAGAGAGAAGGGGGTGAGCCAGTCCCACCAGCCGCCGGCATAGGCCCGCCCCTCGACGCGGATGCCCTGGACGAGGGCACCGAGCGCGATGCCCTGGCAGAAGGCCGCCACGTAGCTGCCCCAGGAGAAGGCCCGGTCCCACCAGAGCTGCCCCCGAACTGTCACCATGCGGAAGCGCATCTCGAAGGCGACGCCGCGGAAGACGAGGGCGAGCAGCATCAAGATCAGCGGTATGTAGAGCGCCGGCAGGATCGTCACGTAGGCCAGCGGGAAGACCGCGAAGAGCCCGCCGCCGCCGAGGATCAGCCAGGTCTCGTTGCCGTCCCACACGGGGGCGACGGAGTTCACCATCACGTCCCGATCGGCCTTGGCGGACATGGCCGGGAACAGGATGCCGATACCGAGATCGAACCCGTCCATCGCGACATAGAGGAACACGGCGGTCGCGATCAGGAAGGCCCAGATCAGCGTGAGGTCGAGAGACATCGAAACGGCTTCCTTCACTCAGCGGGCTGGGCATTCGGACCGGCGGCGAGCGCCGGGGCCGGGGTAATGCCGGCGGTGCGCACCGGCTGACCGGTGGGCAGACCCGTCTCGTGCGGTCGCGGTGGCTGATTGAAGAGATGCAGAAGGAACCAGATGCCGGCCCCGAACACGACGAAGTAGACCACGGCGAACGCGGCCAGCGAGGTCGCGACCGCGGGGGCGGCGATGGGTGAGACGCTGTCGGCGGTGCGCAGCAGCCCGTACACCGTGAAGGGCTGACGCCCGGATTCCGTCACCACCCAGCCCGCCGTGACGGCAACGAGGCCGGACGGGCCCATCGCGACCGCGCAGCGGTGCAGCCATCGCGACGTGTAGAGCCGTTCTTTCCAGCGCAGATAGAGGGAGGCCACGCCCAAGGCGATCATCAGGAAGCCGAGCCCGACCATGACCCGGAAGGCCCAGAACACCAGGGGCAGGTTGGTCGGCCAGGTGTCGCGGGGCAGGGCCTTCAGCCCGCGCACCTCGGCGTTCAGGTCGTGGGCGAGATACAGGCTCGCGAGCCCCGGTATGCCGACCGCCCAACGCGTCGTCTCGGCCTGCGCGTCCGGCCAGCCGAACAGGATCGAGGGCGCGCGCCGCTCGCTGTCGAAATGGCCTTCCATCGCCGCGACCTTGGCGGGTTGGTAGTGGTAGGTGTTGGCCCCATGCAGATCGCCCAGGACGAGTTGGACGGGGGCGACGATGGCCGCCATCCACATCGCCATCGAGAACATCAGGCGGGCGCGCGGGTTCGAGCGGTCGCGCAGGAGATGCCACGCCCCCACCGCGCCCACGATCATCGCGGTGGTCAGGTAGGCGGCGGTGACGGTGTGGGCGAAACGGTAGGGGAAGGACGGGTTGAAGACCGCCGCCCACCAGTCCTGAGGGGCGAAATGGCCGTTGGCGTCGAGCACGTAGCCCGCCGGCGTCTGCATCCAGGAATTGGCCGACAGGATCCAGAAGGCCGAGGTCAGCGTGCCCACCGCGACGAGGCAGGTGGCCAGGAAATGAAGGCGCGGGCCCACGCGCTCCAGACCGAACAACATGACTCCGAGAAAGCCCGCCTCCAAGAAGAAGGCCGTCAGAACCTCGTAGCCCAGAAGAGGACCGAGAATCGGCGCCGTCTTGTCGGAGAAGACCGACCAGTTGGTGCCGAACTGGTAGCTCATGACGAGACCGGAGACGACGCCCATGGCGAACGCGATGGCGAAGATCTTGAGCCAATACCGGTAGGCATCGAGATAGATGCCGCGCCCGGTGGCGAGCCAGAAGGCTTCGAGCACGGCAAGGAAGCTCGCCAGCCCGATGGTGAAAGCCGGAAACAGGAAATGCCAAACGACCGTAAAGGCGAATTGGGTCCGAGCGAGATCGAGTGCGCTGGGGAGGTAATGGTCCGGCATCTCTGAAACTCGATCGGCGGAAGTGAAGTACGAGTCACATTTGAAACGACGCACCCACGGCGGCTCACGCTACGGCGTCAAGTGCAACCCCGTCGGGATCGATTTTATGTTTTCGTCTGCTTGCGCGCCGTGATCATGAAACACGGTCCCATCAGCGCACATCCTCGATACCTCCTTAATAGGAGGCACCCGCAAAGTACGCCCCAACAGGGAAGCTCATCACGCTGAAGGCCGCATTGATCGAGATCAGGCGGGAGCGTCGCGGCCTCGATGATGGGTCCGCGCTGCGAGCCCCTCCCACAAGGGCCGCTCGAACGACGGCCAATCGGGCCTCCACGTCACGAGGCGTCGTGCTACCGCGCTTTTCAAAAGTACGCACTGGGGTGGAAAATCGTCAGTCCGCATCGGAAGAATCGGCTTACGCAAGGGGAGGCAGGTTCGTTGCCGCCATCGTGGACAATCGGAAGGCTGTCCTGGCGCTTCGGCAAGGTCGCTTTCGAGACGGATGGTCTGCGGTGCCCGACGTCAGAACCAGCCCATCGCCTGCTGAGGCCTTCAAGCACGCCAGTTTGCAGGCGCGGTTCGCCGATCCCCGTCGAACAATCGGCCGCCGTGCGGGGCCAATTCACTCTCCGCCAAAGCGATCACGGGACCTGGCTGACCGGCTTCGAAAAGCGCTCGAAACGCGGTATCAAAGCGATCCCCGAGTGCTTGGTCATTCTTCGCCAGCAGCCGCGGCACCCACTTTCCTGCGCCGCTCCAGTGGCCTCGGCCCCGTAACGCCAGCTCGGCCAGCTTGGGATAGAGCATGATGCCGATGGCCAGACGTTCGGGCACGTTCCGTTCCCCTCGCAGATCATCGACCGCATCCGTGATCTCGTAGCGAAGCGCGTCCAGCTCGGCCTGCATCAACGCCGGTGGGCCAGCTCTCAACCTTATCGAGACGGATTCCCGGAGCGTTTCGGCCCGATCAAGGGCTCTACCGATGGCATGACCTTCCGCGATCATGTTGAGGATCGAGGGACGGCCCCGCGCGGCGTCATCGTTGACGAACCAGGCCAGCGTACCGGGATCGTGAATGAAGGCTTCCACCGGGACGCCTCTGGAGGTGAAGGACTCGCGGCGCGCGGCCTCTAGTGCGTCGAAGACGATAACGAGATCGATGTCGGACAGGTTCGTGCCCTCGCCTCGCATGATCGACCCGGCGACAAAGGCGAAGCAGGCGCTCGGATATCGCTCGCGTACTATGGCTCCGGCGATCGTCAGGGCTTCGGAAGGCGAGGGGCACGGGCGAACGCTCATGCCCTGGTTTATGTCCGCTTTCGAGCCGGCGACAATATGCCTGGGGCGGTCGCAGGGGGACCCGGCGAGTCTGCGCCACAAGCGCTTCGCCGACGTCTACGGGCTGGGCGACGCCTGCAGCGCGCCGAACGCCAAGACCGCCGCCGCGGCGCGCAAGCAGGCGCCGGTGGTGGCGCACAACCTGCTGCGCGACATGGGCTTTATCGAGGGGCCGGATGCCATCTACGACGGCTACGGCTCGTGCCCGCTCACCGTCGAGCGCGGCAAGATCCTGCTTGCCGAGTTCGGCTATGGCGGCACGCTTCTTCCCAGCTTCCCGTCCTGGCTCCTCGGCGGCACGAAGCCGAGCCGGGCCGCGTGGCTGCTCAAGGAGCGCATGCTCCCGCCCCTCTACTGGCACGGCATGCTCAAGGGGCGCGAGTGGATGGCCAAGCCCAAGCGGGCGGTTTGAGCGGGCATCACCAAGGGGTCATCAAGGCCGTCGCTTGCGTCGATGCGTAGACCGCTCCCGGCTTCAGAGCCAAGTTGTGAAGTCACCATAGAACACGCAAGACGTCATTTGCGCGAAATAGCTAAGCTTGCTCGCACAAATCAATCCGCAGACGGCCATCGGACTTTTTCCGATCACGCATCTTTTTGCAGAACCCTTTTGTCATTTGCGACGTTTCGAGCGTCTCAAGTTTCGGAGGGAACGCCATGAAGACGATTGCAATGGGTCTTGCCGCGCTGCTGATGAGCACGTCGGTCTATGCTCAAAGCGCCGCGACCGGTGGGTCCGAGCGCGGCGGCATGCGGGCCGGTGCCGAGCAGTCCGGCGGGCAAACCGGGATGTCGGGCGGCGAGCGCGGCGGCATGGGCGCCAAGGGCAGCGAGGCGCGCTCGGGTGGAAACGCCATGGGCGGTGAGCGCAGCGCCGCCCGGAACGACCGGGACGGCGGCGAAGCCGGCCGGGGTGGGGCGGATCGCGGTGAGATGGCGCGCGGCGAGCGTGGTTCGGAGCGCGGCATGAGCGGCCGAGCCGGCCGCGATACGGCCGAGCGCGCCGAGCGGAGCGACCGGATCCAGGATCGCAGCCACGACCGCACGCATGTCAGCAGCCGCACCGATGTGCGCTCCACCACCGTCGATGGCGGCTATCGCCGCGAGGGCCGGTACGTGTTCATCGGCGGCCGACGGGTCGTGTACGGTTCGCCCGAGTATCGCCGCCTGATCGTCACCGAGCGCCGCAGCACCGGCCCGCGCCGCTACGTCACCATCCGCGGCCAGCGCGTGATCTACGGCTCGCCGGAATATCGCCGCCTCGTCAGCGTCGGCGAGACGCGCCGCTATGTGACGATCCGGGGCCAGCGCGTTGTGTACGGCTCGCCCGAGTACCGCCGCCTCTCCACCACCGTCTCGACCCGCGAGCGGCGCGGCGGCACGGTCAATGCGGGCTTCCGCGAACGCACCGAGGTGCGTGGGTCGGAGACCCGCACCGATCTGCGCAGCCGCAGCAGCGAGACCCGCGGCAGCGAGCGCAACGCGATGCGTGCCTCGGATCAGGCGCGCGGGGCCGAGCGCGGCGGTCGCTCGATGGAGCAGGGCCGCAGCGGCGAGGGCACGCGCAATGTCGGCATGCGCGGCGAGGGGAACGAGCGCGGCGGCGTCCGCAACGCCTCCGAGCAGGGCGGCGGCATGGGCAACACGGGCGGCAACCGCGGCAGCGCGCAGCGCGACGGGATGCCATCCGGCGCGCGCGGCGGCACCGAGGGCGGCGCCGGCATGAGCGGCCGCTGATAGGCGGGATTCCAAAGGGCTCATCCCTTTGGCGAGGTGCCGGGGCAGAGCCCCGGCAATGTTCAAAAGCATCGTCCTGGATACCTGATCCCGGACGATGCTTGAGGCTCTTGTTTTTGCATCATCCTTTTTCCGAAAGCCGGCAACCACCTTTCGGGACGATGCTCTAAGATTGTCTACGACCGTCCCAGAAAGTCGATCAGCGCCGCATTGACCGCCTCCGGCGCGTCGTGCTGCACCCAATGGGTCGCCCGCGGAAAGCGCTGCAGGCGGCCCCGCTCGCACAGGTCCAGGCTCGCCTCGGCAAGGCCCGTCTGGAGCGCCTGATCGCGCTCGCCCCACAGGATCAGCGTCGGCGCCGTGACCTTCGGCGGGTGCCGCTCGCGGGGCAGCTGAGCGAGCGCCCGATACCAGTTCAGCATCGCGGTGACCGCGCCGGGGCGCAGCCATTCGCGCGCGTAGACGTCGAGGTCGGCCTCGGTGAAGGTGCCGGGCGCGCTCGAGCGGCGCATCAGGGCCCGCAGGAGGCGGCCCTCCCGCGCCGTCAGCACCCGTTCGGGCAGCAGGGGAAGCTGGAAGAAACCGGCATAGGCGCTGCGCAGGGCCTGCCCCGGATGGCGCCGGAGATAGGGGCCGAACACGCCGGGATGGCAGGCGTTCAGCACGGCGAGCCGCTCGACCCGCTCGGGGTGGAAGCTCGCGACCCAGAACGCGACGAGCCCGCCCCAATCGTGCCCGACGAGGTTGAAGCGCGCGAGCCCGCAGGCATCGGCGAGCGCGATCACGTCCTGGGCGAGCCGGTCGAGGTGGTAGGCGGCGATGCCCTTGGGGCGGTCGCTCAGGCCGTAGCCGCGCTGATCGGGGATGAGGAGGCGCAGGCCGCTGCCCGCGAGCGGCCCGATCTGATGCCGCCAGCCGAACCAGAATTCGGGAAAGCCGTGCAGCAGGATCGTCGGCGCCCCGTCCGCCGGCCCCGCCTCGGCGACGTGGAGGCGCAGACCGCGGAGGTCGATGTGGCGATGACTGACGGCCGGATCGGGCATGGGTGCAGGGATACTCGCGCAGGGTTGATGGAGATTCCGGTGCTTGGCCAACCCGGCAGGGCCGGCGCGGTTCGGGCGCGGCGCCAACCGGGGCGGAAGCGGCTATAGGTAGCGTCCGATCACGGGAGACGCCCTTCCCCGATGCCGCTGCTTCGCTGCCTTCTCGCGCTCGCCTGCCTGTGGCCGGCCCTGCTGTGGTCCTGCCTCGCGGCGGCACGGCCCTTCACCGACGCCGCCGGGCGCCGGGTCGAGGTGCCGGAGCGCGTGCTCCGGGTGCTCGCAGCCGGCCCGCCCGCGGCGGTGCTGCTCTCCACCCTGGCGCCCGACCGGATGATCGGCTGGCCGCGGGCGCCGAGCCCGGAGGAGCGCGAATTCCTCAACCCCGCCCTGCGCGACCTGCCCGCCACCGGGCGGCTGACGGGGCGGGGCGGCAGCGCCAATATCGAGGCGGTGCTGGCGCTCAAGCCGGACCTCATCGTCGATGTCGGCAGCACCGCGGCGACCTACGCCTCCCTGGCCGACCGGGTGCAGGCGCAGACCGGCATTCCCTACGTACTGCTCGACGGGCGCTTCAAGGCGACGCCCGAGACCTACCGCACCCTCGGGGCCTTGATCGGCGCACCGGAAGAAGGCGAAGCGCTCGCGGGCGAGTCCGAAAAAATCCTGAAGGGGGTGGCCGCAGCGGTGGCCGCGGTGCCGGAAGACAAGCGCCCGCGGGTCTATTACGGCCGTGGCCCCCGCGGGTTGGAGACGGGCCTGTCCGGCTCGATCAACACCGAGATCATCGAGGCGGCGGGCGGCCGCAACGTGGCCGGCGCCGGGGCGGGCGGGCTCGCCGCGGTCTCGCCCGAGCAGGTGCTGGTCTGGAATCCGGACGTGATCATCGCCCTCGATCCCGATTTCCCGAAGCTCGCCGCCGCCGACCCGCTCTGGAACGGGCTGAAGGCGGTGCGCGAGGGGCGCGTCCACGCGGTGCCGACGCTGCCCTTCGGCTGGGCCGATGCGCCGCCGGGGGTCAACCGCCTGATCGGCCTGCGCTGGCTCGCCGGCCTGTTCTTCCCCGAGCAGTTCCCGCAGACGCTCGGCGACGCCGTGCGCGACTTCTACAAGCGCTTCTACCGGGTCGAGCTCACGCCCGAGCAGCTCGACCGCCTCCTGCGCGACGCCGCCGGACCGGGGCCGACCCGGTGAGCGAGGCCGCGAGCGCCGCTCAGGCCCGACCCGTATGGCGCCGCCTCCTCCCGCTGGCGGCCCTGGCCCCGGTCGCGCTGATCCTCCTCGTCCTGGTCTCGCTCGGCATCGGCCGCTACCCCGTGCCGCTCGCCGACGTTTTCGGGGTGCTCGTTGCCAAGCTCTTGGGCCAAGCGCCCGCCCTCGATCCCGCCGCGCAGACCGTGGTGCTGAACGTGCGCCTGCCGCGGGTGTTCGGCGCGCTCGTGGTCGGGGCCGGGCTCGCGGCGGCGGGAGCGACCTATCAGGGATTGTTCCGCAATCCCCTCGTCTCGCCGGACATCCTCGGGGTTTCGGCGGGGGCGAGCCTCGGCGCGGTGCTCGGCATCGTGCTCGCCCTGCCGGTGGCGGCGATCCAGGGGCTCGCCTTCGCCGGAGGGCTCGCGGCGGTCGGCGCCGTCTACGCCGTCGGGCTGGCGGTACGACGGCACGACCCGGTGCTGACGCTGGTGCTCGCGGGCGTCGCCGTGGGGGCGCTGCTCGGGGCCGGGATCTCCCTGCTCAAGGTGCTCGCCGACCCCTACAACCAACTCCCCGCCATCACCTTCTGGCTGCTCGGCAGCCTCGCCTCCGTGACTGCGAGCGACATCGCCGCGATCCTGCCGGCGATGGCCCTCGGCCTCGCCCCCCTGGTGCTGCTGCGCTGGCGCGTGAACCTGATGAGCCTCGGCGACGAGGAGGCGCGGGCGCTGGGACTGGAGACGCGCCGGCTCCGCCCGGTTCTGGTGGCGGGCGCGACGCTGGTGACCGCCGCCGCGGTCTCGGTGACGGGCGTCATCGGCTGGATCGGGCTGATCGTGCCGCATGTCGCCCGCCTGCTGGTCGGGCCGGATTTCCGCCGCCTGCTGCCGGCCTCGATGCTGCTCGGCGCGGGCTACCTCACCGCCGTCGATCTCCTGGCCCGCACGGTGGCCACCATCGAGGTGCCGCTCGGTATCCTCACGGCGCTCGTCGGTGCGCCGTTCTTTCTCTGGCTGCTGGCCGCGGGAAAGCGGGGCTGGGCATGATCCTGGAGATCCGCGATCTCGCCTTCGGCTACGGCGCCCGCGCGGTCGGCTCCGGCGTCAGCCTGACGCTTCGGGACAGCGAGGCGCTCTGCCTGCTCGGGCCGAACGGCGGCGGCAAGACCACCCTGTTCAAGACCCTGCTCGGGCTGCTGCGCCCGCTCGCCGGCCGCGTCCTGTTGGACGGCACCGACCTGTCGGAGCTACCACGCCGCGAAGTTGCAAAAAGAATCGCCTACGTGCCGCAGGCGCATGCCGCCTTCTTCCCCTTCACCGTGCGCGAGGTGGTGTTGATGGGCCGCGCCAGCCGGCTTGCCACCTTCGCCAGCCCCGGCCCGGCCGACCGCGCGGCGGCCGAGCGGGCGCTGGCGGCGCTGGGCATCGGCCACTTGGCCGAGCGCATCTACACCGAGATCAGCGGCGGCGAGCGCCAGCTCGCGCTGATCGCCCGCGCCTTGGCCGGCGAGCCGCGGCTCCTCGTGATGGACGAGCCGACGGCGAGCCTCGATTTCGGCAACCAGGCGCGGGTGCTGACCCAGGTGCGGCGCCTCTCTGCCGCCGGCATCGCCGTGGTGCTCTCGACGCACGACCCCGGCCACGCCTTCCTCTGCGCCGACCGGGTGGCGCTGCTGCATGGCGGGCGCCTCGTCGCGCTGGGCCCTCCGGCGGAGACGGTGACGCCGGAGACCCTGCGGCTGCTCTACGGGGTCGAGGTCGCGGTGGTGCCGCTGCCGGGGCAGGGGCGGACGGTCTGCACGCCGCTGATCGGGTGAGCCGACCTCTCAGATCCCCGCGTACCAGGAAAATCCCATCTCCGAGACCATGCTGCCCCGGCCCTGGCCGAGCCCGTCCACCCGGTCGGTGGCCTCGATGCTGGCGAGGTATTTCAGCGACTTGTAGCCGAGCTGGCGCTCGACCCGCAGGCGGACCGGCGCACCGTGGGCCACGGGCAGGGCGCCGCCGTTCATGCCGTAGGCCAGGATCGTCTGCGGGTGCAGGGCGTCGAACAGGTCGTAGCTGTCCCACCAGCCGTCCACCGTGCGGATCACGATGAAGCGCGCCTCCGGTTTCAGCCCGACGCTTGCCAGAACGTGGGAGAGCGGCACGCCGGTCCAGCCGCCGATAGCCGACCAGCCCTGCTCGCAACTGTGCAGGGTCACCTGCGTGCGGGCCGGCATCGCCCTCAGCGCGGCGAGCGTGAAGGCGGCGGGCCGCTCCACGAGCCCGCTCACCGGCAGGCGCCAGTCGGAGAACCCGGACGCCTTCGAGCGCCGGTAATCGGGGTTGTCCGGATCGGTGGTGTTGATGGTGGGAAACACCGCCGAGATCGCCTCCGGCCCGAACTCCCGCACCAGCGGCTGGTCGCGCAGCAGGAGGCGCTGGGTGGCGAGGGTCAGGGTGTCGCTCAAGCCGTAGAGGCCCGGCCGGCGCGGGCCGTTCTCGATCAGCTCGCAGCCGCCGAGAAGGCCGCCGACCCCCATGGCCGAGGAGCCGAGCATCAGCCGGCGGCGGGTGAGATCGCTCATCGCGGGTCCTCCTCCGGCGCCGCCGGCCCGGATTTCGGCCGGGCGGAGCGCCCGGTGATCATGCCCCGCATCAGGTCGAGCGGCCCGTTGGCGAGCACCTGCCAGACATGGATGAGGAGGAAGCCGACGAGTCCGGCCGCCGACAGGAAGTGGATCGTGCGCGCCGATTGCCGCCCACCGAACAGGGTGAACAGCTCGGGGTAAGCCGCCGTGACGCCGGGCGACATGGTGAGGCCGGAGAGCAGCATCACCGGCGCCAGCACGAGGATGACGGCGAGATAGGCGAGCTTTTGCAGAACGTTGTAGCGGTCGGCTCCTGCGGCACCCGAACCGGTGAGCCGCCAATGCACGCGGATATCAGCCGCGATGTGCCGGGGGTGGAGCTGGTCCCGGTCCGGGGTCAGGCGGCGCAGGAGATGCCCGCTCGCCAGGGCGACGAGCCCGTAGAGCGCGCCGTTGAGGACGAAGATCCAGGCGGCGAGGAAGTGGAGATTGCGGCCCCAGCCGGTCTGTTCGAGGTTCACCGGCAGCGGCAGGACGATCCAGGCCGGGGCGTCGTTGGCCCCGGTCTCGCCCCAGAACAACCGGGGCAGGGCGAGCAGGATGGCGAGTCCGCTGACGAGGAGCGCCAGGAAGGCGCCGGTGTTCACCCAATGGGTCAGGCGCACCCAGAGCGGATGGCGCGGGACGGCCTTTTCCGCACGCGCCGTCATCGCGTTCGTCATGGCCTGTCCGCCGTCATGGCCTGTCCGCCCGCCGCAGCACGTCGAGGCGGTAGGCATCCGTGCGGGCGCCGGACAGCACCCGGCAGAACGGGGCCGTGCCCGCGATGAAGCCCTCCGCCGCCGCGTCGCCGGAGAGGGGATAATCGGTCTCGCCGAGCCAGTGCACGAGGACGCAGTCGCCCCCCGGCGCCAGGCTCGCCTCCACCCGTGCGACGAGCCGGGCCAGATCGTCCGTGCTGAGGAAGTAGAGCATCTCGCCGAAGATGATGAGGTCGAACCGGCCCTCCGGCCAGACCTCCGGCACCGCGCCGCGGACGAAGCCGACTTGCGGGTATTCCGCGCAACGCGCCTGCGCGGCATCGAGCGCCGCCTGCGCGACGTCGAGGGCGGTCAGCGCCCCGCAGCGAGGGGCGAGCGCCCGGGTGAAGACGCCGATGGAGCAGCCGACCTCCAGAGCCCGGTCGTAGCGCGCCCGTGGCAGGGCCTGGAGCGTCGCGGCGTATTTCTCCGCCTCGTAGGCGCTGGAGGTGAAGCGCCAGGGATCGGAATCGGAAGCGTAGATCTCCGAAAAGTAGCGCTCCGGCAGCGTCTCCGTCCGACGGCCGCTCATCCCACACGCTCCGCGGCGCGCGGGGTGGCCTCGTCGGGCCACAGGGCGTGGAGCGGCTCATCGGCCGCCAATGCGTGCGCGGCCATGCCGGTCAGGGCGAAATCCGGGGCCGGCTGGCGCAGATAGGTTGCGAGGTCGCGCATCAGGCGCTCCAGGGGATGGCTTTCGAGGAACCCCGCGAGCCCGATCGAACGCTGCGCCAGGGTGATCACGTCGAGGCCCGCCTGCTCGACTGCGGCGCGGGCGAGGTTGACGTAGGCGATGACCCGCTCGGGGTGGCCGGCTTCCGCGGCAGCGAGGCGGGCGGCGCGGGCGACGAGCAGGCGGCTCGTCTCCGCCGCGACCATGGCCCGCCCGAACCGGGCCTGCTGGTGCGGGTCGTCGGCCCGGCCGGTGGCGGCGAGATGCGCCCGGTGGGTCTCGAGCACCGCCTCGATCCCGCCGAGCTGGACCGCGAGGAAGCGCCACGCCCCGGCGAAGAAGAAGGGCTGGCGCCCATAATCGTCCGGCGCGCCGATCACCTCGCCGTCGCGCAGGCCGAGCCCGGAGAAATCGACCGTACCGGTCGCGGTCGCCCGCATGCCGTGGACGCACCACTCCGACAGGTCGGCCCGTTCGCCAGGTTCGAGGCGCAGCACCAGCATCAGCCGGCGCCCGTCGGCGATCCGCGCCGTCACGAGCGGGCGGGTGACGAAGCCCGCCCCCGAGGCGTAGGTCTTCACGCCTTCGAGGCCGTCCGCACCGTCGAGGACGAGGCCGCCCTCGGCCGGCTCGGTGTTCCAGACGCCGAAGAGCTGGCCCTCCGCCGCATCGCGGGCGAGCCGCTCGGCGACGGCGGTGTCGGCGTAGCGCAGCACCAGGGCCAGCGCGTTGACGTGCCCTTCGTAGAGCCGCCCGACCGCGAGGTCGTCGCGGCCGATCTCCGTCAGCAGGGCCCGCAGAGCGTCGACTCGGGCGGGCTCGCACAATCCGGCGCCGCCGAGCGCTTCGGGCAGGGGCGCGGCGAGATGCCCGGCCCGACGCAGCCGGGCGATGGCCTGCGCGGGAAAGCCGCCCTGCGCATCCGCCGTCTCGTCGCACGCGCCGGCCCGGGGCACCCTAGGCGACCGCGCGAGAGAAAGGAGCGAATGGGGCGACACAAGCGGCTCGGGGTTCGATGAATCGGAAAAGACATCCCACGAACGGTCCGACACCCCTGCGCGGGCGCACTGGCCTGACGGGAAAGCCCTACCGGAACAAAACCTAGAGCGGCAAGGCGCGTCTTCCCATGCGGCGCAGTCGCGGGGGGGGCGATTATCCCCGGCGGTGTCAGGGGCGGAACCGCGGGGCGCCTCACGGGCGTTCACGTCTTTGGCCGGACCGCACAAGCGGCCGGGACGACATCCGGAGGGAGCGATGGCGGACGACACCGAGCGGCTCGGCCTTCTCATGGGCGTGTAGAGAGGGTGCAGACCGTGAGCGAGACCGAACGTGACACCGATCCGGCGCCCGAACCGAAGCTCGCCGGCATCCTGACCTTCCCGCCGGAGGTCGTGGCGGCGCTGGACGAGCATTGCGCGGTCGAGCGCCTGCCGCGGGACCGGGCAATCTGCGAGATCGTCGCCGAGTATCTGCGCTTCAAGGGCTATCTGCGCACCCGCCCGGTGCACCCGCATCGCACGCCCCGGGGCGAGAAGCCGGAGGGTCCCTGACGATGGCGACCTCGTTCAAGGGCCTCTTCCTCTGCCCGCCGAAGCAGCCGCGCCCGAGCCATGTCCGGGTTCGGGACGGGGAGGGCGGTGAGACCACCCTGCCGCTGGAGGAATACGAGGCCCGCGCCGGCCAGCCGCCCTGGCAGAGCCTGCCCTGGGAGGGCGAGGCCGGGCCGGACGACGGCGACAGGCACGGGCCCGAACTCAGCATGTGAGGCCGTTCACGGCTCACCGGGTCGATTGCGGAGGCATCCCCGCTCCCCGCATGCGGGGAGCGAGTTTTTCTGCGAACCCGTCCCGCCTCACCAAGCCGTCGGCTTGGGGTTACGCTCGTCGAAGCCGGTCTGGTGCCAATAGGGATAGATCGGATTTTCCCGGCTCGCCGCGTCGAGGCGGGCGATCTGGTCGGCCGTGAGCGACCAGCCCACCGCGCCGAGATTCTGCTTCAGCTGCTCCTCGTTGCGCGCGCCGATGACGATGTTGCACACGGTCGGGCGGCTGAGCAGCCAGTTCAGCGCCACCTGCGGCAGGGTCTTACCGGTCTCGGCGGCGACCGCATCGAGGGCATCAATCACATCGTAGAGGTACGCGTCGGAGACGATGGGACCGCCCTCCGCGCCGCCCGCCGTGGCGAGGCGCCCGCCCGAAGCCGCCTGCCCCCGCCGGATCTTGCCGGTGAGCCGGCCCCAGCCCAGCGGGCTCCACACCATCAGGCCGACACCCTGGTCGAGGCCGAGCGGCATCAGCTCCCACTCGTAGTGGCGGCCGATCAGCGAGTAATAGCCTTGATAGACGACGTAGCGGGCGAGCCCGTATTTCTCCGAGGTCGCCAGCGCCTTCATCAATTGCCAGCCGGAGAAGTTCGAGGCGCCGATATAGCCGATCTTGCCCGAACGGGTGAGGTCGTCGAGCGCCCGCAGGGTCTCCTCGACGGGCGTCAGCGCGTCGAAGCCGTGCATGAAGTAGACGTCGATATGGTCGGTCTGGAGCCGCTTCAGGCTCGCCTCGCAGGCGCGGATCAGGTGGTGGCGCGACGAGCCGACCGCGTTCACGTCCTCGCCGACCCGGAACGTCGCCTTGGTGGAGATCAGGAGCCGGTCGCGGCGGCCCTTGATCGCCTCGCCGAGGATCTTTTCGGAATCGCCGCTCGAATAGAGGTCGGCGGTGTCGAGGAAGTTGACGCCTGCATCGAGGCAGAGATCGATCAGGCGGCTCGCCTCGGCCACGCCGGTGCTGCCCCAGTTCTGGAAGAACGCGTCGGTGCCGCCGAAGGTGGCGGTGCCGAGGCTGAGCACCGGCACCTTGAGGCCCGAGCGTCCGAACTGCCGGTATTCCATGTCCGTCACTCCGCTGTGGCTGTCGGGAAACGGCCCCGAGAGGCCGCCTGTCCCCGTCTTGAAGAGCCCGGCGCGCCCCGGCAATGCGGCGGACCGGGCGGGCACCCTGCGAGGCGCGAATGGCGCCGCTGCCATCATACCGCCATCGGACGCCCCTGGTTCCGCCACCGAAAGGGGCTGGTTTCGCAAAGACTTCGTCAACCAAGAGCCACTATTAAAGCTCAAGTTTTAGGAACCCCGATCGGGGCTGCCTCTTCTTTCATCAGATCCGGCGGCAGCGTCGCCAGCCGGTCTTAAACATTGGGAATGTCGTCTCGTGAGTTTCACCGTCAGCGCCGGCACCGCATCCCGCGTCTATTCCTGGCAGCACGGCTCCCTGCTGAGCGCCCTGGAGCAGGGCCTGTCGCTGACGACCTCCGGCATGAGCGACGTCCGCATCGTCGATTCGGAAGGCCGCAGCCACAGCCCCGCCGCGCTCTACCAGCGCGTGTTCGGGCAGCAGCCGACGGACGCAGCCGCGCAGCCCCGCGCCCGCGCGGCCTGATCCCCCCTTCGCGCATCCTCTGTTTCCGAAAGCCGTAACCCGCCTTTCGGGACGATGCTCTACCCCCGGATCGCCGCCGCATCCGGCGCCACCACCGCGAACAGGTCACCGAGCGCCGCGAGGCTTGCGGCCTGCACCGCGGCCGCCGGTACGGTCGCACCGTCCGGCCCCGGCAGGGCGCGGGTGGCGGTGGCCGAGGCCACCACGGTCGGGCGGAAGCCGAGGTTGAAGGCGCTGCGCGCGGTCGAATTCACGCACATATGCGTCATGAAGCCGGCCAGGATCACGTCCTTGATGCCGGCTGCCTCCAGTTGCGCCTGCAGGTCGGTCCCGACGAAGGAACTCGGATAGGCCTTGGTGATGACGGGCTCCCCATCCCGCGGGGCGACCTCGTCGCTGATCTGGCCGATGGCCGCGGTGAGATCGTAGGGCGAGCCCGGCCCGGCATCGTGGCGCACGTGGAAGACGGGGATCCCCGCCGCCCGCGCCCGTTCCAGCAGCG
Organism: Methylobacterium sp. AMS5; assembly: GCF_001542815.1. Lineage (GTDB taxonomy): Bacteria > Pseudomonadota > Alphaproteobacteria > Rhizobiales > Beijerinckiaceae > Methylobacterium. The sequence continues at coordinate 4,087,127 of NZ_CP006992.1, forward strand.
CCTGCGCCTCGCGGATCGCCGGCTCGACGCCCTCCAGGCGCATCACGCCCTCGCGGTAGGTGTTCTGCAGGTCGATCATCACCAAGCCTGAGCCCGACAGGGAAGCGGGCTCCGGCGGCAGCCCGGACAGGCTGCGAAGCGTTTTGAGGTCGGTCATGGCTGGCCCTTCTCGTGGGATGCGTTTCCGGGCGGGATGTGAGCCGAGTGGGGCCGCCCGCGCAACCTGTCGATCAGGCCAACAGACACGAAGGCACCGATCCCCCCGTCATCCCGAGGCCTCCGCTTCGCTGCGGCAGCTCGGGATGAGGACGAGGATGGGATCGGCGCTGCCCGAAAGCCTTAGCGCTGCCCGAAAGCCTTAGCGCTGCGCGAAATCCTCAGCGCTGCGCGGCTTGCATCGGCTTGTCCGACTTCGGCGCCTGGGGAGCGATGCGGCCGCCGTCCTTGAGATCGGCCGGGGGGCTCAGCACGAGGCGCTCGCCGCCGGAGAGACCCTTGTCCACCTCGACCACCGTGCCCTTGTCGCGGGCGACGTGGACCTCGACCCAACCCACGCGGTCGTCCTCGCGGGCCACCGCCACGCGGGTGCCGGACTGGTTGAACACCAGGGCCTCGGCCGGCACCGCCACCGTGGCGCCGCCGGTGCGGGGAATCGCCAGGGTCACGTAGACGTAGAGGCCCGGCCGCAGGGTGCGGTCGGGGTTCGGCACGTCGACCTGCGTCGTCAGGGTGCGCGAGGAGGCGAGCAAAGCCACCGAACTGCGCTCGACCACGCCGGCAAAGCTGCGGTCGGGCATTTGCGGCACCTTGATCTGGGCCGGGATGCCGGGCTGCACGCCCACCGCCGCGTTCTGCGGCACGTTGACCGAAATGCGCAGCACGTCGTCCCGGTCCATCGACAGGAGCGGCGAGCCGGAGCCGGCATCGGCCTGGACGAGGTCGCCGACATCGACGTTGCGGGTGGTGATCACGCCGTCGAAGGGGGCGGTGACGATCTCGAAGCCGGTCAGCGCCTTGAGGCGGCCGACGGTCGCCTGCTGCGCCTTGATGTTGGCCTGGGCCACCTTCACGTCGGCCTCCGCCGAGGCGAGGTTCGCCTGCTGCGCCAGAACGCCGGCCTGGGTGTTGTCGGCGGTCTGCTTCGAGGCCCAGCCCTGGCCGGCGAGCGTCGAGGTGCGCGAATTGGTGGCCTGGGCGAGGTTCGTATTGGCCTTGGCCTGATCGACCATGGCCCGGGCCCGCAGGAGCTGGGCCTCGAGCTGCCCGAGCTGCGCCTCGGCTTGCGCGAGTTGCTGGTCGAGATCCGGGGCGGCGATGCGCAGGAGCACGTCACCCTTCTTCACCCGCGAGCCGAGATCGACGCGCCGCTCGGCGATGTAGCCGGTGGCGCGGGGATAGATCCGCGCGGTGGCGAAGGGCTCGGTCTGGCCCGGCAGGGTCAGCTCGATCGGCCCGTCGAGGCGCTTGGCCTCCTCGGTGCGCACTTTCGGCACGAACTCCATCTGCCGGGTTCGCGTCGCCTCGGCCCGTGCCGCGCGCTGCCAGTGGCCGTAGCCGCCGTAAGCCAGCAGGCCAAGCGCGATCAGCCCGGCCAGCGCGAAGCCGCCCTTGCCCGGCGGCGGCGGGGCTTTTTTGTCGTCCCCTGTCCGGTCGGGCTGGCTCACGGAACGATCCTTCTCTCGATACCCACGCGCATCAGACATAATCCTCGAGCGGCTTGGCCTCGCCCCGCCGCAGCAGGCTGTAGAGGAACGGCACGAACAGCAGCGTCGAGGGCGTGCCGAGCGCGATGCCGCCCATCACCGCGCGGGCGAGCGCCGCGTTCTGCTCGCCGCCCTCGCCGGTGCCGAGCGCCATCGGCACGAGGCCCAAAAACATCGCGCTTGCCGTCATCAGCACCGGCCGCAGCCGCGTCTCGCCCGCGACGATGGCCGCCTCGTGGGCCGAACAGCCCGTCGCCTCCCGGTGTTCCTTGGCGAAGGTGACGAGCAGGATCGAGTTGGCCGACGCGATGCCCACCGACATGATCGCCCCGAACAAGGAGGGGATCGAGAAGGTGGTGCCGGTGATGAACAGGCTCGCCACGATACCGCAGAAGGCGATCGGCAGGGCGGCCAGCACCACGAAGGGGTCGCCCCAGCTCTGATAGTTCACCGCCATCAGGAGGTAGACGGCAATGACCGCGATGCCGAGCCCGATGCCGAGCCGGAAGAAGGCGGCGCGCATGTTCTCGATCTGCCCGCGCACGGAGATCTTGTCGGGGGCCGGCAGGGTCTTCTGCTCCTCGGCGACGATCTTATCGATATCCCCGGCGACCGCGCCGAGGTCGCGGTCCTGCACCGCCGCATAGACGTTGAAGGTCGGCTGCGTGTTGACGTGGTTGATCACCGTCTGCGTCGGCTGGCGGGTGATCGTCGCGATGCTCGACAGCAGCGTCAGCGCGCCCGGCCCGTTTCCGGCATTGGCGCGGGCAAAGAGCGGGGTGTTCTGCAGCGCGGTGAGCGAGGCGTTGCGGTATTCCGGCGTCTGCACCCAGAGCTGGTAGGGGATGCCGGTCTTCGGGTCGGTCCAGAAGTTCGGGTTCACCTGGAAGGAGCCCGAGAGCGACACGTTGAGGCTCTGGGCCACCTGCTGCTGGGTCAGGCCGAGTTCGGAGGCCAGCCGCCGGTCGACATCGACGAAGAATTGCGGCTGATCGACGATCTGATGCAGATGCACGTCGACGAGGCCGGGCGTCTCCTTCAGCCGCGCCTCGATGCGCCGGGCGGCCGCCAGATCCTTCACCGTGTTGCGGCCCGAGACCTGCACGTCGATCTGCGCGATCACGCCGAAATTGAGAATCTGCGTGATGATGTCGGAGGGCTGGAAATAGACGATCATGTCGGGGAAGCGCTCGCGCAGGGTCTCGCGCAGGCGGCGCTGGTACTCGACGACCGGGCCGTGCTCGTCCTTCAGGTCGATGAGCATCTGCCCGTCGTTGTAGGAGACGAAGGAGCCGTCGGAGAAGGCGAAGTTGTAGTTGTTCGAGGGCAGGCCGATGTTGTCGAGGATCTGGTCGATCTCGCCCTCGGGGATCACCTCGCGCACCACCTTCTGAACCTCGGCGAAGGTCTGCTCGGCGGTCTCGATGCGCATGCCCGGCCGGGTGCGCAGGTGCATCGTCATCTGGCTCGATTCGACCTGCGGGAAGTAGTCCTGCCCCGTGAACACGAAGAGCCCGCCGGTGCCGGCAAACAGCAGGACGACGCCTGTCACCGTCGCGACCGGGTGGCGCAGGACGGCGTGCAACAGCCCGACATAGCCGCGGTGGAAGCGGTCGAACCGCACCTCGAAGCCGCGGCGGAAGGCGCCCGCCAGCCGGAAGACGGGGGAGAGCAGCCAAGCCAGCGCCCGCTCGATCCGGCCGCGGCGCGGGGCCTCGCCCTCGCCGCCGTGGTGCTGGAGGTATTCGCGCGCCACCAGCACGTCGATCATCACCGGCACCAGGGTGCGGGTGAGGAGGTAGGAGGTCAGCATCGCGAACACGACCGCGAGCGCCTGCGGCGTGAACAGATACTTCGGGGTGTCGGTGAGCGCGAAGACCGAGACGAAGGCGGCGCAGATCGAGAGCGTCGAGATCAGCGCCGGCTTGGCGATGCCCGCCGCGCCCTCGACCACGGCGTTGCGGAACGGCTTGCCCTCCTCGAACAGGCGGTAGGTGTTCTCGATCGCCACCGTCACGTCGTCGACGAGGATGCCGACCGCGAGCGCCAATCCGCCGAGCGTCATCACGTTGATGGTGTGACCGAGCGCGGCCAAGAGCGCCAGCGAGGTCATGAGGCAGAGCGGGATCGAGACGAGCACGATCAGGGTCGAGCGCCATGAGCCGAGGAACAGCAGGATGGTCAGGCCGGTCAGCGCGGCGGCGATGACGGCCTCGTGCCACACGCCCTCGATCGCGTTCGAGACGAAGACCGACTGGTCGAAGAGCGGCTTGATCTCCATGCCCTCGGGGGCCGCCGCGCGGATGTCGGGGAGCGCCGCCTTGACGTTGTTGACCACATCCAGCGTCGAGGCGGTGCCGTTCTTCAACACCCGCATCAACACCGAGGCGGCGCCGTCGGCGCGCACCACGTTGACCTGCGGCGGGCCGCCGTCGCGGACATAGGCCACGTCGCGCACCAGAACCGGCTGGCCGTTGACGACCTTGATCGGGATCTCGTTGAGCGCCGCGATCGCGTCCGGCGTCGCGTTCATCTGCACCGGGTATTGCTGCTCGCCGATCTTGGCGAGGCCCGAGGGGATCGTCAGGTTCTGCGAGGTCACTGCGTTGGTGACCTCCAGCGGCGTCATCCCGAGCGCCTGGAGCGCGTGCAGGTCGAGATCGACCATGACCTGGCGCGGGGCGCCGCCGAACGGGGAGGGCAGGGTCGAGCCCGGCACCTGGGTCAGGCGCTGGCGGATGCGGTACTGTGCGTAGTCGTAGACCTTGTTGAGGCTGTCCTTGGCCGAGGTCAGCGCGAGCTGGATCACCGGCACCGAGGAGGCGGAGAAGCGCACGATCACGGGCGGCTGCACGCCGGGCGGCATCAGCGCGCGGATCGAGTTCGTGGAGGAGACGACCTGGGCGATGGCCAGATCGATGCTGACGCTCTGGTCGAAATAGATCTTCATCACCGACGTGCCTTGCAGGCTCGTCGATTCCATTCGGGCGATGTTGTTGACGTTGTTGGAGATACCGAACTCGGAATAGGTCGTGATCCGCTTCTCCATCTCCGGCGCGGACAGGCCCGTATAGGTCCAGACCACGACGACGACAGGGATATCGACCGCCGGCAGCACGTCCTTCGGGGTCACGACGATGGCGCTGATGCCGCCGAGCATCATCAGCACCGCGAGGACGTAGGTCGTGATGCGGAACTTGAGGGCGTACTGGACGAGTCCCATGGTTCTCCGGTGGATGTCCGGTGATCCTGCCGGAGCTAAGAGTGCCTCACAAAACTCCCGGTCTCTGACCGTTCTCGCTCTGGCGATGACGGCGCGGCGGGAGTTTTGTGAGAGACGCTGAGGCACGGGCGTTGACCCGGCCGATACCGCACGATCACTGTTTCTGTTCTATGTCCGATGATTGCCGGAAACACACGCGTGCTGCGATGCCGCATCACGGTCTTTCCACGACCGGCGCGTTCGTCACATCCGCCGGGCGGAAACAGGGTTAGATTAAAAATAACCTTTGCAACAAGGCGCCTCAGTCCGCGCCGGTTGGCAGCGGCGGCGATGTGTCGTCCGTTTCCGCCGCCTTCTGCCGCCGCGCCTGCGCCCGGCCGAGCCAGAGCGCGTTGAGGAGCCATGCGGCCGAGAGCGGCACCGCCACCACGGCCGCGGCGTGGCCGCCGAAGCCGAGCGCGGAGAGGCCCGTATAGGACCACGCGCCGACCTGATCGCCGAGGCGGTAGACCACCGTGTCGATGAAGCTTTTCGCCTTGTAGCGATCCTCGCGCGGCACCACCGTGAACAGCACCTCGCGCACCGGCCGGGCGATGGCGAAGTTGCCCGCGCGCCGCAGCACGTAGATCATCACCACCGAGGCGACGCTCGGCGAGAGCGCGAGCGCGGCAAACCCGATGACGCTTGCCGCCGGCAGCAGCGCGAGCGTCACGCCGACCCCGAGCCAGCGCGTGATGCGCCCGGTGAGGAAGAGCTGCACGCCGAGCGTCAGGGCGTTCACGGCGAGATCGACATTGGCGAAGAAGGCCGTCTGCGCGCCCCGGCTGGGGAAGTTGTTCTTGGCCACCGCCGCCTGCTCGAAATACAGGAAGGTCGCCGTGACCGAGAACAGCGCCAGGAACAGCGCGATGTTCAGGAGGTAGGGCGAGGCGAATGTGCGCCGGATGCCGGCCCACACGTCGCCGCCGATGACCTCGCCCGCCCGCGAATCCTCCGGCACCTCGTGGAGGCGCCCGATCAGGCGGGCGAGGCCGCGCATGGCGAAGACCGCCGCCTCCAGGAGCACGGCGGCGGCGACGAGCAGCGCCCAGGTCGGCACGTCGCGGGCGAGCGTCGCCGTCACCGCCGAGCCGCAGATGGCGCCGAGCGTGGCACCCGCGGCGATGAAGCCGAACAGGCGCTTGCCTTGGCTCGTCGAGAACACGTCCACCACCGTGGCCCAGAAGATCGAGACCACGAACAGGTTGAAGACCGAGAGCCAGACGAAGAAGGCCCGCCCCACCCAGACCGCGGTTTCGCCCTCGGCCACCGCGATGAGAGCGGCAAAGATCAGGATGTTGAGGATGAAGAAGCGGTAGGTGAGGGGCACGAAGCGCGCCCGCGGCAGGCGCTTGACCAGCCACGCGAAGGGCAGGTTCAGCGCGAGCATGCCGACGAGGGTCGCCAGGAACAGCCAGGGCAGGTTTTCCAGGCCGCCCGCCACGCCCATCTGGTCGCGGATCGGGCGCAGCACGTAGTAGCTCGCGAGCAGCGCGAAGATGTAGGCCCAGGACCATGCCAGCGCCGGGCCCTCGCCCGGCCTCACATCGACGAGGCGGGCAAGGCGGTGCGTGAGTGAGGCCGGGGCCTCGCTCAAGGCTTCACCCCGAGCTTCTGCTTCAGCTCCGGCGCCGAGAGGTCGTGGCCGAAGCCGGGCGAGCCCATGGCGAAGGTGTCCGCCGCCTTCAACTCGCCGACCACGACGGGGTCGAAGCCGGCATCCGAGACCAGGGTGCGGGCGGTCTCCAGCGCCTTCGGATCGTTGCCGGCGATCGGCACGGCCATGCGCGGCTCGGGCCGGCCGGCATTCTTCTGGAAGATCTTGTAGTTGGCCGCATTGAAGGCGCGCACCACGCGGGCGCCGGCCAGATACTTGGCCGAGACCGCACCGATGCCGTCGCGCTCGACCTCGTCGGCAACCGCCCCGTCGCGGGCCTTCACCGCATTGCCGGCATCGATCACGACCTTGTTCTTGAGCGCGGCGGTGTTCTCACGCCCCAGCTCCGGATAGGCCTTGTAGGGCACCGCGATCAGCACGGCGTTGCCGAAGGCGATCGCCTCCGCCGGGGTGCCGGCCCGCGCCTTGGGCCCGAGTTCCTCGACGAGCGCCTTCAGCTCCTCCGGGTGGCGGGAGGCGAAGAACACCTCGTAGCCTGCCTTGATCCAGAGCCGGCCGAGCGTGCCGCCGATATTGCCCGCCCCGATGATCCCGATTTTTTTGGGATTTTCCGATTGAGCGAGAGCGGGCAGGGCGGGGAGCAGAAGCGTGCCGGCAAGCAGGGCCAGCACCCCGCGTCGAACGGAAGAAATCTCAAAAAAGTCAGACCGCATCGATGAAGGCCTCCATCTTGCGCCGCTCGGCGGCATCCGGCAGCCGCCCGGTCGCGGCGGCGAGGTTGTCCTCGACGTAACTCGCCTTGGCCATGCCCGGGATCGGGCAGGTCACGGCCTCGTTGGCGAGCACGTATTTGAGGAAGAACTGCGCCCAGCTCTTGCAGCCGAATTCGGCGGCGAACGCGGGCAGGGGCTTGTCCTTCACCGCCTTGAACAGGCGGTCGCGGCCGAAGGGCACGTTGACCATCACCGCCACGCCGCGCTCAACGGCCAGCGGCAGGACGCGTTCGGCCGCCGCCCGGCTATCGAGGGCATAGTTCACCTGCACGAAGTCGAGCTTTTCCCGCTTCATCACCGTCTCGAGTTCGGGGAACTGCTCGTCGCGCCAGACCGTGACGCCGACATAGCGGATGCGGCCCTTCTCCTTGAGCGCGCGCAGGACCGCGAGGTTCACTTCCGTGTCGATCAGGTTGTGCACGGCGATGAGATCGATCTTGTCCGTGCGCAGGCGCTGGAACGAGCGCTCGGTCTCCGCCTGCGCCGCCTCCCGGCCGCGGGCCGCGACCTTGGTGGCGAGAAAGACCTTTTCGCGCAGGCCTTGGAGGATCAGGCCGAGGACGTCCTCGGCGGTGCCGTAGCTCGGGGCGGTGTCGATCACCTGCCCGCCGAGCGCGACGAAGCGCTCCACCGCCTCGCGCAAGGGCGCCGTCGCCTCGGGCGTCGCCGCCACCTCGTAGCGGCGGGAGGTGCCGATGCCCATGGCCGGCAACCGCTCACCGGAGGAGGGGATCGGCCGGGTGATCAGGGCGTCGGCGGCGCGGGCCGGGCGCAGGAGGGCCGGCGCGAAGCCCGCTCCGGCGGAGAAGGCCGCGCCCTGCAACAGGGTTCGGCGGGAAAGCGGCAGGACGGGCGGCATGGAGGCGGGCTCCTCTCGCGGACGGGCGTGGCCCGAGCGAGATAGGGCAACCTCACGGCGCGGGCGAAGGGCTCAGCCCTCGTAGCGACCGAAGGTCACCGTCGTCTCGCCGTAGCTGCGCCGCTCCAGTTCCTCGAAACCCGGCGGCAGGACCGGTCCGGCCTCCGCGGCCTCCTCGACGAGGACCAGCGCGCCGGGGCTGAGCCAGCCGCCCCCGGCCGCCGCCGTGAGGGCCGCGGGTGCAAGGTTCTTCCGGTAGGGCGGGTCGCAGAAGGCCAGCGTCGCGGGCCGGTCCAGGGCAGGCCCGAGCCGGGTCGCGTCGCGCTGGATCAGCCGGGCGCGGTCCTCGCAGCCAAGGGCGGCGATCGCGGCGCGGATCAGGGTGCCGGCCTGGCGCCCGTCGTCCACGAAGACAGCATGGGCCGCGCCGCGGGAGAGCGCCTCGAAGCCGAGGGCGCCGGTGCCCGCGAACAGGTCGAGCACCACCGCATCCTCGACCGCGTCGTCGTAGGCGTGGGCGAGCACGTTGAACAGAGCCTCGCGCAGGCGCTCGGAGGTCGGGCGGATGCCCTCCGCCTTCGGTCCGACCAGCCTGCGCCCGCGCCATTCGCCGCCGACGATCCGCACGCGCGAGGCCCCTTAGCCCTCGCCGCGCGGCGGACGGCTCGGACGTCCGCCGCGCGGTCCCGCCTTGCCACCACCACCGGGGCGTCCCCCAGGAGCACCGCCGGGCTTGCCGCCGGGACGCCCGCCCGGGCGCCCGCCGGGCCGACCGCCACCACCGGGCTTGAAGTCGCCCCGCGGGCCACCTTTCGCGCCGCCCTTGAAATCGCCTCTGGCGCCGTCGCGGTCACCGCCCTTGAAGCCGGGCTTGCCGCCGAAGCTCTTGCCTGCACCACCGCCGGGCCCCTTAGCGGGTCCCTTGCGGAAGGCGGGACGATCGGACGCCTCGGCGCCGCGCGGCGGGCGGGCCGGCCGCTCGCCCTCGGCGGCACGGGGCCGATCGCGCGGGGGGCCGCGACGCTCGGGCGGGCGCCCTTCGCTCGGCCGCTCGCGGCGGGGTGCGCCCTCGCCGCGCTCATGGGAGCCACCATAGGAGTCACGCTGAGGCCGGCCCTCGCTCCGCTCGCGCGGCGGACGCCCCTCGAAATCGGACGGACGCTCGCGGGGCGGCCCGCGCCGCTCGGCCGGTGCGGCCTCCCCGGCCTCACGGCGGCGGGGAGGGGCATCGCCCGCGGGGGCGCCGCGGCGGAACTCGTCCCGGCCCGGCCGCTCGTCGCGGGCGCGGTTCTCGCGCGGTCCCTGGCTGCGTGGCCGGTCCTCACGGGGGCGATCCTGGCGCGTCCTGTCTTCGCGCGCCCTGTCGCGGGGGGCGGAGCGCTCCTCCTCGTTGCGGAAGCGGACCCGGCGATGCGGCTCGGGCGCGGGCGTCTCGGGGGAGGGCTGAAGCCGCTCCACCAGCACCCGGCGGTCGCCGGCCGCCTGGATCGCGCCGATCCGCTCGCGGCCGCGCTCGGCCGCCGCCGCGCGGGCGGTCTTGGGGTCCATGCCCCGGCGCGGCACCTTGGAAGCGCGGGGCCGCGTCTCCTCGTCGGCACGCCACACGGTCGGGGAAGGGGGACGCGGTGCCGGGCGTGCCCCGGCGCGGGGGGCGGCAGGGCGGGCGGGATCGCGCGGCGGACGGCCGGCCGACCCGCCGCGAGACCCCGAGCGGGCCTCCGAAGCACCCTCGTCGCGCGCGCCTTGACGGCCCCGCCCCGCGGGCGCCGCGGCCTGCGTGGCGCGGGTTGCCTTCTTCGGGCTGCCGAAGGGGGCGATCGTCTCGCGCACCGGGCTCTCGAAATCGACGCCCGCCTGCTCGGCGAGGTTCTTTCCGAGCTGCTCCTTCAGAACCTTGGTGCGGATCTCCTCGACGAGGCCGACTTCGAGGTCGCCGAGCTGGAACGGCCCGAACGAGAGCCGGATCAGCCGGTTCACCGAGAGGCCGAGATGTTCGAGGATGCGCTTGACCTCGCGGTTCTTGCCCTCGCGCAGGCCGAGCGTCAGCCAGACGTTGTCGCCCTGCGCCCGGTCGAGGGTCGCCTCGATCGGGCCGTATTCCATGCCGTCGACGGTCAGGCCCTTCTTCAGCTTGTCGAGATCGGGCTGGGTCACGTCGCCGAAGGCGCGCACCCGGTAGCGGCGCAGCCAGCCGGTATCGGGATGGGCGATCACCTTGGCCAGCCCCCCGTCGTTGGTGAGGAGCAGCAGCCCTTCGGTGTTGATGTCGAGCCGGCCGATGGCGACGACCCGCGGAAGCTCGTCGGGCAGGCCGTCGAAGACGGTCGGGCGGCCTTCCGGGTCGCGGGCGGTCGTCACGACACCGCGCGGCTTGTGCAGGAGCCAGAGCCGGGTCCGCTCGCGGGCGGGCAGGGGCTCGTCGTCCACCGTGATGCGATCGGAATCGGTGACGTTGATCGCCGGCGAGGTCAGGACCTTGCCGTTGAGGGTGACGCGGCCGGCCTCGATCAGCGCCTCCGCGTCGCGGCGGGAGGCGATGCCGGCGCGGGCGATGGCCTTGGCAATGCGCTCACCCTCGGGCGCGGCGGGTTGGTCCGCGGGCACGGCCGGGGAGGTGTCTGGAATGTCGGTCATCCGCGCCCCTTATCAGACCGGAGGGGCGCACAAAAGGAAAAGGCGGCCCGCGAAGGGCCGCCTCGTCCGTCAAGTCCCGCGAAATGCCTCGCGAAACGGCCGTATCGTCACAGCCGCGGGGAGCGCCCGCGCACCGCGCCCATCACCGCCGAGATCAGGAACAGGGCGATGGCGACGAAGAAGACGATCTTGGCCGCTTCCATGGCGGTGCCGGCGATGCCGCCGAAGCCGAGCAGCGCAGCGATCAGAGCGACGACGAGAAAGGTAACAGCCCAACCGATCATGGTATCCTCCTGACGGCCGTCTCAGACGGTGTCTTGCGGTGTCTTCGAAGTCTGTCCTGGCTGTGAAATTGCCAAGCTGCCGGAATCGTTCCGTCCCTGGCGCTGAAAACGGCCGCCGAGGCCGCGCGTTCCCGTCCCCGGATCCGTGCGCCCGGGCCCGCTCGCACGGGAGGAGGGTGGCGGAGCAGCAAGGGCTGCGCGCGCGGGACCGGCGGGCGGGATGGCCCCGCGCGCGAAAAAAACGTCCGCCGAAGCGTGGTGTCAGGCCGCGAGCGTCCCTGCCGCCGGCGTTCCTGCCGACAGTCCCTCGGACCGCGTCGAGGTTTCGAGCAGGGCGGCGATCTCGTGGATCGGCCGGGGCGGGCTGAACAGGTAACCCTGGACCTCCTGCGCACCCTCCGCCCGGACGGTGGCCAGCTGCGGCTCGGTCTCCACGCCCTCGACCAGCGTGGTGATGCCGAGGCTCGCCCCCAGGCTCACGATGGCGCGGATGATGGCGCCGGCCTCCGACTGCGCGGCGCAGTCGCGCACGAAGGAGCGGTCGATCTTGATCTTGTCGAACGGGAAGCGCCGCAGGTAGCTGATCGAGGAATAGCCCGTGCCGAAATCGTCCATGGAGATGCGCACCCCGAGCTTGCGCAGGGTATGGAGCGTCTCGAGATTCGCCTCGGTGTCGTCGAGCAGCACGCTCTCGGTAATCTCCAGTTCCAGCCGCGCCGCCTTGAGGCCGCTGCCCGCGAGCGCGCCGAGCGCGCTCTGGACGAAGCCGCGGTGGCGCAGTTGCAGCGGCGAGACGTTGACCGCGACGCTGATGTCGTCCGGCCAGGCGGCGGCATCACGGCAGGCCTGGCGCAGCACCCATTCGCCGATCGGCACGATCAGGCCGGTCTCCTCGGCCAGCGGGATGAACACCATCGGGCTCATGAGACCGCGCTCGGGATGGCGCCAGCGCACCAGCGCCTCCATCCCGGTGATGCGGTTGTCGGACAGGTCCACGAGCGGCTGGTAATGCAGCTCGAACAGGCCCTGCTGGAGCGCCTCGCGCAGCTCGCGTTCGAGGTCGAGCCGCTCGCGCAGGGTCTCGTCCATCTGCGGCTCGAACAGGCGGCAGGTGCCGCGCCCCTCGGCCTTCGCCTCGTAGAGGGCCATGTCGGCCTCCTTGAGGAGGCGCTCGATGTTGTGCGGGACGCCGTCCTCGGACGCGGCGAGGGCGATGCCGGCGCTCATCCCGATCTCGACGGTGATCCCGTCGAGGTCGTAGGGCGCGCCGACCATCTCGATTAGGCGCTCGGCCAGCGCCGCCGCCCCGGCCGTGTCCTCGACGTGGGACAGCACGGCGAACTCGTCGCCGCCGAGCCGGGCCACCACGTCGCGCCCGCGCACATGCGCCCGCAGCCGCTCGGCCACCGCCCGCAGCAGGGTGTCCCCCACCGCATGGCCGAAGCTGTCGTTGATCGGCTTGAAGCGGTCGAGATCGAGGCAGAGCACGGCGAGGTGCGCGCCGCCCCGCAGCGTCTCGATCAGCTCGGCGCCGATCTCGCGCAGACGGGTGCGATTGGGCAGGTCGGTGAGCCCGTCGTGACGGGCCATGTGGATGATGCGCGCCTCGTTGCGCCGCCGCTCGGTGATGTCCTCGAAGGTCGCCACCCAGCCGCCGCCGGGCATGGGCCGGTGGGTCACGGCGATGATCCGCCCGTCGGCGAGTTCGCGCAGCACCGACTTCGATCCGTCCGCGGTGAGCGAGGTGCGGGTGCCCTCGCTCACCGCATCGACCGTGACGCCGCGCTTGTAGCAGCCGAGCGTCACCAGCGCCTCGATGATCGCGCGCTGGCTCATGCCGACATCGAGCGCGCCCTCGGGCAGGCCGAAGATTTCCAGGTAGCGCCGGTTCCAGACGAGGAGCCGCTGGTCCGCGTCGAACATGCACAGGCCCTGGGTCATGTTCGCCAGGGCGGCGTCGAAGCGCCGGTTCTGCTCGCTCAGTTGGGCATGCGCCTCGACCAGGGCGTGGCGGGTCCGGTGCTGCTCGCTGACGTCGCTGCCGACGCCGCGGTAGCCCAGGAAATCGCCCTCGGGCGAGATCAGCGGCCGGCCGCTGATCTCGAACCAGCGCGCCGTACCGTCGGGATGGCGGTAGACGTAGGTCAGGTCGCGGAACGGGCGGCGGGCGGCGATCGTCTCGCGGTAGACCGCGAGGCTCAGGTCCTCCCGCTCGCAGAACAGCGCGGACCGCTCGACCCCGATCAGGCTCGCCGTCGGGCGGCCCAGCAGGCGCTCCGCCCCTGAGGAAAGGTAGCTGAATCGATCCTCGGAATCCGTCGCCCAGATCCAATCGAAGGCGATTCGCGCCAATTCTTCGAGGTCGTTCAAAGGCATGTCACCACCATAGACTACCCCGATCATCCGGTCGAAGTGTAAACATTTTATCTTGCCTATGCCTTCGCCAACCTGCTTAAAATCCAGTCGATGCCGTGCATCGGCCGCTGCGATCCCCGCAGGATCTTGTGGAGGCCGCATCTCCGCTCGGCGATATCCCGTCTCCACCTCGGGCTCATCTCTGGTCCGCGTGCCGTGGGCGCCCTGACCCCGGAGCCATGACGCCGCGAGATCGTTGTCCGCGACGAATGAAGGGCAAGACGGGAGGACGCGGATGGCAGAGGGCGACGACCTGTTTCCCGGCTTCGCGCCGCTGTGGATCGAGGGGCCGGCGGGCCGCTGGTTCGGCCGGGCCGGCGGTCCCGAATCGGCACCGCCGCTCCTGCTGCTGCACGGCTTTCCGCAGAGCCACGCGATGTGGCACCGGCTGGCGCCGGCGCTCGCCGAGACGCACCGCGTCATCGCCCTCGACGTGAAAGGCTACGGCTGGTCGGCCGCGCCGGATTCGGGGAGCGGGGAGAACGCCTACGCCAAGCGGCGGCTCGGGGCGGAGATCGTCGCGGTGATGGAGCGGCTCGGCCATATCCGCTTCGCGCTGGCCGGCCATGATCGCGGTGCCCGCATCGGCTACCGGCTGGCGCTGGACGAACCCGGCCGGATCGAGCGGCTCGCGCTGCTCGACATCGTGCCGACCGACGTGCAGTGGGCCCGCATCGAGGCGAATCCCGACGCGAACCCGCACTGGCCGTTCCTGTCGCGCCCCGCCCCGGAACCGGAGGAGGCGATCCGCCGCGATCCGGACGGCTATTTCGAGGGGCTGCTGCGCGACTGGACCGCCGCGCACGATCTGACTGCCTTCGACGCCCGCGCGCTCACCCTCTACCGGCACGCCTGGAACGTCCCCGAGCGCATCCACGCGATGTGCGAGGATTACCGGGCCGGCGGCGCCGACGGGCCGGACCGCGCCGCCGACCGCGCCGACCTCGCCGCGGGCCGGACCCTGCCGATGCCGGTGCTCGTGCTCGCGAGCGAGGCCTATCTCGATCGGGACAAGCCCGAGACCGCGCTGGCAGCCTGGCAACAGACCTTTGCGCCACGGGCGCAGGGCGCCCGCATCGCCTCCGGCCACTTCATGGCCGAGGAAGCGCCGGAGCCGACGCTGCGGGCGCTAAAGAGCTTTCTCGCAGCGTAAATTCCTCAAAAGCGCTCGACCCACGGCCGGAGGGCGATCTCGTCGGTCCAGGCGCTGCGATCCTGGCGCAGGAGGGCGAGGTAGCTTTTCGCGATGGCGTCCGGATCGAGAGTCGCGTCGGGATGGTCCTGCGGATCGGGCCGGGCGGCGGAGCGGATGGCGCCATCGATCACGATATGGGCGACATGGATGCCCTGGGGCTGCCATTCGCGGGCAAGGCTCTGCGCGAGGCCCCGCAGGGCGAACTTGCCCATGGCGAAGGGGGCCGAGCCCGCAAAGCCCTTCACGCTCGCCGAAGCGCCGGTGAACAGGATCGCGCCGTGGCGGTGGGGCAGCATCCGCCGGGCGGCGGCCTGCGCCACGAGGAAGCCGCCATAGGCCGAGACCGAGAGGGCGCGGGCCACCGCCTCAGGATCGAGATCGACGGTGGCCCCGCGCAGCCGGCCGCTGGCGTTGTAGACCACCACGTCCGGCGCACCGCCCAGCGCCGGTTCGAGCCGGGGGAACAGGGCCTCGACCTGCCCCGGATCGGTGGCATCGCAGGCATGGACCACGGCCCCCGTCTCCGCGGCGAGATCGCTCAGCTTTTCGACATTTCGCGCGGCAAGCCCGACCTTCAGCCCCTCGGCCGTGAACAGGCGCGCCAGCGAGGCGCTCAGACCGGGGCCGGCACCGACGATCAGGGCGCGCTGGTAGGTCGGGACCATGGGAGGGGGCTCCGTGCGGCATCGCGGGACGTGAGCCGAACGCGCCGCGAGCCGCCGCGGTTCGCCTCCCGCTCACCCCCGCCTTTCCGAAAAGAAATCCCTGAGGAGGCCGGCCGCCTCGCCCTCGCGAAAGCCCGAATAGACCTCCGGCGCGTGGTGGCAGGTCGGCTGGTTGAACACGCGGGGGCCGTGCTCGACGCCGCCGCCCTTGGGGTCGGAGGCGGCGTAGTAGAGCCGGCGGATGCGGGCGAAGGCGATCGCGCCCGCGCACATCGGGCAGGGCTCCAGGGTGACGTAGAGGTCGCAGCCGGTGAGCCGCTCGTCGCGCAGCGCGGCGCAGGCGGCGCGGATCGCCAGGATCTCGGCATGGGCCGTGGGGTCGCACAGCGTGCGCGGCCGGTTGCCCGCGACCGCGAGCACGGTCCCGTCCCGCACCACGGCCGCGCCGACCGGCACCTCGCCCAACGCCGCGGCCTCGCGGGCGGCGGTGAAGGCGAGGTCGAGGAAACCGGGCATCACGTCAAGCTGCATGGAACCCGACCGATGGTCGAACTCCATGCGTCCGGCGGACGCCCGCCGCCGCGCCGTCGCGCGGGCCATCGACGATGAGCCATCATCGATGGGTCTTACGTGCCGGAGGAAGCCGCTTCGCGGGCGACCTCCCGGCCGCCGATATCGCTGCGGAAGAACCCGTCCGGCCAGTCGATGCGCTTCACTGCCGCGTAGGCGCGGTCTTTCGCTTGCCCCACGCTGGCGCCGAGCGCCGTGACCGCGAGCACCCGGCCGCCATCGGCGAGCAGCCGGTCGCCGTCGCGGCGGGTGCCGGCCTGGAACACCAGAACCGTCGCGTCGCCCGCCTCGCCCCCGGCCGCCTCGACGCCGCGGATTTCCGTGCCGCGGGTCACCGCGCCGGGATAGCCCCGCGCCGCCATCACCACGGTGAGCGCGGCGCGGGAGGCGTCAAAGCCGATGGCGACGCCGGAGAGGTCGCCTTGAGCCGCGGCCAGCAGGGCCGGCACGAGATCGCCGGTCAGGCGCGGCATCAGCACCTGCGCCTCCGGATCGCCGAAGCGGGTGTTGTACTCGATGAGCTTCGGGCCCTCCGCCGTCAGCATCAGCCCGGCATAGAGGATGCCGGCGAAGGGCGTGCCGCGGGCGGCCATCCCGGCCAGCGTCGGCGCGATGATCCGCGTCATCACCGTCTCGGTGATCTCCGGCGTGACGATGGAGGCGGGAGAATAGGCGCCCATGCCCCCCGTATTGGGGCCGAGGTCGCCGTCATGGACGCGCTTGTGGTCCTGCGCCGTCCCGATCGGCACCGCACGGGTGCCGTCGCAGAGCGCGAAGAAGCTCGCCTCCTCGCCGAACAGGCATTCCTCGATGACGAGCGCCCCGCCCTCGCTGCCGTCGAGGATCGCCCGCACGGCGGCCTCGGCCTCGGGCAGCGTCTCGGCCACGGTCACGCCCTTGCCGGCGGCGAGCCCGTCGGCCTTGACCACGATCGGCGCGCCGCGCGCGCGCAGATAGGCCAGCGCCGGATCGAGGTCGGTGAAGCGGGCGAAGGCGGCGGTCGGGATGTCGTGAGCGGCGCACAGATCCTTGGTGAAGCCCTTCGAGCCTTCGAGCTGCGCCGCGGCCTTCGTCGGCCCGAAGGCGGGGATGCCGGCGGCCTGAAGGTCGTCGACGAGGCCCGCCACCAGCGGCGCCTCCGGCCCGACCACCACGAGGCCGACCCCTTCCGCCCGGCAGAACGCGACGACGGCGGCGTGGTCGGACACCGCGAGGTCCGGCCGGTTCTCGCCGTGCTGCGCCGTGCCCGGATTGCCGGGGGCGATGAACAGCCGCGCGCAGAGCGGCGATTTCGCGATGGCCCAGGCCAGCGCGTGTTCGCGCCCGCCGGAGCCGATGAGCAGGATGGAGAAGGGCTCGGTCATGAGAAGAACCCTATCCAAAAAATTTTGGGCCGGGGAAAGGGCGTTTCGCGTTTGCCCCGGCGACGCGGCCGGCCATGCACCCGGCCACGCAAGGGAGAAGCCGCCTCATGGCGCCGCAAGATCGTCAGCCGGACCGTCACGAGGGGCCGGGCCGGCAGCGCCGCGGGCTCGGCCTGGAAGGCGCCAACACCCTGGTGCAGACCTTGGCGATCCTCGGGGCAGGGGCCTGGGGCGTCTACACCTTCGTCTACGAGGCGCGGATCAAGCCGGGGCTCGCCCCGCCCTCAGTCTCGGTGAAGACCGATCTGGCCCGGGTCGGCGTGCGCGGCGACCGGGTGGCGATCCGCTCGACCGTGACCCGCACCAATGTCGGCCAGGCGGGCGTGCGCGTACTCGGGCTGACCTACACCGTGGTCGGCATCCGCACCCGCTTCTCCGAATCGAGCGACGACACGGCAGCGCGGGAGGCCGCCTTCCGGGCCTCGCTCTCCGGCACGGCGAACGTCGATGCCGCCCGCGACTACGTGCGCGAGAGCGGCGGGATGCCGATCCTGCGCCAGGGGTTGCTGTTCTCCGGCGCGACGCCGCTTCCGAGCGAGCCCTCCGACCTCAATCCGGGCGAATCCGTCTCGCGCGACGTGATCGTCTATGCCGACCGCAAGACCTTCGACGCGGTGCGCTTCGAGGTGCGGCTCGCCTACGCCAAGGAGGACGACCCGCCCGTGCGCCTGCGCTTCGAGGCGGGGGCGGACGGCGTGCTCGCGACCGTCCCGGCCGAGCCCTGTCCCGCGCCGAAATGCCCGCTGCGGGCCACGGATTTCGCCACCGAATTCTCGCTGTGGTGAGCGCGTCGGCGCGGTCCTCCACCGGGATCGCTTTATCCCGCGCGCCGGACGGAACGGTTGGCCGGGCTCGCCTGTTGATGAGAGCCATGCCGATCTGTCGCCACTCGATCGCCTCTCCCGCCCGCCCGCCCCGCGAGCAACCCGTCGTTCGGCTGTCGCACTACGTGGTGCAGCGCCGCTCGGCGCCACGGGCCGCCAACGACAACCGCCGCTCGCGTCTCGCGCCGGTCTGGCCCTGGGCCATGGCGGCCGCCGCCGCCCCGGCCGTGACGGCGGTGCTGATCCTCACGCGCCTGATCTGAGCACTGGGCGCCCTCGTCGCATCCGCTGCCGTGTCTGATTGACTTCTCCCCGCGAGAATCCAGCGCGGTCGAAGTTCTATCCATTGCGCATGTCTTCTGCTCAATACTACCTGGGCAGAACGCTGGATTTCCGTAGTGATATGAGTGACTTAGCAAAAGCGGGCTGATGGGCTAATATTTTGATCTGAAACATTTTTCTGCAGAATCTCCCCAGATCGAGCTAATCGCGTTATCAGAGTGGGGCCATGAGTGCCCTGTTCTCACAGCGGATCGAAGAGTGGGAATCAGCCGATCAGGTTGCGGACGAACACCACCCGATCGGTGATCGACGTGAACGGTAAGGGTACAAGCTCGTAACCCAACCCGGAATAGGCATTCACCATCGCATGGTAGGTGTTTTCGGCTTCTGCGATCGTCTGCCTACGCTCGGCATCCTGCTCGAAGATGGCCGGCCAGTGCGGAGCTATGAAGACCTTCCTCGCATAGCGTCGCTGCTCGGCCGCCCGCAGCGCCTGAGCCGGTACGGGCAACCCGCATAACCGCAGATTGCCGATAACGGCGGGGATGCCGCGATCGAAGATGATCGGGCCGGGAGCGTTCGCGGCCTCGTGGTGGGACCGCATTTCCCATCCGAGCATCAACGCCGCGAAGGCTTCCCGATTGTCCCACGGCAAAGTGGTGCCGCCGATATTCCTCGGTCCCGAATTATCGATCTCCCAGCCTCCGGCATGTGCCGGATGCCCGCACCTGCAAGGGCCTCGATCAAGCTCGTTTTGCCCGATCCTGGGCCGCCCGTAATGACGTGAAGATGGTCGGTCATGCTTCGTGCGGTCGTCTCGTAGGCATGTTTTGGGAACGCCGCGTGCTGGCGCGTCAGTAGAGGGTATCGGCCAGACGCTGGGGCAATGCCCGATCATAGGCATCCCCATCGAACTCCGCACGCGACAGTGTTCGCAGGATGGAACCCGCGCTGGGAAGGTCATCCCGCGCGATATGGCTTTCCTGCTTCCAAAGTCCGGCGCGGATCACCGCACGACTGCACTGGAAGAACACGCTGCTCACGGTGATGCGGAGGATGGTTTTCGGGAGTTGCCCTGCCATTGTGAAACGCGCGAGCTGTTCGGTCCCCGCCAGTATCTCTGCCGTTCCGTTGACCCGCAATGTTTCGCCGATGCCGGGCACCATGAACAGCAGCGCGACGCGCGGATCGGCAATGATGTTGCGCAGGCTGTCGATCCGGTTGTTCCCGCGCCTGTCGGGCAGCATCAGCGTCTTCTCGTCCTCGATGTGAACGAAGCCCGCTGGGTCGCCACGCGGCGTGGCGTCCAACCCTCGCGGCCCGCACGTTGCCAGAACAGCGAACGGCGCCGCTTCGATGAAGGGGCGATAGATGGCGTGGATATGGTCCACCTCCTTGATGACCGAGGGGGGAGCCACGGGACCGTACAGAGCCCCAAGCTCTTCCAGCGTTCTGACGCTGTTGTTATCGGCCGCCATCACCATTTCTCCTTTTCAGGCCACCGCGTTTGCGAGAAGGGTGCGAGCGTGGTCATTGCTGCTGATCCAAGACGATGATTTAGGCTCTTGTTTTCGCATCATCTTTTTTCCGAAAGCCGGCAACCACCTTTCGAGACGATGCTCTAGACTGAATTTCGGCAAGAACCTCAGTATGGACAGTTTCGCCGTACTCCTCAACGTGCGCCTTCCAGAGAGCCTGTTCGACCGCTCGCTTATACTCGGCGCGCACATTGAGCCCAGGGCAGGCGCGCCTCGCGACGAAGAGCTTGCCGCCGAAGGATGCTGGTAAGGATCGCGGTACAGTCAACCTCGGAGTCGGCAAGGATAACCACGCGGCTCCGGCGCAACACCCGCACGCCGTTCCCCAGCCGATCGTGCGGTCGGCCTTTACCTCACCCGGCCCGTTCCCTAGCGTCCGGCCCATGCCGCTCGTGCCCCCGCCACGTCCCGCGACCTCTGCCGCCGCCGTGCCGCCGCCGGGGGAGCCGGCGCCCTCGGCGCTGCTCCAGGCCAACACCCCCGAATGGTCGGTCGGCGATCTCGCCGCCGCCCTGAAGCGCACCCTGGAGGACGCCTTCGGGCATGTGCGCCTGCGCGGCGAGATCACGGGCTATCGCGGGCCGCACGGCTCGGGCCACGCCTACTTCTCGCTGAAAGACGGCTCGGCCAAGATCGACGCGGTGGTGTGGAAGGGCGTGCTCGGGCGCCTGCGCCAGAAGCCCAAGGAGGGGCTCGAGGTCGTCGCCACCGGCAAGATCACGGCCTTTGCCGGAAAATCCTCGTACCAGATCGTCATCGACTCGATGGAGCCCGCCGGCATCGGCGCCTGGATGGCGCTGCTGGAGGAGCGCAAGCGCCAGCTTGCGGCCGAGGGGCTGTTCGAGGCGGAGCGGAAGCGGCCGATCCCGTTCCTGCCGCGGGTGATCGGCGTCGTCACCTCGCCGACAGGCGCGGTGATCCGCGACATCCTCCACCGGCTGGAGGACCGCTTTCCCCGCCCCGTGCTGGTCTGGCCGGTGCGGGTGCAGGGGGAGGGGGCGGCGGAAGAAATCGCCGCGGCGATCCGGGGCTTCAACGCGCTGTCGCCCGATGGCCCGATCCCGCGGCCGGACGTGCTGATCGTCGCCCGCGGCGGCGGCTCGATCGAGGATCTCTGGGCCTTCAACGAGGAGGCGGTGGTGCGCGCCGCCGCCGAGTCCGAGATCCCGCTGATCTCCGCCGTCGGCCACGAGACCGATACGACACTGATCGACTTCGCCTCCGACCGCCGCGCCCCGACGCCCACGGGCGCGGCCGAGATGGCGGTTCCGGTGCGGGCCGAACTCGCCGCCCAGGTCCACGATCTCGGCGCCCGGCAGGCGGGCACGATGCTGCGGCGGATCGAGCGCGAGCGGGCGGATTTCCGGGCGCTGGTGCGGGCGATCCCCGGCGCCGACGCCTTCCTCGCCGTCAAGCGCCAGCGCCTCGACCTCGCCGATGCGCGGCTGCGGCCGGCGCTCGCCGCCAACGCCCGCGATTCCCGCGAGCGCCTGAACCGCCTCGCCGATCGCCTCACCCGGCGCTCCCCGGCGATCGCGCTGGCCGAGGCGCGGGCACGGCTCGCTGCCATCGACCACCGTCCGCGCACCGCCATGAGCCGCATCGTCGAGCGCCGCCGCGACCGGCTCGACGCGCTTGGCAGCCTGCTCGGGGCGCTCAGCTACAAGGCCGTGCTGGCCCGCGGCTACGCGCTCGTGCGCGACACCGACGGCCTGCCGGTGCGCTCGGCCGCGGCCGCTGCCCAGGCCGCGCGGTTCCAACTGCAATTTGCCGACGGCGCTCTCTTTGCGCGCCCGGAGGAGGCTCCGGACGACCCCGTTGCGCCCCCCCTCGCCGACGCGCCGCCCTCGGCGCCGCGCCCGAAGCGCGCGCCTCGCCGGGCCGTGCCAGAGCCCGCACCGAAGCCTGAGAAGGCGGCGGCCGAACCGGCCGCGCGACAGGGGTCGCTGTTCTGAGCCATCCGAGCGGCTTCAATTATAGCGACTGGGCAAGCGCGGAGCCGTCCCCCGCCTCATGAAGTCCAGCGCAAGCGATACAGCAAGCGAGCGAACCCAAGCGCAAAGCCAAGCGTCACGAGCGCCGGCAACGCGACAGGTAGGGAGAAGGGCAGGAAGCTGACTGTCACGAAGCTTCCCCAAGTCCACCACCACGCAATGTTCAACCACAACGTGGGAAAACCATCTCGGCACTCGATGAAGATGATTAGGGCATCGGTGAAGTAACACTTTGCGCCCGGGGGAGGTGGGAAGTAGGGCAGGGCGAAGGACAAGTAGGTGCCCAAGCCGACGACGCCGACCCAGAGCACGAAACAGGCGAACTGAGCGGCAGTCAGGATCGGACGCTCAGCGAACCTCCGGCGGAATCTCCATCGCCATCCGCGCTCGACCATCGCAACCTCCTGATTCGAGCCTCGCGCGAGACTACGAGACATCAGGCCTTCACAACCAGAAGGATTGTCCATCTCAAGGACAACCATCCTTAGGCTCCCGCATCATCCCCTCCTTGCGCGGCGGGCACCTTGACCGGCACGGCCACCTCTGCGACCGAGCGGCACGGCTCCTGCCTCACCGGCGGCGGGCCCCGGCATCCCGCAGGAGAGACGCGTGACCACGACGATCGACTCGGACCAGAAGCTCCACCTCGTCTTCGGCGGTGAGCTGGAGGATGTCTCGGGTGTGCGCTTCCGCGACGTGAAGGATCTCGACATCGTCGGCGTCTTTCCCGACTACGCCTCGGCCCAGACCGCGTGGCGCTCGAAGGCGCAGGCCACCGTCGACAATGCGCAGACCCGCTACTTCATCGTCCACCTGCACCGCCTGCTCGAACCGTGATGGGGGCGGGGCAGGGCTTCACGCCTTGAAGTCCTTCTAACGAAGCCATTGTGAGGGCTGGGCCCCACTGGTATGAGCCGCGCGGCCGGATGCTTGTGCGGTCTCGGACGTAATCGTTTCGCGTAGCGTCCCGCGAATGACTTGCAGAGTGAGCCGAGAGACGCCCGGCATGACGTCGTCCATCAAGATCATCGCCGGCAACGCGAGCCGTCCGCTGGCGGAAGCGATCGCCGGCTACCTCGAATTGCCGCTCGCGAACTGCATGGTCCGGCGCTTCGCCGACATGGAGATCTTCGTCGAGCTGCAGGAGAACGTGCGCGGCGAGGACGTGTTCATCGTCCAATCGACCTCGTTCCCGGCCAACGACCACCTGATGGAATTGCTGATCATGATCGACGCGGCGCGTCGGTCCTCGGCGCGGCGCATCACGGCGGTGATCCCCTATTTCGGCTACGCCCGGCAGGACCGGCGCACCTCGGGCCGCACGCCGATCTCGGCCAAGCTCGTCTGCAACCTCATCACCGAGGCCGGCGCCGACCGGGTGCTGACGCTCGATCTCCACGCCGGACAGATCCAGGGCTTCTTCGACATCCCCACCGACAACCTGTTCGCCGCGCCCGTGATGGTGCGCGACATCAAGGAGCGCCTGGCGCCCGGCGAGCGCATGGTGGTGTCGCCCGACGTCGGCGGCGTGGTGCGCGCCCGTGCGCTCGCCAAGCGCATCGACGCATCGCTGGCCATCGTCGACAAGCGCCGCGAGCGGGCGGGCGAATCGGAGGTGATGAACATCATCGGCGACGTCGAGGGCCAGTCCTGCATCCTCGTGGACGACATCGTCGATTCCGGCGGCACGCTGGTGAACGCGGCCGAAGCTCTGCTCAACGCGGGCGCCAAGGAGGTCTCGGCCTACATCACCCACGGGGTGCTGTCGGGCGGCGCGGTCTCGCGCATCGCCGCCTCGCGGATGAAGGAACTCGTCATCACCGACTCGATCCTGCCGACGCAGGCGGTCAAGCTCGCCCGCAACATCCGCGTGATCTCGATCGCGCCGCTGCTCGGCGAAGCGATCGGGCGCACGGCGACGGAATCGAGCGTGTCGAGCCTGTTCACCTGAGCTGCCCCTGCTCAGGTTTCTGGACAGGTCCTGCGCATTATCAGCCCAGCCGAGATCGACAGCCAGACGAGGTCGGCGTCGGTTTGGGCGCGCAGTTTCGCCTTGATGCTCGAATGGTAATTCTGGACCGTCTTGGGGCTCAACGAGAGGGCATCGGCGATGCCGTCGGTTGTCATCCCAGAGGCGATCAACCCTAAGATCTCCACCTCGCGGGGACCCAGATCCTCGATCGGCGAGCGACGACCGGAGAGGCGCTCGGCGGCGATTTCGCGGGCGATGTCCTCGCTGACGGCTTGGCCTCCCCGCATCACCGTGCCCATGGCCGCGACGAGTTCGTGGGGCGGACTGCTCTTGGTAACGTAGCCGCAGGCACCGGCCTCGAACGCCTTGAGGGCGAACGGCGTGCCCTGATGCATCGTGAAGACGAGGATACGCGCCGCCCGATCGTAGGCGCGGATGCGCCGGATCGCCTCAAGGCCGCTGGCGCCCGGCAAGCTGAGATCGAGAATGACGATGTCGGGCTTCAGCCGGCGGTAGTCGCGGTATGCGGCGGCCGCGCTCTCTGCTTCGGCGATTACCCGGTAGCCCGGCTGGCGCTCCAGAAGCTTGCGGTAGCCCGCCCGCACCACGGGGTGGTCATCGACGAGCAGGATCGTGGTGCCGCTCACGCGAAGCGAGCCCCGGCCGGATCCGGCGCGGCGAGGGGGATAATGGCAGCGACGCGCACCCCGATCCCGCCCGCCGGCCGCTCGATCGAGAGCGAACCGCCCAGCGCAGCGACCCTCTCGCGGATGCCGACCAATCCGTATCCGGGCCGCGCTTCGAGGCATTCGGGCGCGCCCCCGCCATCATCCTCAACGGAGAGGGCAAGGCCACGGGCGGGGTCGTCGCCCTCGACCCGCAGGCGCACCTCGCTCGGGCGGCCATGGCGGACGGCATTGGTGAGGCATTCTTGGGCGACGCGATAGAGGCTCAAGGCCGCCTGCGTCGGCACGTGGCTTAGGTTGCCGACGATGTCGAGGCGGAAGGCGGGGATCGTCTCGAGTGCTGGAGCGGAGGTGCGGGCAGCGGCCCGCGCCACGCCGCGGGCGTTCCAGGTAGCGACCAAGTGGTCGAGGCAGCGCTCCAGCCCGACCTCATCAAGGTCCGGCGGCCGCAGGCGGGCGAGCGTGCTGCGCAGGGTGCTCATCATACGCTCCGTGATACCGGAGATCGCGCGGGCGTCCTCGGCGATGTCGGAGCGATCCTCCGCCGTGCCCGCGGCGATGGCCGCAGCGAGTGCCGAGGCCGCCGTGAGGCATTGGCCGAACTCATCGTGCAGGTCGCGCGCCAGCGCACGGCGCTCCTCCTCCTGCACTTGGAACAAGCGTCGGGTCAGCGCCGCGCGCTGGGCCGTGTTCTCGGCCAAGCGCTGCGTCAGGTCGTTGACGGCCCGCGCGATCAGCGCGAATTCCTGTGCCCGGAAGGCGGGCAGTCGCAGATCGTACGCGCCCCGCTCCATCCGGCGCAGGCTGCGCACGATCCGCTCGGCCGGCATCAGCGCATGGCCGATCACCAGGGTCGCGAGCAGGCCGATTCCTGCCGCCATAGCGGCTGCAACGCCCAAGGCTACGCTGACGACACGCCACGCCTGCCGCGCGGCAGCCCCGTGATCGGCGACCGCGATCACCTGCCCCGCATCGCGGCGGTGGAGGGTCACTGTGCGATTCACCGGAAGGCTGGGACCGAACAGGGCGGCATAGGCCGCATCGAACCAAGCGGGCGGGGCCGCGCCCATTCCCGACCAACCACCGCAAAGCCGGCGCGGCGCCTCGTCGGTCCAGGCGAGGCTGACGCAGTAACCCGGCGCGATGACCCTGAGGGTCTCAGAGCTGCGCCAGTCGGGAAAGGCATATTTGGCGTCCCGTCCCGAGCTACCGCGCCATGTCAACTCGCGCCATGCGAGTTCGCGCGCCTCGCGCACCACGCGGTCGGCGGAGGCCGCCGCCTCGCCCTGGATCGTCCGGCTCACGTCCCACATGACCCATGCCGAGGCCGCAACAAGGCAGAGCACCACCACGCCGACCACGCGCAGGATCAGTCCCGTCAACAGGCGCATGGCCGGCCTCGTCTCCACCCTGAACGGAAAGGAGCCGCAGGCGCGGCCCCTTGGCAAGTCGCCGCGCCCGAAATCGGGAGAATCTCCCAAAACCGCTCGGGACTTCGTCCCTCCACCGCGACCGATTCTTGAGATCTTCTTGAGAACGCCCGGTGGGACAGGGCGCCGCGCCGGCCGCCCCGACCGGGATTAACGACAACAGATGCCCGTGGAGGAACCCCGATGAAACGCGTCTCGCTGCTGGCCCTGAGCCTCACCGCCGGCCTGTCGCCGGCCCATGCCAATGAGGACGTGGCGAAGCGGATCGCCAACCCGGCGGAGCAGGTGCTCCAGACGGTCGACTACGCCAACACCCGTTATTCCAAGCTCGACCAAATCAACGCTTCCAACGTCAAGAACCTGCAGGTGGCCTGGAGCTTCTCGACCGGCGTGCTGCGCGGCCACGAGGGCTCCCCGCTCGTCGTCGGCAATATGATGTACCTGCACACACCCTTCCCGAATCTCGTCTACGCACTCGATCTCGATCAGGGCGGCAAGATCGTATGGAAGTACGAGCCGAAGCAGGATGCCTCCGTCATTCCGGTGATGTGCTGCGACACGGTCTATCGCGGGCTCGCCTACGCCGACGGCGCGATCATCCTGCATCAGGCCGACACAACGCTGGTCTCACTCGACGCCAAGTCCGGAAAGGTCAACTGGTCCGTCAAGAACGGGGATTCGAAGATCGGCGAGACCAACACCGCCACCGTCCTGCCGGTGAAGGACAAGATCATCGTCGGCATCTCGGGGGCTGAATACGGCATCCGCGGCCACATCACCGCCTACGACGCCAAGACCGGCAAACGGGTCTGGCGCGGCTACTCGGTCGGGCCCGACGACGAGATGCTGGTCGATCCTCAAAGAACCACCGAACTCGGCAAGCCGGTTGGCAAGGATTCCTCGCTGAAGACCTGGGAGGGCGATCAGTGGAAGACCGGGGGTGGTGCGACTTGGGGCTGGTACTCCTACGATCCGAAGCTGAACCTCGTCTATTACGGCACCGCCAACCCCTCGACCTGGAACCCGAAGCAGCGTCCAGGCGACAACAAGTGGACGATGGCGATCTTCGCCCGCGATCCCGATACGGGCATGGCCCGGTGGATCTACCAGATGACTCCCCACGACGAGTGGGACTTCGACGGCATCAACGAAATGGTCCTTACGGATCAGAAGGTCGACGGCAAGGAGCGCCCGCTGCTGACGCACTTCGACCGCAACGGCTTCGCCTACACCCTCGACCGCGCCACCGGCGAACTCTTGGTGGCGGAGAAATTCGATCCGGTGGTGAACTGGGCCTCCAAGGTCGATCTCAAGACGGGACGTCCGCAGGTGGTGGCAAAGTACTCGACCGACCAGAACGGCGAGGACGTCAACACCAAGGGGATCTGCCCGGCAGCCCTCGGCACGAAGGACCAGCAGCCGGCGGCGTTCTCGCCCAAGACGCAGCTCTTCTACGTGCCGACCAACCATGTCTGCATGGACTACGAGCCGTTCCGGGTGAGCTACACCCCGGGCCAGCCCTATGTCGGCGCCACCGTATCGATGTACCCGGCCCCCGGCTCGCATGGCGGCATGGGCAACTTCGTCGCCTGGGACAACATCGCGGGTAAGATCAAGTGGTCAAACCCCGAACCGTTCTCGGTCTGGTCGGGTGCGCTCGCCACCGCTGGCGACGTGGTCTTCTACGGTACGCTCGAAGGCTACCTGAAGGCGGTCGATGCCAAGTCAGGCAAGGAACTCTACCAGTTCAAGACGGCGTCCGGCATCATCGGCAACGTGATGACCTACGAGCACAGGGGCAAGCAGCACATCGCCGTGCTCTCGGGTGTCGGTGGCTGGGCCGGCATCGGCCTCGCAGCCGGCCTGACCGACCCGAATGCCGGCCTCGGCGCCGTAGGTGGCTATGCGGGCTTGGCCCAGTATACCAATCTCGGTGGCCAACTCACGGTCTTCGCGCTGCCGAACTGAACCCGCTGCAAGGCGCGGGCCTCCTCCCGCGCCTCCGGCCTGACGCGAGGGGCATGTTTGCGACGAAACGACTGGTTCCCGCCCCGCTCGGCAGCGACATCCTCCGGCCCCTCGGCTAAGCGGACGGGACCACGGCGCGCTCCCACTCACGGGAGGCGCCGTTTTTTTGCTCAGCGAGCGGATTGTCTCAGCAGATCTCGGCGATCTCGAACTCGTGGTCGTTGACCGTCACGGTGTCGCCGACGCCCTTGCCGGTGAGCGCTTGGGCCAGCGGCGCGACGTAGGAGATCGAGCCGGCGGTCGGATCGGCCTCGTCCTCGCCGACGATACGGAAGGTCTGCCGCGTATCGTCCTCGCGCAGCACGGTCACCGTCGCGCCGAAACGCACGGTATCGCCCTCCAACGCTTCGACCGGTTCGGCCGAGTTCTTCCGCGCGGCCCAATAGCGCAGATCGCGCGAAACACGGGTGTGGTCGGCCTTGTCCTGCTGCGGCGAGAGGCCGGACAGCTCCGCCTCCAATCGCGCCACCTCGGCTTCGATCTGCGCAAGGCCCTCGGGGGTCACGTAGTTGGTGTGGGAGGAGATGGGCCGATCGGGAAGATCCTCGAAGGCCTCGCCACCTTCCGGCTCACGGACGAATGCTCTGCTCATAAAATACGCAATGCCTAACCCTAGGCTGCGGTTCCACCGATGGCGACGACGGTCCGGCCCCGCACCTGACCGTCGAGCAGGGTTTCGGCAAGGCTGCCCGCTTCTTCCAGGGGAACCGTCCGCGTCATGGCCTTGAGCCGATCACGGTCGAGATCGCGTGCGAGCCGGGCCCAGGCCTCGCGGCGGGGGCCTTGCGGCGTCGTCACGCTGTTGATGCCGAGCAGGGAGACCCCGCGCAGGATGAAGGGGGCGACCGAACTCGGCAGATCCATGCCCCCGGCATTCCCGCAGGCGGCGATGCCACCGCCGCCCCTCGTCATGGACAGGACGTTGGCGAGCACCCGACCGCCGACCGCGTCGATGCCCGCGGCCCAGCGCTCCTTGGCCAGAGGACGCGGCTCGCCCGCAAGCGCCTCGCGCTCCAGGATCTCGGCCGCCCCGAG
This sequence comes from Methylobacterium sp. AMS5, assembly GCF_001542815.1. Lineage (GTDB taxonomy): Bacteria > Pseudomonadota > Alphaproteobacteria > Rhizobiales > Beijerinckiaceae > Methylobacterium. Next base: position 4,116,318 of record NZ_CP006992.1, read on the forward strand.
ACCTTTCAGGTAATCGGCTTCGCCGCCTCGCCCCGTTGCGGCGATGACGTGCCAGCCGGCGCGCTTCAGCAGCGCCACCGCCACCGATCCGACGCCCCCGGAGGCCCCCGTCACCAGCGCCGGCCCGGCCTCGGGGTTCAGTCCGTGCCGCTCCAGGGCGAGAACCGAGAGCATCGCCGTGTAACCCGCGGTGCCGATCGCCATCGCCTCGGCCGGGCTCAGGCCCTCGGGCAGCGGCACCAGCCAGTCGCCGCGCACCCGGGCGCGCTCGGCGAGACCCCCGAGATGGGTCTCCCCGACGCCCCAGCCGGTGAGCACCACGGCGTCGCCGACCTTGTAATCGGGATGCGCCGAGGCCTCGACGGTGCCGGCGAAATCGATGCCGGGGATCATGGGGAAGCGGCGGACCACCGGCATCCGGCCGGTCATGGCGAGGCCGTCCTTGTAGTTCAGGCCCGAATGCGAGACCCGCACGGTGACGTCGCCGTCCATCAGGTCGGCCTCGTCGAATGCGCGCAGGGCGAGGCTCTGGCCGGCCTCACCCTTCTCGATCACCCAGGCCCTGAACGCCGCCATGGTCCGCTCCTCCCGTCTCGCGTCGGGAAGGGAGCTACGGCGAGCCGGCCTCGAATCAAGGCCGCCGAGCAAAGACGACGTGGCAACGGGCCTCAATAGCCGTCGTAGATACTGCCCTGCGAGAAGCCGAGGCCCACCGCCACGTCCGCGGAGGAGGCGCCGGCGATGCCGAGGGCGTCCGGGATCGACCCGACTCCAAGAGGGCCATAGCCGGGGCCATCGCCGGGGCCGGGCCCGAAATCCGGCCCGCCCGCGGGCACCCACGCTGCGCGGGCGGGCTGCACCAGCACCCGGCGCTGCGTGGTGGTGTAGACCGGCGGCAGGGTGTGCGGGATCGCTTCCGGCGGCCGCACCAGTACGCGGCGGGTCTGCACCGCGTAGCGCGGCGGCGTGGTCACCCAGCAGCCGACGAGCTGGCCGTAGGCATCCATGCGCGTCTCCCAACGGCGCGCTCCGGGGGCGACCAGCACCCGCTCGGACACCGTGTCGTAGATCGGCGGCGTGGTGCGGTAGACGGTGCGCGGCGGCTGGACCAGCACCCGCTCCGCGACCGTATCGTAGACCGGCGGCGTCACGACGCGGCGGTAGCACTCCGCGCTGACACAGCCGCCCCCGGCTTGCGCGGGCGCGGAAAGGGCGATCATCGAGGCGACGGCAAGGGACGGGAACAGGCTCGAGCGGGGCAGGGGGATGGCCATGGAACAACCTCGGAACGCGACTTCGATACGATTTCGACGCCGCCGCGAGTCCCGTGCGGGCCTCAGCGTGGCATAACATTCGACGTACAGAGTGCGGCCAAGGTTGCCTGCCGGACAAGCTCGATTGTCAAATACAGTAAAATTAACCAATGACTAAGACTACGCAGATCTAAACATTGGGCTTCGACTTCAAAATCCAGCCGACCGGCGGGATCGCGCCGGATCGGAGACGGCGGCGGGGGCGTTGCCGAAAAACCCTTCGCGCCGCGCAGGGGAGGGCGGGCGGCAGGGCGCGCTTGTCAGCCCATCGGCCAAGGGCTAGAGCGCTTCCAAATCGGGCGGCGGCGGCGGCGTCCGGAACGCGTGAAACCGCCGCACGAGGGGATCGCATCCGCGAGCGGGTGACGGGCCGGTGAGGAGCGCGCCCGACCCCGCCCAGGCAAGCCCCCACCCAGGCACGCGGATTTAAGGACCGAACGGCCCATGACCTACGTCGTCACCGACAACTGCATCAAGTGCAAGTACATGGACTGCGTCGAGGTGTGCCCCGTGGATTGCTTCTACGAGGGCGAGAACATGCTCGTCATCCATCCCGACGAATGCATCGATTGCGGCGTCTGCGAACCGGAATGCCCCGCCGAGGCGATCAAGCCCGACACCGAGGGCGATCTGGAAAGCTGGCTGAAGCTCAACGCCGACTACGCCAAGACCTGGCCCAACATCACCCAGAAGAAGGACGCACCCTCCGACGCCAAGCAATGGGATGGCGTGAGCGGCAAGCTGGAGGCCCATTTCTCGCCCAATCCCGGCTCCGGCGACTGAGACCCTCCGCCCTGCGCTCACAGGCAGCACGGTGGGGCAGGCCCTGGAAACGCGGCGGCCTCTCGTCGCAGGCGGTTCATCCGGGGCCATGATCCGAACGCATCACAGCCTCCCTCGAAAGATCCACCGGAAGTCCCGGCGACGCTCTTTTCGAGCCGCGAAAAACCTTCGATCCTCCCCTGCGGAGATGCGCTCGCGCGCCGGCAATCCTTTGATTCGCCGGCCCGTTCGTGTTACATAAGGGCTCGCCGTCGCTCACGCCCGATGCGCCCCCTCCTGATCGCCCTCAAAGCGAGTTCCGTCTTCCTGGAAAAGAGGTTGGCTGCGATCGACCGCCGGAAGCATCTCGCTCCCGGTGGGTGCCTTCGTGTGGTGTGAGCAACGCGAGAGCCCGGGAACCGGCCAGCGCCTTGACGGCGCGCCGTCGGACAGAGGCATGCGCCGGGTGTCCCGCCCCGGAGGTGACGAGCGTGCGGGCGTGGACGCGCCCCGCGTGGATGACAGTGGAGGCTCATTCCGCATGACCACAGCCAAGAAGACGACGGTAGCAGGCCGCCAAGGCTTCAAGACCGGCGAGGCGGTCGTGTATCCGGCGCACGGCGTTGGGCGGATCACCGCGATCGAAGAGCAGGAGATCGCGGGCTACAAACTCGAACTGTTCGTCGTCTCGTTCGAAAAGGACAAGATGGTCCTGCGCGTTCCCACCGCGAAGGCCAACAGCGTCGGCATGCGCAAGCTCGCCGAGCCGGAACTCGTCAAGAAGGCCCTCGACGTGCTGACCGGCCGCGCCCGCATCAAGCGCACGATGTGGTCGCGCCGCGCCCAGGAATACGAGGCCAAGATCAATTCCGGCGACCTGATCTCGGTCACCGAGGTGGTGCGCGACCTCTACCGCTCCGAGGCCCAGCCCGAGCAGTCCTACAGCGAGCGTCAGCTCTACGAAGCCGCCCTGGACCGCGTCGTTCGCGAAATCTCTTCGGTGAACAAGATCACCGAGACCGAAGCGCTCAAGCTGATCGAACAGAGCCTCGCGAAATCGCCGCGCCGCGCCAAGGCCGATGCGGAAGCCGATGCCGAGGGCGAGGACGACGTGCAGGAAGAGGCCGCCTAAGACGGCTTCGGTTGGCGAATCAGATCGCTGCACGATTCGCAAATGCGAACCAGAGGGCCCGGCGCCACGCCGGGCCCTTTTTTCATGCGCCGCCCGTACAGCTCTTGATCCTTTCGTCTCCGACGTTACGCGCCCGCAGGGAACAAGCGTCGCATGGATGTGTTGTGCCTCTGCCACGGATGGCTTGCGCCATCGTCCTGTCCGGCATGTCGCCGACCAACGGGGCCGATGCGCGTCGATCCGAAACGCTCGAACCAAGAATGCTCGAACGAGAGAGGCGGGGATGGCAGAGATCGCGGGGATGCGGCGTCAGTTCATTCGGACAGCGATGGAGGCGCCGTTCCTTGCGAGGGATGAAGAGCGTGGGCTGGCGGTGGCCTGGAAGGAAGCGCGCGACGAGCGCGCCCTGCACCGTCTGATCTCCGCGCATATGCGCCTCGTGATCGCGCTTGCCGGCCGCTTCCGCCACTACGGCTTGCCGATGGCCGACCTCGTCCAAGAGGGCCATGTCGGCCTGATGGAGGCCGCGGCCCGGTTCGAGCCGGAGCGCGAAGTCCGCTTCTCCACCTATGCCACGTGGTGGATCCGCGCCTCGATCCAGGATTACATCCTGCGCAACTGGTCGATCGTGCGCGGCGGAACGAGTTCCGCGCAGAAGGCCCTGTTCTTCAACCTGCGCCGCCTGCGCGCCCGGCTGATGCAATCGACTGAGGAGCAGGTCGGCTCCGAGATCCACGGACGGATCGCCACCGCGATCGGCGTCTCACGCGAGGACGTGGCGCTCATGGATGCGCGCCTGTCGGGACCCGACATGTCGCTGAACGCCCCGGTCGGTGAGGAGAGCGAGGCGTCCTCCGAGCGCATGGACTTTCTGGTCGACAATGCCGCCCTGCCTGACGAAACGGTCTCGGCCCTGGTCGATGGCGAGCGGCGTTTGGTCTGGCTGCGACAGGCCCTGACGGTGCTCTCCGAGCGTGAATTGCGGATCCTGCGGGAAAGGCGCCTCGCCGAGGATCAGGCCACCCTGGAAGCGCTGGGCCATCGCCTCGGCATTTCGAAGGAGCGCGTCCGCCAGATCGAGAACCGCGCCTTGGAAAAGCTGCGTCGGGCACTCGCCGAGAAGTTCCCGCAGGCTCCGAGCAGCGTCTACGCCTGATTGATCGAGGAAGATCTGATTAAGGGCGGCACAGATGTGCCGTCCTTTCGCGTTTCAGACTGCGATCGAGAGGAGAGGGCCGACCGCTCGACGGACCGAGCCACCCGTTCCCGCCGTCTCACGGCCTTCGACTTGCCCCCGGCTTGCCGTATCTATACTCCCGACTTGTGCGCAAACCCGTGATCTTCAGCCGCCCCAAAGGGTTTAAGAGCGTCTAACAGAACTGCTTGATCTGGTTGCAAGTGATGAGGCTGGCAGGAGGACGGGGAAAGCCTCGTAGATTGCAGCTTGGCCCTCATATCCGATGGGGCGGCGGAAGCAGTTAAACCAAACATCGGAACGCTCCACACCCCACCGCGACGGCCGAGCTTTTAACCGCTCCTGATACCGTTGTGGGAGGCTGCGCGGCGCGATCCCACGCGCCCGGCATTCCTGTCGGCGTGCCCTGGCATCATAGGCCCTGCCGACGTGCAGTCGATCTGGGCGCCGACGCGACCCTCCGGGTCGGTCGCTGCCGGGTATGCAGGCACGACATCGAGGAGGCGCCATCTGCGGGCCGTCCTGCCGGTTGGCGCCGGTCGGCCTCAGACCGAGCGACGGGCCGCACGCGTCGGTGACGAGGTGGCGCTTCGTGCCCGGCTTGCCCCGGTTCGTTGGGCTCGGGCCGCCGGCAGGGTCTCCCCTCGTTGGCCGTGACGGCGGACACTGCCCAGACACGCCCGGCTCCGGTCGATCTCGCCGGCCACGTGCCAGTCACGCAGACGGCGCCGGCCACTCATGCCGCAGGTAGAGACGCGGACGCTCTTCGGCCCCTGCCAAGCCGGAAGGCCTGCCTCGGGCTTGACGCACCCATCACCGATCGCGGCAGGGGCCGCACAGCGGCGCGTGATGCGACCGCGCAGATGCCAACCGTCGCGGTCATAGCGTCCAGACGCGACAAGGCCTTTGCTCGCAAGGGACGCGGTGTGGCCCGGTTCGGCTATGACGCGACGCCTTCGGGCAAAACGCTGATTTTTAAATACCCATATTTGTCAGAAGCTTACTCCCAAAATTGCCGAATTTCGAGGGTGAAACGCCGTCCTTGCCGCGCAATAAGGGCCACGAAGCGCACCGACCCGCTTGCGACCGCGAAAAGTGCCGGCTATAAGCCCGCTCGTCGGCCCTCGGGGGCCGGCATCGGAGTGTAGCGCAGTCTGGTAGCGCACCACGTTCGGGACGTGGGGGTCGCAGGTTCAAATCCTGCCACTCCGACCAAGAAAGAAGAGAAACGCCCCGCAAGGGCGTTAAGACGTAAAAAGGGCGCCCGTAGCTCAGCTGGATAGAGCACCAGACTACGAATCTGGGGGTCAGAGGTTCGAATCCTTTCGGGCGCGCCATTTACTGCTTGTAAATCAGCGACTTAGCAAGCGATGATCTTGAACCTGCCGAGCGTTCATAGCTGGGGTATGGTTCAGGGTACGGCAAAGCGACGGTTTCAATCCGTAGGCATCGCCCCGTTCTTTTCCATCTCGCAACGACCTGTAGCAGGTCGTTTTCAGATCGGACGAAGCTGAAACAGCACACCCCGCTCGGTAGGGCGCTTAGGCTTTGGTCTCGCACTGGCACGGCCGCACTGATCTGGCCTGCTGCCGGTTTGGTGGTTCTCCCGCAGTTTGCGTGGAAAGGTCACGGCGACGCAGCTTCGATGGGCTGATTCACGGCAAGGATGATTTTGCCATCATCCTTGCCGGGCTGCGTCGTCGACCAAGTCCTTCGCCGCTCCGGTCGTCTCATCATCCTTGCCCATGCTCGTCGGAATCATCGGCGCTGTCCTGATTGCGGTGAGCCAAGCTCTGCCGTCCATAGTCGATACGTCCGGCATCCTGCCGATCTTCCCAGTTTCGGCGAGGCCGTGACGCTGCGGCTCACGGTTCGACGCTTCTATTGCCATCACCGCGCCTGCCGACGGGGCACATTCGTCGAACCCCTGCCGCGGCTCCTCCCATCACGCGCACGACGCACGGATCGGCTCGCCGAGGCACAGGCTCGGGTGGGCCTCGCGCTCGGTGGCGAAGCCGGCGCCCGCTTGGCCGGGCATCTGGCGATGGCCACGAGCCCCGATACGATGCTGCGCCTCGTGCACGGCATGACGCTGCCGTCGATCGGTCCGCTGCGGGCGGTGGGAATCGATGACTGGGCGATCCGCAAGGGACAGACCTACGGCACGCTCCTCGTCGATCTCGACCGACGCCGTCCCATCGACCTGCTGCCGGACCGAACCAGCACGACGGTTGCCGCGTGGCTGCGTCGCCATCCCGGTATCACAGTGATCACGCGTGACCGCTCGTCCGAATACGCCCGCGCAGCCACCCTGGGCGCTCCTGCAGCTGTTCAGGTCGCCGACCGGTGGCATCTTCTCCTCAATCTGCGCCAAGCCTTGGAGCGTTGGCTTGCCCGTGTCCATGGACGCTTGCGATGCCTGCCAAGCCTTGCCATCGGAGATAGCCGACGCCCCGGACAGCGTCTGCGCGCCTACCGCCGGAGCGAGGCCGAGATCGCCGTGAGCCGCGACAGCCGCGCTCGCCGTCTGGCGGCCTACGAGGACGTGCGTCGGCGCTCCCAAGCCGGCGAGACCTTGCTGGCAATTGCTCGGGCGACAGGCCTCGCGCGCGGAACGGTGCGCAAGTACGCTCAGGCCGAGAGCTTTCCGGAACGCGCGGCACGTCGCCCCGAACCCAGCCGCCTCGATCCTCATCTGATGCATCTGGAGGAGCGGATGACCCAGGGTTGCGAGAACGCGATGGAGCTCTGGCGCGAACTCCGTGATCGGGGCTTTGCCGGCACACATCGCCAGGTTACTCGCTTCGTCGCCGAGCATCGCACGAGGCCGGCGCGGCGCACCGCCCGCAAATGGCTGGTCCGCACGCCATCGCCGGCTGCGGATCCGATCGCTCTTCCATCGCCGAAACAACTCGCCTGGTTCCTGACCCAGCCCATCGAGGCCCGCCCGCCCCATGCGACCGCCGCCATTGGCCGGATCGAGCAGGACCCGGAGGCGGCCCGGTTCGGTGCGCTGGCGCAGCGGTTCGCCACCCTGGTCCGTAGCTGTTGCGTCGATGGCACCCCGCCCGTGGATCCCGCCGGCGAACTCGACATCTGGCTCGAGGCGGCGCGTCTCAGCGACATACCGGCCCTCAAGACGTTCGCGTCCGGGCTGGACCGCGACGGAGCGGCGGTGCGCGCGGCCTTGACGACGTCATGGAGCAACGGTCAGGCGGAAGGGCAGATCAGCCGGCTGAAGATGCTCAAGCGGACCATGTACGGACGCGCCGGCTTCCCCCTGCTCCGACGCCGCGTCCTTCTCGCTGCGTAATCCACGCAAACTGCGGGAGAACCGTGAAAGCGGCAGCAGGCCACTCCTTCAGGGTTCAGGATGCCCGAAAAACCTGCACTCGACGCGGACCAGTTGGCTGGGGCAGGGTCAGGGGGACGTCGGTCGGGCAGCCATATCGAATCCGTCTTCACTGGGTCTGTACAGGACGCGCGGAGAATCACCTGACCCAGCCGCCGCTGCCTCAGGCGGCACGACGGAATGCGGAGGGGCTCGATCCCGTGACGCGCGAGAAGTAGCGCGAGAAATACGCCGGGTCGTGGAAGCCGAGGTCGTAGGCGATCTCCGCCACCGGCAGGTCGGAGTAGCGCAGGGAGCGCTTGGCCTCCAGGATGACCCGGTCGGCGATGAGCTGGCCCGGCGTCGCGCCGGCCACAGCCCGGCAGGCGACGCGCAGACGCCCGACCGTGGTGCCGATCCGGTTGCAGTACTGCTCCAGGCTGAGGCCGGCGCGGTAATGCTCCTCGATCGCCGCGCGGAAGCGGGCGACGATCCTTGCATGGGCGGCCAGGCGCGTGGGACCATCGGCCGCCCGCGCGTCGGCAAGGCGCGCCAGTTCGACAAGGAGCAGGGTGAGATGCGCTTTCAGGGCGGCCCGCCGGGCCGGGGCCGCGCTGGCCCGCTCGCGGTCCAGCCCGTCGAGCGCCGCATCGAGGTGCGCGGTTCCGTCCAGAGCGAGGCAGCGCACCCCCTCGAACAGGGCCGCAAAGGCGGGCTCGTCCCGCCCGAGCCCGCGCAGGACCGCGTCCGAGACGGTGAGGACGCGGCCGGTGCTGCCCGCCTCGTAGACGAAACCGTGCACCACGCCCGCCGGGACGACCAGCGCACAGGGTGCCGCGAAGGCGGTCTCCTCGCCCTCGGCCGTGACGGTGCCGCGGCCGTACCGGATGCAGAACACTTGGTGCAGGTCGGCATGGGCGTGCGGCCGGATCCGCCAGGCCGCCGGGCGGCTGCGATCGTCCAGGTCTTCGAGGTGTAGAAACCCGTCATCCGCAGTCTGCGGTGGCTCGCCGTAAAGGAAATACCGGGGCACGACAGGTTTCGGCATCGGGCACGCGGCCTTTCGATAAACGATACAAAAGTACAAGAGAAACGCCGCCGCCTCCATACCCGCGCGGCGTCGGCATCGGCAAGATCCTGCACAAGCCGGCGCGGATCGACCGTCACGGATCAGGGAGGGCCGGCCATGCGCACGCAGGTCGCGATCGTCGGTGCCGGGCCGGCCGGGATGGTCTTGGCGCATCTGCTGCACGCGGCCGGCATCGCCAGCGTCGTGGTGGAGCGCCGCACGCGCGACTACGTCGAGGGCCGCGTGCGCGCCGGTGTGCTGGAACAGGGCACCGTGGACGTGCTCGCGCGGCTCGGCCTCGACGGGCGCCTGCGCAGCGAGGGCCTCGTCCACACGGGCGCCAACCTCGCGGTGGACGGCGCGAGCTTTCGCATCGACATGGCCGCGCTGACCGGCGCCGCGGTCACGGTCTACGGCCAGCAGGAGGTGATGCGCGACCTCTTCGATGCGGGCGAGGCGCGGGGCCTCGCGGTGGTGTACGAGGCCCAGGACCTGCGCCTGCACGATCTCGACGGCGCCGCCCCGAGCCTGACCTACCGCACGCCCGAGGGCCCGCAGCACCTCGTCTGCGACTACGTTGCGGGCTGCGACGGCTTCCACGGCACCTCCCGCCGGTCGATCCCGGCGGACGTGCTGAGAACCTTCGAGCGGATCTACCCCTTCGGCTGGCTCGGCATCCTCACGGACGTGCCTCCCGCCGCGCACGAGCTCGTCTACGCGAGTCACGCCAACGGCTTTGCGCTCGCCAGCATGCGCTCGGCGACACGCAGCCGCTACTACATCCAGTGCGGCATCGACGAGCGTCCGGAGGACTGGCCGGACACACGTTTCTGGGACGAGCTCTGCTTGCGCCTCGGCCCCGGCATCGCGGGCGGGATCGTGCGCGGCCCCGCCTTCGAGAAGAGCATTGCGCCCCTGCGCAGTTTCGTCGGCGAGCCGATGCGCTGGGGCCGGCTGTTCCTGGCCGGGGATGCCGCCCACATCGTGCCGCCCACCGGCGCCAAGGGCCTCAACCTCGCCGTCTCGGACGTGGTGATGCTGGCCGAGGCGCTGGAGGCCTTCTACGCCCGCGGCACGAGTTCGGGTCTCGACGGCTACTCGGCGCGGGCGCTGGCGCGGGTGTGGAAGGCGGAGCGGTTCTCGTGGTGGTTCACCCGCCTGATGCACCGTTTCCCCGAGGAGACCGGCTTCGACCGGCGTATGCAGTTGGCGGAGCTCGCCTATCTCGGCACCTCGCGCGCCGCCCAGACGGTGCTGGCCGAGAACTATGTCGGCCTGCCGCTCGATCCTCCCCCCGTCTCGACCTCTGTTGCGGCCTCTCTCTCGGCCCCGAGCGCGAACCTGCGCGGGATGTGCCCATGAGCCGCGAGAGCGCCGCCGGGATCCTCGATGTTCCCGCGCCGATCGACGCCCGCCCGATCGGCGCGGCGCAGATCCTGACCTTTCTCCTCTGCTTCCTCGTGGTGCTCCTCGACGGGTTCGACACCGCGGCCATCGGCTACATCGCGCCCTCGCTGATGACCGAGTGGGGCGTGGGCCGCGCCGCGCTCGCCCCGGTGCCGAGCGCCGCCCTGGTCGGCCTCGCGATGGGTGCGCTGGCAGCGGGGCCGCTGGCTGACCGCTACGGGCGCAAGGCGGTGCTGGTCGCGGCGGTGGTCGAACTCGGCTTGGCCTGCCTTGCTTCCGCCTTCGCGGCCGATCTCCCGCAACTCGCGTCCCTGCGCTTCCTCACCGGGCTCGGCCTCGGGGCGGCGATGCCGAACGCCGTGACGTTGACGAGCGAGTACGGCCCGGTCCGGCGCCGGGCGCTGCTCACCAACATGATGTTCTCGGGCTTCCCCCTCGGCGCGGCGCTCGGCGGCTTCCTCGCCGCCTGGATGATCCCGACGCTGGGGTGGCGCAGCGTGCTCCTGCTCGGCGGCGCCGCCGCCCTCGGCCACTGACCGCCGGCGCGGGTCGCCCCACCGGCCGCCCGCGCCGCCCAGCCCTCACGCGACCGGAGGATTTCGATGTCCGATGCCACGTTCGACCACCCGCAGGATGCGAGCCAGCCGCCCTCGCTGTTCCCCGCCTACCGCGCGACCGTGCTGCGCAGCCCGCGCGAACCGCTGGTGCGGATCCCCCACACGCTCACCGAGACCACCGGGCCGGCCGGGAGCTGGGAGGCCCTGATGGGCCCGGCCATCGCCGACCTGACCCGTCACGACCGGGGGCCGGGCGTGGCGATCGGTCAGCGCATCGTGGTCACCGGCCGCGTTCTCGACGAGGCGGCGCGGCCCGTGCCCGACACGGTGGTCGAGGTCTGGCAGGCCAACGCCGCCGGCCGCTACATCCACCGACGCGATCAGTGGGACGCGCCGCTCGATCCGAACTTCACCGGCACCGGCCGGGTCGTCACCGATGCGCAGGGGCGCTACCGCTTCACCACGATCCGGCCCGGAGCCTATCCCTGGGGCAACCACCGCAACGCCTGGCGCCCGGCCCATATCCACCTGTCCCTGCTCGGGCCGGCCTTCGCCACCCGGCTGGTGACGCAGCTCTACTTCCCCGACGACCCGCTCATCGAGATCGACCCGATCGCCAATGCCGTGCCGATGCCCTACCGCAACCGCCTCGTCGCGCGCTTCGACATCGACACGACGCAGCCGGATTACGCCCTCGGCTACATCTTCGACATCGTGCTGCGCGGGCGCGACGCCACGCCGTGGGAGCATTGAGATGACCGACGCCCTCGAAGCCCTGCCCCGCAACGCCGCTCCCCGCGCCGACAACCAGGACCCGGCCCTGTTCGGCCAGACGCCCTCGCAGACGGTTGGTCCGTTCTTCCATTACGGCCTGCCCTGGAAGGGGGGCGCCGACCTCGTCGGCGCTTCCGACATCGGCGCGCGCCTCGACCTGTTTCCGGAGGAGCACGACGTCCTCCACCTCGCCCCCCCGCGCGGGCCGGTGACGGGCGAGATCGTCTCCGTCGTCGGTACGGTGCGGGACGGGGCAGGCGAGCCGGTCACCGACGCGATGATCGAGATCTGGGGTGCCAACGCTGCCGGCCGCTACCACGGCGCCGCCGACACCCGGGCGGAGATCCCCCTCGATCCGGGATTCATCGGCTTCGGGCGGGCGGCGGTCGATGCCGCGGGCGGCTTCCGCTTCCTCACCCTGCGGCCGGGCCGTGTGCCGGTCGCGGTCGAGAGCAACCGCTGGCAGGCGCCCCATCTCGCCATCGGGGTCTTCGGCCGCGGCCTGCTGAAGCGGCTCGCCACACGGATGTACTTCGCCGACGGGACCGACAACGACGCGGACCCGATCCTCGCCCTGGTGCCGGAGGCGCGCCGCCGCACGCTCATCGCCCCGCGCATCGCCGAGGCACCGCCGACCTTTCGGTTCGACATCGTGCTGTCCGGGGCGGACGAGACCGTGTTCTTCGCGCTGTGAGGCGGGAGACGCGTCATGGGGCGGGAGTGGTGAGGCGAGAGCCTGAGGCAAGGTCGTGAGGCAAGAGAGATGAGCAGCAATTCCGTCGTCGTCGCGGTGGCGATCACCGGCTCGGTGCCGCGCAAGGCCGACAACCCGGCCGTGCCGATTGCGGTCGCCGAGCAGATCGAATCGACCCATCAGGCCTTCGAGGCCGGCGCGACGCTGGCCCATATCCACGTCCGCAACGACGACGAGAGCCCCTCGTCCGATCCGGACCGGTTCGCCGCCGTGCAGGAGGGGCTGCGCCGCCACTGCCCCGGGATGATCGTGCAGTTCTCCACCGGCGGGCGCGGGCGCGACCCGGCGAGCCGCGGGCTGTCGCTCCGGCACCGGCCCGACATGGCCTCGCTCTCGACCGGTTCGGTCAACTTCCCGAGCATCGTCTACGAGAACCACACCACCCTGGTGACCGATCTGGCAACGCAGATGAAGGGCCACGGCGTGCGGCCCGAGATCGAGATCTTCGATCTCTCGCACATCCATGGGGCCGGGCGCCTGATCGCGGCCGGGCTGATGGACCCGCACCCCCACGTGCAGTTCGTGATGGGTGTGCAGAACGCGATGCCGGCCGAGGAGCACCTGCTCGACCTGCTGCTCGGCGAGACCCGCCGGGTCATCCCCGGGGCGACCTGGACGGCGGCCGGGATCGGCCGCAGCCAAGCGGTGGTGATGGACTGGGCGCTGGCGCGCGGGGCGGACGCGGTGCGCACCGGACTCGAGGACAACATCCGGGTCACGAAGGACCGGCTGGCGGCGAGCAATGCCGAGCTCGTCGGGCTCGCGGTCGAGGCCGTGCAGCGGCACGGCCGGCGTCCGGCGACGCCCGCCGAGGCCCGCGCCACCCTCCGGCTCGCGGCCTGAGGATGAGCTTCTCTGCCCTCGATTCGGGCCTGCTTGGGCCACTTTTCGCGAGCGCGGCGATGCGCGAGGCCTTCTCGGACGCGGCGCGCCTCGCCGGGATGCTGCGGGCCGAGGCGGCGCTCGCCCGGGCCGAGGCAGAGGTCGGCCTCGCGCCGGCGGCCCTCGCCGACGCCATCGCGGCGATCGCGCCGGAGACGCTCGATATCGACGCGCTGGCGGCCGGCACCGCGCTGGCGGGGGTGCCGGTGATCCCGTTCGTCGCGGCCGTGCGCAAGCGCCTGCCGCCCGAGCTGGAGCCGGCCTTCCACAAGGGCGCCACCACCCAGGACATCGCCGACACCGCCCTCGTCCTGCAGATGCGGTCGGGGTTCGACCTGATCGCGGCCGAGAGCGAGGCCGTTGTCGCCGGGCTCGTGCGCCTCGCCACGGAGCACCGCGCCACCCCCTGCGTCGGCCGCACCTACGGCCAGCACGCCGCGCCGATCTGCTTCGGCTACAAGGCGGCGACCTGGGCGCTCGGCCTTGCGGAGGTCACCGACCAACTGCCGGGCCTCCGGGCGCGCGTGCTCACCGCCTCGCTCGGCGGTCCCGTTGGCACGCTCGGCGCTCTCGGCGGGCAGGCCGAGGCCGTGGCCACCGCCTATGCCCGGCATCTCGGCCTCGGCCCCGAGACGGTCGCCTGGCACACCCGCCGCGCCCGCATCGCCGAGGCCGGAGGCTGGCTCGCCCGCCTTCTCGGGGCGCTGGCGAAATGCGCGGGCGACATCGCCCATCTCGCCTCGACGGAGGTGGCGGAGGTGTCCGAGCCCTTCGTGCCCGGCCGGGGCGGCTCCTCGGCGATGCCGCACAAGCGCAACCCCGTCTCCGCCACCGTCATCCTGGCCGCCTTCGGGGCCGCCAAGGGCCATGCGGGCACGCTCCTCGACACGATGGCCGCCGCTCACGAGCGGCCGGCCGGCGCTTGGCATGCCGAGTGGCATGCCCTGCCCCAGCTCTTCGGTCTCGCCTCCGGGGCGTTGCGCGAGGCGCGGGCGGTGGCAGAGGGGCTCGTCGTCGATCCCGGGCGGATGCGCCGCAACCTCGATCTCACGCGGGGCCTGCTCTTCGCCGATGCCGCGGCCGCGGCCTGCGCGCGCCGCTGCGGCGGCGCGGCGGCGCACGCCCTGGTGGAGCGCGCCTGCGCCGAGGTGCACGCTTCCGGCCGCGACCTGCACACCGTGCTCGCGGCGATGCCGGAGGCGCAGGGCATCGATCTCGGCGCCGCCTTCGACCTCACGCACCCCGTCGCCGCCGCAGCGGCGGCCACCGACCGTGCGCTCGCACAGATCGCGGCGCGCGCGGATTCGACGGCATCGAAATGATCCTGCCGAGACGGAGCCTCGACCCCGCATGCCCCTGATCCGCATCAACGATATCGACCTGACCTACGAGTTCTCTGGCCCGAGCGGCGCGCCGGTCCTTGTCCTTTCGAACTCGCTTGGCACGACGCTGGCGATGTGGGACGGCGTGGCCAAGCGGCTGCGCGGGCGCTACCGGATCCTGCGCTACGACACCCGCGGGCACGGCGGCTCCGCGACCCGCGACGCCGAGACCCGGATCGAAGATCTCGCCGCCGACCTGCTCGGTCTGCTCGACGCCCTGGGCATCGCACGGGCGCATCTCGCCGGCCTGTCGCTCGGTGGCATGACCGTCCAGGCCGCCGCGGCCGCCGCGCCCGAGCGGGTCCTGAGCCTCACCCTGATGGCGACCTCGGCCCACCTGCCGAGCCCCGAGAGCTGGGGCGAGCGGGCCGCCACCGTGCGGGCGCAGGGCACTGCGGCGATCGTCGAGGCGACACTCGGGCGCTGGTTCACCCCCGGCTTCTCGGCGCAGGCGCCCGCCGCCGTCGCGGCGATCCGCGAGGCCTTCGTGGCCTGCGATCCGGTCGGCTACGCCGTGTGCTGCGGGGCGATCGGCCGGATGGACCTCCGGCCGGTGCTCGGCCGCATCGGGGCGCCGACCCTCGTCATCGCCGGGCGCGACGACCCGGCGACGCCGCCCGCGATGGCCGAGGCGATCTGTGCGGGCATCCCGCAGGCGGAGCTGGTCCTGTTACCGCGCGCCGCTCATCTCCTCGCCGTCGAGCACCCGGAGGCGACGGCCGCCCATCTCGGCGCCTTCCTCGACCGGCAGCGCGGCGACCGTGCCGCCACCGGCGCCGTGCCCTTCGCGGAGGGGCTGGAGAATCGCAAGGCCGTGCTGGGCACGGCCCATGTCGAGCGCTCCCTGGCGGCGGCCGGGCGCTTTGCCGGACCCTGGCAGGACTTCATCACCCGCACGGCCTGGGGCGAGATCTGGGGCGATCCGCGCCTGCCCTGGAAGACGCGTTCCCTGGTGACCCTCGCCCTGATGGCGGCGCTGGGGCGGGAGGAGGAGTTCAAGCTCCATATCCGTCCGGCGCTCGCCAACGGACTCGACCTCGACGAGTTGCAGGCCCTGCTCCTGCAGACGGCGATCTATGCCGGAGTCCCGGCCGCCAACGGTGCCTTCCGCTGGGTGCGGGACACGCTGGGCGAGGCCGCCGATGCCGGCCCCTGAGGCCGGGGCAGGAACCCGCGCCGCCCGGCGCAGATGCGCGCCGCCGGGCGGGTCGCGGTCCGGCGCCGCGTGGGAGCGCGGGTGCAGGGCTCAGGCATCCTTGCTACCGATGCGGCGCAGGAGCGCGATCAGCTGGGCGCACTCCGCCGCATCGAGCTCGGCGAGCAGCGTCGCCTCGTGGGCGTGCAGCTGCCGCCGCACCTCCGCGAAGACCGCCTGTCCCTCGGGGGTCAGGTCGAGGACGAAGGCGCGGCGATCGGCCTCGTCGGCGCGGCGCGAGATCCAGCCCTTCTCGATCAGCTCGTTCACCAGCACGACCATGTTGGCGCGGTGGATGCCGAGCACGCGGCCGATCGCCCCTTGGTTGATGCCGGGATTGGCCTCGACGACCGACAGGATGCCGAACAGCACCTGCCGCATGCCGCTGCCTTCGATGACGCGGGCAAAGTCGTTCCGCACGGCCGTGCTGGCCCGCCGGAGATGGTAGCCCACAAGGTCCTCGATCGCGCCGAGCCGCGGCTGGAGATCCGCCGGGGCAATAACCAGTTCTGTCGCTTTCGCCACGCGGAGCCTCCCGAACCGGCGTGGCTTAACGAGACGGGCAGCAGGGTTCAAGCGGACGCCGACGCGCGCCGGGCCGGATACCGCACGCGCAGGGGCTGGGGCGCCTCAGGCAGAGGGGCCCGCCGGGCGATTCCGCTTGCGGTAGGCGGCCGGACTGATCCCCGCACGCTGGGCGAAGAAGCGCGAGAAATAGGCCGGGTCGTTGAAGCCGAGATCGAACGCGATCTTCGAGATCGGCAGCGCGGTGTAGATCAGGGCGCGCTGAGCCTCGAGCACCTGGCGCTCGTGCAGCACCGACTGCGGCGGCTTACCCACGACCTGTGTGCAGGCCGCGTGAAGGCGGTCGGGGCTGACCCCGAGATCGGCCGCGAAGCGGGCGACCGGCCAGTTCTGCCGGAGATTGGCCTCGAGCAGCCGGCGGAAGCGTCGGTAGAGCCCGGCCCGCGCCGCCGCGGCGGGCTCGGTGAAGGCACGCAGGGCGTGCGTGCGTACGACGCCGACGAGCAGAAGCTTGACCAGCGCCGCCACGGCGCTGAACGAGCCCGGCTGCGCGCCGCCGACCTCGCGCCGCAGGCCCTCGAACAGCGAGACCACGTTCATGTCGATCTCGTCGGGCGCGCCTGGGGGGCCGCTGAACACCGCCGCGGCTGTCGCGTCGAGGCGCGCGGCCTCGTGGTCGTGGGTGATGACGGAGCCCAGGAAGTCGTCGGAGAGGGAGAGGACGACCCCCTCTGTCTCCGGCCGGAACGAAAAGGCGTGCACCGTGCCGGCGGGGATCCAGAGCAGCCAGGGCGCCCGGAAGCGGTCGTTGCCCGCATCGATGCGGACCTGGCCGCCGCCCTCCGTAACCATGAGAGCCTGGGTCAGGTGGTCGTGGCGGTGGGCGGCGATCTCCCAGTCGTGCAGGCGCGCGCTCGGCCCGATCCGCTCGGCGTGCACGAAATTCGGCGCGGCGGCCTCCGCCACCTCGCCGTAGAGGCGGAAGACGGGAATCGCGCGCGTGTGGTCCGGCTGCATCGCTGGTCCTGGCCTCCCCATGGCGCGGGCGTCGCGGCGCCCAAATTCGTCCAAGTCTTTCTTGGCGGCGTGCAGGAATCCGGAATTCCGGACCTGTAGGCTCCATTGCTAGAGTGAACTTGTTCTCGGCCGGGATCTACGCCCCGGGAGCCGGAACACAGAACACGAACCGGATACACTTCGGGAGGAGATCGCCCCGCCGGCCGGCACGCGCGAGCGGCCGGATCGCGTCCGGGGCGGCCCGTGCCGCGACGGCAGGGGCGCGACCGCCGCGGGACCCCGCGTCCCGCCCGGCCGCGGTCTGCCGCGCGGCCCCTCCGCCCGGCGACGCGATGGCAGCAAGGAGGGCCTGATGACTGCGCCGAAGCCGTTCCCGATGAACGCATGGTACGCCGCGGCCTGGGATTACGAGATCAAGCGCGCGCTGACCCCGCGCCGGATCTGCGACACCCCGGTGGTGCTCTACCGCCGCGGCGACGGCGGCGTCGCCGCGCTGGAGGATGCCTGCTGGCACCGCCTTCTGCCGCTGTCGCTCGGCCATCTCCGGGGAGACGAGGTGGTGTGCGGCTATCACGGTCTGGTCTTCAACCCGGCCGGGCGCTGCACCTTCATGCCGGCGCAGGAGACCATCAACCCCTCGGCCTGCGTCCGCGCCTTCCCTGTCGTCGAGAAGTACCGGCTGATCTGGGTCTGGATGGGCGACCCGGCGCTTGCCGACCCCGCGACGGTGCCGGATTTCCACTGGAACAGCGACGCGCCGTGGGTCGGCGAGGGCGGGACCTATTACGGCCTGAAATGCGATTACCGGCTGGTGGTCGACAACCTTATGGACCTCACGCACGAGACCTACGTCCATGCCGGCTCGATCGGCGACGAGGCCATCACCCGCAACCCCTTCGACGTTACCCATGCCGGCCGCAAGGCCGTGGTGGAGCGCTGGATGGAAGGCATCGAGCCCCCGCCGTTCTGGGCTCGGATGCTCGGCCGCCCCGGCCCCGTGGACCGCTGGCAGATCATCCATTTCGAGGCGCCCGGCATCGTGGCGGGCGATGTCGGCGTGGCTCCGGCCGGGACCGGCGCGCGGACGGGCGACCGCTCGCAAGGCGTGAACGGCTTCTTCCTGGCAGCGATCACGCCCGAGACCGAGACGAGCTGCCACTATTTCTGGAACTTCGTCCGCAACTTCCGCACCGACGACCAGTCCCTCACCAAGACGCTCAACCTCGCCCATGTCAACGACGGCAACGGCGTCTACGATCAGGACTTCGCCGTGCTGGAGGCGCAGCAGCGGGCGATCGACCGCAACCCGCGCCAGCCCTTCTACAACCTGAACATCGATGCCGGCGCGCTCTGGGCCCGCCGCCTGATCGACACGATGCTGGCGGCCGAGCAGGGCGGCCCGGCCGGGGACCCGCCGCGCCTCGCGGCCGAGTAGGGCTGGCCTTCCGCGGCGCGCAGACGCCGCCGGAGGAGGAGAGGGAGTGGGACATGCACGCGAGACCCGAATGGCAGGGCGCCCGGCTCAGGGAGATCCGCGATCTGACGCCGGACATCCGCCTATTCACGATCGAACCCGAGCGCTTCGAGCGCCCGTCGCCGGGCAGCAACATCGCGATCGGCGTCCGGATCGGGGAACGGCCCGACACGCGGCGCTACTCTCTCGTCGGACTCGCGGCGGACGGGCTCTACCGGATCGCCGTCAAACGCCTGCCTGACAGCCGCGGCGGCTCCGCCTACCTCCACGGCTTGGCGCCCGGCGCGCGGCTGACGATCTCGGCGCCGGCAAACCACTTCCCGCTCAACCGGGGACGCCCGGACTACCTCCTGGTCGCGGGCGGGATCGGTATCACGCCGATCTACGGCATGGCGGTGGCGCTCGCCGAGGCGGGCGCGCCCGTCCGCGTTCTCTACACGGCGCGCGCCGCAGCGGACCTCGCCTTCGCCGACAGCCTGCGCGAACGCCTCGGCGCGCGGCTCCGGATCTTCCTCGATGAGCGGGGCGAGCGGATCGACCTCGCCGCCGAGATCGCCCGCCTCGCCTCAGGGGGCGAACTCTACATCTGCGGCCCGATCGGCCTGCGCGAGGCCGCCCAGCGCGCCTGGGCGGCGAGCGGCCGGCCCATCGACGGCCTGCGCTTCGAGACCTTCGGCAGCAGCGGTCGCTATCCCGCGGAGCCGTTCCGGGTCCGCATCCCGCGCCTTAGCCGGGAGATTCTCGTGCCGCACAACCAGAGCCTGCTGGACGCCCTGGAGGCGGCCGGGATCGCGGTGATCTCAGATTGCCGCCGCGGCGAGTGCGGCCTCTGCGCCGTGAAGGTCCTCGACCTCGCGGGCCGGCTCGACCACCGCGACGTCTTCCTCAGCGACGCCCAGAAGGACACGAACGCGCAGATCTGCACCTGCGTCTCGCGGGTGGCGGGCGGCAACCTCAGTATCGATATCGCCGACCGGAGCTGACTGTACCGATCGACTGCGAACCGGCACGCCGAGCACCTGGAATTACAATCTAGAAGCGCTGTCGCAAAAAAGCATTGAAGACATCGGGACGGGATGGACTACGGACGACTTTGCTCTTGTCCGCCGTCGCCATTATGTTATGTCTCATAACAAGAGTTGAGAATCACCGGGAGGAAGCCATGCTGGACACCAGCACGGAGCCGGGCGTCGCGCCCGCGGATACGTCGTACCTGGAGCGGCGCAACCCGCTGACCGGCGCGGTCGCGACCCGGATGCCCGCCCACGACGTGGACGCCGCCCGTGCGGTCGCCGACGCGGCCGAGGCCGCCCTGCCGGTCTGGTCCGAACTCGGGCCGACGGCCCGGCGCACCGTGCTGCTGCGGGCGGCTGAGTGCCTGACGGCGCGAGCCGACGCCTTCGTGGCGGCGATGACGGCGGAGATCGGGGCGACCGAGGGCTGGGCCCGGTTCAACCTCCAGCTCGCCGCCGCCATGACCCGGGAGGCGGCGGCGCTGACCACGCAGATCGGCGGCGAGGTGATCCCCTCCGACAAGCCGGGCTGCCTCGCCATGAGCGTGCGGGAGCCCGCTGGCGTCGTCCTCGGCATCGCGCCCTGGAATGCCCCGATCATCCTGGGCGTGCGCGCCGTGGCGGTGCCGCTCGCCTGCGGCAACACGGCAATCCTGAAGGCCTCCGAACAGTGCCCGCGCACCCACGCGCTGATCGTCGAAGCCTTCCGGGAGGCCGGTCTGCCGGACGGCGCGCTCGGTTTCGTGGCGAACCGGCCTGAGGCGGCCGGCGCCGTCGTCGGCGCGCTGATCGACCACCCGGCCGTGCGCCGCATCAACTTCACCGGCTCCACGTCGGTCGGGCGGGTCATCGCCCGGCGGGCGGCCGAGCACCTGAAGCCGGTGCTGCTGGAACTCGGGGGCAAGGCCCCGCTCCTCGTCTTGGAGGATGCCGACCTCGACGAGGCCGTGAAGGCCGCGGCCTTCGGCGCCTTCATGAACCAGGGCCAGATCTGCATGTCGACCGAGCGCATCATCGTGCTCGACGCAGTGGCCGACGAATTCGCCGAGCGCTTCCGCGCCAAGGCCGCCGCGCTCAGCGTCGGCGATCCCCGAGAGGGCAGGGCGCCCCTCGGCGCGGTCGTCGACCTGAAGACGGTCGATCACGTGCGGGGCCTCGTGGAGGATGCGGTGGCGGACGGCGCGACGCTGCTGACCGGCGGGGCGGCCGACGGCGTGCTGATGCCCGCCCATGTCGTCGACCGGGTGACGCCCGCCATGCGGCTGTTCCGCGAGGAGACCTTCGGCCCGGTGGTGGCGCTCGTGCGGGCCCGTGATGAGGCGGAGGCGATCGCGCTCGCCAACGACACCGAATACGGCCTCTCGGCCTCGATCTTCACCCGCGACGCTGCGCGGGGCCTGCGCGTAGCGCGGCGGATCAAGTCCGGCATCTGCCACATCAACGGGCCGACCGTGCACGACGAGGCCCAGATGCCGTTCGGCGGCGTCAAGGCCTCCGGCTACGGCCGTTTCGGCGGTCGGGCCGGTATCGACGCCTTCACGGAGCTGCGCTGGATCACGGTCGAGACCCAGCCCGGCCATTTTCCGATCTGACGGAGGCGCGCGATGAACCGGCTCACCGGACGCTGCGCGGCCGACCGGCTCGCGCTCGCGGCTGGCGCCGCCGCGGCGCAGGAAGCCGGCGCCGGCCGCCGCGCCGGGGCCGCACGACGGGATACGCCGGACCCTGTTCGTCGCGCACGGCCTCCGCAGGCCCGACCACGTCGCGGTTGATGCCTCCGCGTCGCGGTGACGACCGGTCCCGGCCCGCGGCACCCGTCTCAAGTCTTCTCCGAACGCGCGTCGCGCATCTCATTTCGGATTTCATCCCGGATCCACTCGCGGACTTCACTGGAACAGCAGTCATGGCCAACGATCACGACACCGTCGCCTACGAGGTCCAGGACCGCGTCGCCTGGGTCCGCTTCAACCGGCCCGAAAAGCGCAACTGCATGTCGCCCGCCCTCAACCGGCGTATGATGGAGGTTCTGGATACGCTGGAATTCCGCGAGGACGTCGGCGTCCTGGTGCTCACCGGCGAGGGCACGGCCTGGTCGGCCGGCATGGACCTGAAGGAGTATTTCCGCGAAACCGAGGCGCAGGGGCTGGCCGGCACCCGCAAGGCGCAGCGCGAGAGCTACGGCTGGTGGCGGCGCCTGCGCTGGTATCAAAAGCCCACCATCGCGATGGTCAACGGCTGGTGCTTCGGCGGCGGCTACGGGCCGCTCTACGCCTGCGACCTCGCCTTTGCGGCCGAGGAGGCGCAGTTCGGCCTCAGCGAGATCAACTGGGGCATCCTGCCGGGCGGCGGCGCCACGAAGGTGGCGGTGGCGCTGACTTCGTTCCGCAACGCCATGTACCACGCGATGATGGGCGAGACCGTCGACGGTCGCACGGCCGCCGCCTGGGGCTTCGTGAACGAGGCGGTGCCGGCTGATCAGCTCCGGGCGCGCGTCGCGGCGGTGGCAGCCGTGCTCCTGAAGAAGAACCCGGTCGCCCTGAAGGCCACGAAGGACGCGGTGCGGCGGGTCGCCGACATGACCTACGATGACGCCGAGGATTATCTGATCCGGGCTCAGGAAGCGGCGAACAGCTTCGACAATGAGGGTCGGAAAGAGGGCATCCGGCAGTTCATCGACGAGAAGAGCTACAAGCCGGGCCTCGGCGCCTACGACCTGTCCAAGCACAAGACCTGACGAGAGCGCCCCGGCGGACACCTGGGCGGCGGAGGCCGCCCGGCCCGTCGGCGGCCGCTGCCGCAATCCCCGACCCATCCCGATGAGCCCGCGCGCATCGCCTGCGCCGCGAGGGAGAGCCGAGTCATGCCCAACCTTGCCCGCCTGCTCCGGCCCCGATCGGTCGCGATCGTCGGCGCATCCGACAAGCCGGGCGCGCTCGGCGCCTCGGTCCTCGCGAACCTGACGCGGGCCGGATATGCCGGCCCGATCCACCTGATCAATCCCCGGCGCGCCGAGATCGCCGGCCGCGCCTGCCTGCCCTCGGTCGAGGCGCTGCCCGAGGGCATCGACGTCGCGGTGCTGGCCATCCCCCGCGCGGCGGTGCTGGAGACCATGCGCGCCCTGGCGGAGCGCCGGGTCGGGGCAGCGATCATCTTTTCGGCCGGCTTCGCCGAGGGCGGGGAGGCCGGGCTCGCCGAGCAGCGCGCGATCGCCCAGATCGCGCGGGACGCCGACATGGTCGTCGAGGGGCCGAACTGCCTCGGCCTCATCAATTTCGTGGACGGCGTGCCGCTCACCTTCGTGGAACTGCCCGCGACGCCCCTGGCCGGCCGGCCCGGCATCGGGATCGTGTCGCAGTCCGGGGCGATGGCGGCGGTACTCGGCGTCACCCTGATGGCTCGGGATCTCGGCCTGTCCTACTCGGTCTCGACCGGCAACGAGGCCGCGAGCGGCGTCGAGGACTACGTCGACCACCTCGTCGACGACCCCGATACCCGGGTGATCGCGATGATCGTCGAGCAGTTCCGCCGACCCGCCCGCTTCCTGGCCGCGGCCGAGCGGGCGCGCGCC
Organism: Methylobacterium sp. AMS5; assembly: GCF_001542815.1. Lineage (GTDB taxonomy): Bacteria > Pseudomonadota > Alphaproteobacteria > Rhizobiales > Beijerinckiaceae > Methylobacterium. The sequence continues at coordinate 4,139,668 of NZ_CP006992.1, forward strand.
GCCGGCAAGCCGGTCGTGTTGCTCCATCCCGGGCGCGGCGAGGCGGCACGCCGCTCGGCCGCGACCCATACGGGGGCGCTCGCGGGCGATTACGCGGTGATGCGCCTCAAGGTCGAGCGGGCGGGCGTCAGCGTCGTCGGCACCCTGGAGGAACTCGGCGACGTCGCCGAACTGCTGCTGCGCTGCCCGCCCTTTAGCGCGGGTGGCACCGCGGTGCTCACCGAATCCGGCGCCTACAAGGCGCTGACCCTCGACCTTGCGGAGGATGTCGGCCTCGCCCTGCCGCCGCTCGGCGACGCCGACAGCCCGGCACTGCGGGCGGCGTTGCCGGACTTCGTGCCGGTGAGCAACCCGGTCGACCTCACCGCTCAGGCCCTGGTCGATCCCGACCTCTACCGGCGTGCGCTCGCCGCGCTCTTGGACGACACGCGCGTCGCCGCCGTGGTGCTCGGCATCATCCAGACCGACGCAGCGACCTGCGCCCTCAAATTCCCGCCGATCATCGAGGCTCTGCGCGCCCTGAAGCCGGGAAAGCCCGTCCTCTTCGGCGGCCTCGACGAGGGCGCGGCTGTGGCGGGGGAGCATATCGCGGCCCTGCGCGCCCTCGGGGTCCCCTATTTCGCCACCTGCGAGCGGGTGATCCGCGCGCTCGCCGTGGTGGCGCGGCGCGGTGGGGCGCCCGCGGAGGCCGCGCCGGTGCCGCCCCTGCCGCCGCGCTTCGCCGACGACGTCCGGGGCGTCGTACCGGAATACCGGGCCAAGGCCCTGCTGGCGCCCTTGGGCATCCCGTTCCCGGAGAGCCGCATGGCGACGACTCTGGCGGAGGCGCACGAAGCGGCCGGACAGCTCGGCTATCCCGTCGTCCTCAAGGCGCAATCGGCAGAGCTGTCCCACAAGAGCGATGCCGGCGGGGTCATCGTCGGCCTCGCCGACCCGGGCGACCTGGCCCGGGGATGGGCGCAGCTCGCCGCCAACATCGCGCATCACCGGCCCGGCCTGGTGCTCGACGGCGTTCTCGTCGAACGGATGGGCGCGCGCGGCGTCGAACTGATCGTCGGCGGCCGCAGCGATCCGGATTGGGGGCCGGTGGTGCTGGTCGGGTTCGGCGGCGTCCAGGCGGAGGTGCTCAAGGACGTGTGCCTGTTGCCGCCGGACCTGGACGAGGCCGCCATCGCCGACCGGATCCGCACCCTGCGCAGCGCCGCCCTGCTCGACGGGTTCCGCGGCGCTCCGGCCCTCGACGTCGCGGCGGTCGCCCGCGTGGCCGCGGCCGTGGGCCGAGCGCTCCTCAGCGAGACGCGCATCCGGGAGATCGATCTCAATCCCGTCGTGGTGAGGCCCGTCGGCGAAGGCGCCGTCGCCCTCGATGCGCTCATGATCTTCGCGCCGCCCTGAGGGCGCCCATCCTCGCCGCGAGCGCCGGTCCGAACGCCAGGGACCGATTGTCGGCGAGGCCAGGGGCCGCGGGCCGGTTCCGGACCGGACCGGACCGGACGACAAATCTCGGAGAAGAGCCCGAACAAGGGCCGCTCATCAGACCTTTGAAGAGGGAGAGGAACGCATGGCTGACGCATTGATACTGGGGCGCAGCACCCCGAGGGCAGGAGCGCTGACGGTCGGCCTCTGCTGCCTCGTGACCTTGATCGAAGGGTTCGATCTCCAGTCGGCCGGCGTCGTCGCCCCGCGGCTCGTTTCCATCTTCAACCTCACCCCTGGCCAGCTCGGCCTGTTCTTCTCGGCGAGCACGATGGGGCTGCTGATCGGCGCCGCCTTCGGTGGCCGCCTCTCCGACCGGGTCGGCCGGAAGAAGTCCCTCATCGTCTCGGTCGCCCTGTTCGGCCTCATGTCGATCTTCACGGGGCTGGCGAACAGCTTCGAGGTACTGCTCCTCGCCCGTCTTCTCACGGGTGTCGGGCTCGGGGCCGCCCTGCCGAACCTGATCGCCCTCGTCGCCGAGAGCACCGCGCCGGAGCGGCGCGCGAGCGCCGTGGCCCTGCTCTATGCGGGCCTTCCGGCCGGGGGCGCCCTGGCAAGTCTGTTCACGCTTGTCGGAGCGGAATCCCACCACTGGTCGACGATCTTCATCACCGGGGGTGTCGCGCCGCTCCTGGTCGTGCCGCTGATCTGGGCTTGGCTGCCGCACAGCAGCACGGCCAGCGCCAAGCAGGGTGGGGGCCGTGTGAGGAGCGTCCCGACGGCCCTGTTCGGCGAAGGACGGGCGACAACGACTCTGATCCTGTGGCTTGCCTTCGTGCTCGGACTGCTGGTCCTCTATCTCCTGCTCAACTGGCTTCCATCGCTCGTCATCGCCCGTGGCATGAGCCGGGCCGACGCTTCCTGGGTGCAGTTCGTGTTCAATCTCGGCTCCGCCCTGGGCAGCACCGCGACCGGTCTCCTGATGGATCGCTGGGGAAAAGCGGCGACCGCGGCCCTCGTGTTCAGCGCGAGCGTCGCCGCCCTGATCCTGATCGCCTTCGTCCCCTCTAACCTGTCGGCGCTGGTCTTCGCGGGCTTCTTCCTCGGGGTCGCGCTGGCCGGAACGCAGGCCGTGCTCTACGCCTTGGCGCCGAGCTGTTATCCGACCGATGTCCTCGGCACGGGCGTCGGGGCCGCCGTCTCGATGGGACGTTTCGGCTCCGTCCTCGGGCCGATGCTGGCCGGAACGCTCGTCGGCGCCGGCCGGAGCGACGTCGAGGTGCTCGTCGCGCTCATTCCGATCCTGATGATCTCGGGCGGCGCGGCCACGATCCTGAGCCTCCGCATCCGGTCAGCGTAAATCGCGCCACTTGTCGGGACCCGTCGGGAAGCCGGTTTTCCAACCGTTTCAACCCGCTCCGTGCGCGAAAATGCAACCACAGAGTGCGGCCATGGCGCAAGAGCACGCAAGCCGCACAGCGTGGCACGCTCGAATCTCAAGAACAGACCACGACCGTTGATGCCAACCACAAGCAAATGGGGAGAGGGATGAAAGTCAAAATATCGAGTGCATGCCTGTCGTACTACCGGCGGGAAAATGCGCGAAGCACACGCGGCAGAACAGCACGAGCCGCCGCCCTTCTGGCCACCACCTTGATACTTGCCGGCGCTGCGCCGGGTTGGGTCCAGGCGGAAGAACTGATCCAGGGGCCGTCGGGCGCCCCCCTGGGGCCCGAACCGCCGAAACCGTCCTCGCCCTTCTTCCGGTTCAGCGATACGCAGGTGAGCTACACATACCTGAACGATCTCCGGCAGCCGGGCGTCACCGGTGGCCGGGCCGGACGCTCCATCGAGGGGCGTAGCGCGCCGGGCAACATGCTGAGCCTCACCCATGTCCATGGCTGGGAGTACGGCACCAATTTCCTCAACCTCGACCTGCGGCGCTACGGTTCGCAGATCCCGGCCGGCCGGCCGCCCTTTCCCGGACCGGCCACGACCTTCGATTACGGCCAGACCACCCTGTTCCTGACCTATCGCGGCACCTTGAGCGGCAACGCCATGGTGGCAACTCCGCTCTTCGTCCTGCCCGGCATCATCAAGGACGTGTCGCTGGCCTACGGCGTCGATCATCAGAGCGACAACACGCGGCTGTCGCTGCTGCGGACCCGGGCGATGGGCGGCCTCAGCTTCTCGTTCGATGTCCCGGTCGGCTTCTTCAACCTCGCGGTGCTCGCCCAGAGGGACTGGTTCCGCTTTGCCGACTTGCTGCCACCCCTTCGCCAGACCGGGACGGACATCGTGCCCCGCGTCGAAGCGACCTATCTGGTACCACTGACGTTCACGGGTTTGCCGCTTTCGCTGACGGGCTTCGCCTCCTACAACCCGCCCCGCGGCGACGACCCGAAGGGCGGACGGCTGAAGGCCGAGGTTCTGGTGCGCAGCAACCTCGTCCTCGACGTCGGGGACCTGCTCTACAACAAGCCTAACCGCATGAAGGCGTTCATCGGCGTCCTGCATCAGAAGAACCTGCTCGGCGCCAATTCCCGCGTCGTGCCCGGCGCGCAGTTCACCTCGTTCTTGGCCGGCCTGAGCTTCTCCGTGTTCTGAACGGGCCATCCGTCAATTTGAGCATCGTCCCGAAAGCTGGTTACCGGCTTTCGGAAAAAGATGATGCGAAAACAAGCGCCTCAAACATCGCCCTGGATCAGGTCACAGTACACGACAGGGTAGCGGCGGGCGGTGCGAAGTGATGGGCTGAAGGACTGACCTGACCGGTATTTTGGACCGAGCCGAGTGAGAGGTTGACCTGACCGGCTGGCTTTGGACTGGGCTGATTGAGAGGGTCAGCCAGGACCGAAGGAGTCGGACATGCGGCGAGGACAGAAGACGAGCGCGGAGTAGGTCGTGCGGTCGTGTCCCTGTGCGTTGTGTAGCTCGCTGAGGGCCACCACGATCACCGGCCGGGGCCGGGCGGATCAGGCTGCCAGGGTGGGCAGGCTGACGAGGGGATCATCGCCGATTGGGGCGATGCTTTCCAGGGTGATGTAGCGTGAGCGCTGTACGGCCCACTCGTCGTTTTGTTCGAGCCGGATCGCGCCGACGAGGCGCGTGATGGCTGCCTCGTTGGGGAAGATACCCACGACCTCGGTCCGGCGTTTGATCTCACCGTTCAGGCGCTCCAGCGGGTTCGTGTTGTGGAGCTTGACCCGGTGGGCGGACGGGAAGCCCATGTAGGCCAGCACGTCGGGCTCGGCGGCGTCCATCAGGGCGGCAAGCTTTGGCACCTTGGGCCGGAGTTGATCGGCGACCTTGCGCCATTGCCGACGGGCCGCCTCCGCGTCGTCCTGGGCGAACGCGGTTGCGATGAAGGCTGAGACGACGCGGCGGCCCGAGCGGCCGGCATGGGCGCGGACGTTGCGCATGAAGTGAACCCGGCAACGTTGCCGAGTGGCGTTCATGACCTTGGCCACCGAGGCCTTGATGCCCTCGTGCGCGTCCGAGATTACGAGCTTGACCCCGCGCAGGCCACGCCGGGCAAGTTTGCGCAGGCCACGCCGGGCGAGTTTGCGCAGGAAGTCCGTCCAGAACGTCTCGGCTTCCGATGGGCCAACGTCCATGCCGAGCACCTCGCGCCGACCGTCGGTGCTCACGCCGACCGCCACCATCACCGCCACCGTAGATGATGCGGCCGGCCTCGCGCACCTTCACGTCGGTCGCGTCGATCCAGAGATCGGGCCATTCGCCCTCGATGGGGCGGTCGAGGAACGCGCCGACCCGCTCGTCGATCTCCTGGCACAGGCGCGAGATCTGGCTCTTCGAGACACCGGGACCACCCATGGCCTGGACGAGATCATCGACCGAGCGAGTCGAGATGCCCTGGATGTAGGCCTCCTGGATCACGGCCGTCAGCGCCTTCTCGGCCATCCGCCTGGGCTCCAGGAAGCCGGGGAAGTACGAGCCCTTGCGCAGCTTCGGAATGCGCAGCTCGACCGTGCCGGCCCGCGTCGGCCAATCCCGGTCGCGATCGCCGTTGCGCTGGACCCGTCGCTCGGCGCTCTTCTCGCCGTGGGCCGCCCCGGTCAGGCCACCCACCTCCAGTTCCATCAGGCGCTCGGCCGCAAAGCCGATCATCTCGCGCAGCAAATCCGCGTCGGCACTCTTCTCCATCGGCGGGACCCCATCGTGGCCTGCCACGATGGGCGCCGAGGCCGCGCAACGTCATCATCTCGTCGGTCATCGGGGATCTCTCGGGTTCGGGGTTGGCTGTCGCAACCCGACCCTACCCGGCAATCGCCGATGACCACCCGTCAGCTACACCACCGCCTGGGACACGACCCAATCCCGTCGACGGTCGAGTCGAGATTGTCCGAATAGTGCAGTCCTTATGATGCTATCGTGCGCGGAAAACGCCACTGTGTTCTTGTACCATCGATATCACAGATATCTCAGGTAGCATACAGGCCGACAAATCACCCTTGAGGTTGTCAAAAGCCATGCGCCCAAGTCACCACCCACCGAAACATCGGCCGGCCGCCTGGGACCATGCGGCTTGCCAAGCTATAATCTTCCTGTTAGACGCAAGCCCAAACAATTGCACTCTCGCCTGCCAAGAAATAGACTTACCACATGAAAACAAAAAGGCGGGTCGTTATTGATGGACGAGAAGACAAACAGGGAAAATCCCTGCTTGCCATATCTGCCCTTTACCATTGCCGCTCGGAATTTTCCGGCATCGAAATCCGCTTCGTCGACGTGGATAATGCCTCTGTCCGCGGGGCAATCGATCTTCTGCGTTGGGAGACAGGTCTTGATGTCAGCATCCCATCCGATGTCGGCGAGAATACCGGCAACTCGATCTTCGAGGGCGCGAACCTATACGCTGCCATTCGCCTTAACAGCATAGATGGACTGCACACGGCAGAAGCCGCTTTCTTCAGGGTTCCGCTCCTCCTCGCTCTTCAGTTTCTGCCGGAATCGGCGACGAGCGAGCACTTGGCGCTCCTGCGGCCCGCGCACGACCCGGCTCTGTTTGCTCAATATTTGATCGAGCGCATACGATGACTAATCGCAAAGCGGGGCATCTCCCAATCATCCTAATCGTTGGGATGCAAAACAGCGTGCATCTAGCGCGCTGGATCAACATGCTACGTGGTGAATTTGCACGTTTTGTTGTGTTTCCGGTGCATGCCCTAGAGCCTGTGGCCGAGCTTCACCCTTGGTTGCCCGTCAGTAGCCGGAGCGATGTTGAGGCCTTGGGATCCGGTGACGTGGGCGTCTTCCAACTCACCAGAACCGACAGTGAACGTTACACCACCTGGGCCATGGAACGAGCGGCGGGGCGCCTGTTTCCTGCCTCGCTCGGGGTCGAAACGAATCCCGCGTTGGCACTACCCGATGAGTTGATCGCAGCGATCCGGATACTGCAGCCGGATCTCGTTCACACCATGGAGGTTCAGCTCGCGGGCTATCTCGCCCTCGACGCCAAGCGGTACTTGGGAAGCGCGATGCCACCGTGGCTTCTCTCCAATTGGGGAAGCGACATCTATCTCTACCACCGGCTGCCCGCACATCGTCCGGTCGTGCTTGAGTTGATGGGTGCCATAGACGGTTATCTGGCAGAGTGCCGACGCGACGTCCCGCTGGCGCGCCGGCTGGGTCTGAAAGGACATGCTTTCGACCCAATGCCGGCTTCTGGTGGGATCGACTTCAGCACCGTTCCGGCGCTCGGCCAGCTCGCTCCCCCGTCGAAGCGCAATACCATTCTTGTCAAAGGTTATCACGGCTGGTCCGGCCGGGGAATGCACATCCTGTCCGCCCTTCACATGGCCGCACCAGCCCTGCGCGGCCGCTGCATCCGCGTACAGTTCTACTCTGCGGCGATGCTGGAGATGATGCGGGCAATGGCGGAGGCGGACGGCCTCGATATTGCGCCTGTGCCCTATGCCCCCACCCACGAGGAAGCCCTTGGTCGGATCGCCGAAGCACGCATCGTCGTCGGCATTGGAATCTCGGACGGAATCGGTACGACCCTCCTCGAATCAATGTGCTACGGCGCCTTTCCGATCAAGGCGACGACCTCCTGCGCCTGCGAGTGGATCCAGAACGGCCGCGACGGCATCATCGTCGATCCGCACGACGTGAAAGGGCTCGCCGAGGCTCTTGTGCAGGCTGCGTCTGACGACGCGTTGGTCGATGCAGCATCCACCCGCAATCGGATCCGCGTGGAAGAGCGATGGGATGTCGATCGCAACAGCGCGGCTGCACAGTTGATCTATCGCAACATGCTTAATGATTCTCCCCGAACCGTCGATCCGGCCGCCTGAGCGATGTCCACAGAGACCGTGACGATCCTCATCCCCGTCTACAACGGCGGCCCCTTCCTGATCCAGGCCATCGAAAGCGCGCTCGCGCAGACTTGGCCAGCGATCGAGGTGCTCGTGATTGACGACGGCTCAGATGACGACGGGCATACAGAGCGGGTCTGCCAATCCTTCGGCACGCGCATCCGCTATTTGCGCCAAGAGAACGGTGGCGTCGCTGCAGCCCTCAATACGGGCATCGCCGCGATGACCGGCCGATATCTGACTTGGCTGAGTCACGACGACCTCTACGATCCGCGCAAGGTCGAAGTGCAGATGAAGGCCCTGGCGGCACAATCCGGGCCCTGCGTGATTTTCGGCGGCTACGCCACGATGGACGAGGATTGCACCATTCTCGCCGAGATCGAGACCAACGCGGGCTATCGTAGCGATCAGCCACTCTGGGCGATCCTCGAAGGCCGCATCAACGGCTGCACCATCCTGCTCGAACGCACTCTCCTAGAACGCCACGGTGGCCTCGATGTCGGACTGCCGACGACCCAGGACTACGAGCTGTGGTGGCGGCTCGCGCTGCACTATCCCTTCGTTTACGTGCCCGGCGCCCTCGTTCGGCATCGGGTCCATGCCGGGCAGGGCTCGCATGGGCGCCGCCATATCGAGGAGGCAAGTCTTCTCTGGATGGAGATGCTGGAGTGGGTGCCGGAGGAAAAGGCGCGGGCGCATTCCGGCTCGGAGATGGCGTTCCTCCTGCGCGCTCGCGATTTTCTCCAGAAGACCGGCTATGACGGCGCCCAGCAGGGTGCCGATGCACTGATCCACCGACGGGCAAAAAAGATCCGGGTCGGCATCGTTCTGAGCAGCCTCGGTTCACGTGAGGCGGCGGTCGCGAAAGCCGAACTCGCCAGCAGCGGTCTCGATCTCGCCTTCCTTCTTGTGGACGCCTCGCCCGACCAGCACTTTGCACTCTTCGCCGGCTCGCTTGGAAAAGAATTATCCGACGACGTTGTCGCCAGCCCGATCGCCCCGAAGGACTTGGTCTCTCATACTCTGGCCGAACTTGAGGCCCCAATCGTCGCGTTCCTCCCGCAAGACGTGCCCGTCGCTACCTTCTGGACGGCCCTCGGCCGCCTCCTGTGCGATCCGGAACTCGACGGCGCCGCCATCCCGCAGACGAGAGGCCAGCCCGGTGCAGATCCGCTCGGACCGCTGTCCGGCCTCGTCATACGCCGAGAAGCCCTCTCCACCGCCCTGACCCGAGCCGCCGAGACCCGCAGTGACTTCATCTCTTCCCTCGGCATGTCGAGCCGGCTCGATGTCGTCGTTGTCTAATTTCGACGGCCTGCGGGTCCGCGTTCCCGACGAGCACCAGATCTGGCTCGTCTTCGGGGATCAGCGCCACTACATCACCGATCTGGATGTCTTGCGGGCGATCTTCCGCGATGATGCCGTCCGAACAGACCCCGACTGCGCGCACTTGCCGGAGGGAAGTGTGCTCGGCCCGGGCAGCCGTCTCGTCCGGGGGCAGGGAAGCGCATCGGTCCACCTCGTGGTCAGCTCGGGGCTTGGACAGGAGACCCGGCATCGCATCGTCGATGAGGCGCAGTTCGAGCGCTACGGCTTCCATCCGGAGAAGGTCGCCGAGATCCCCCCGGAGACGTTGCGAAGCATCCCGGTCGGTCCCCCGCTCGGGTCGCTCGCCGACATCCCCGATTTCGATGGTCTGCGCGTCCAGATTCCCGACGAGCACCAGATCTGGCTCGTCTTCGGGGATCAGCGCCACTACATCACCGATCTCGATGTCTTGCGGGCGATCTTCCGCGATGATGCCGTCCGAACAGACCCCGACTGCGCGCACTTGCCGGAGGGAAGTGTGCTCGGCCCGGGCAGCCGTCTCGTCCGGGGGCAGGGAAGCGCATCGGTCCACCTCGTGGTCAGCTCGGGGCTTGGACAGGAGACCCGGCATCGTATCGTCGATGAGGCGCAGTTCGAGCGCTACGGCTTCAATCCGGAGAAGGTCGCCGAGGTCCCCCCGGAGACGTTGCGAAGCATCCCGGTCGGCCCCCCGCTCGGGTCGCTCGCCGCCGCCAAGGCTTTAGCCGAGCGCGAGGAGCTGGAAAGGCTGGTGGAGAGCCTTCATCACCGCCGACCGACACTGCTGCTGCTGTTGGAAGAGCGGGACGAATTCGCGAAGCAGTTCGCCACCCAAATCCATGAGACCGTTCGCCGCCAGGTCCATGTCCTGCTCGGCTGGCTTGAGGACGGGCAGCTCGTCCTATCCTCCGGACTACCCGATACGCCGGACGCCGTGACCGTGCGGCCGGCGGCTTCGACTCTGGCATCGATTGCGCGGACTCTGCGGATCGGCCGGATCGACGTGCTTGCAACCCGATTCAGGCATTCCCTGCAAAAAGTCTTAGCAGCACTCAATCGTCCCTTCGATCTTACTCCAATGATCGCTCCTTTGGAGTTGGAGAAGTCGGGCGAAGCGGCGAACGAAACGATGCGGTCGCTCGCCCGGCAGGCTGCCCGCGTTGTTGCCTGCAGCGACAACATGCTGGCCGCTCTGCGCGTGCGACTGCCAGGGCTGCCGATCACGACCGGTCTCAGCCCCGAGCCGCGCAAGCTTCGCCTATTCCGCGTGCATCCGGCCCGGCTCGACGCGGACGAGGATCTGCGCGTCCTGATCTGGGATGACATCGCGGAACCCGCGGACCGGCTCGTGGTGGACACAATCGTTTCCGGTCGCGTCGAGGCCCTTACGGCCCGCTTCTTCGGCCTCGACGGCATACCGGGGGCATCGACCGCCGGACTGCGAAATCTCGGCCCGGCCGATCGCCTTGATCTCAATAAACTCGTCTGTGTCTTGCGTCCGCACCTCGTCTGGTTCTCAAGTCCGGCGCCGCAAGCTTTCGATTTCCGGGTCTCGGCCGCATTGGCGCAGGGTCTGCCGATCCTAGCGAGCGCTAGCTGTGGCCTCGGCCTGCGCTTGGCGGACCGCCCGTTTACCTGGATCCTGCCCGCGGACGCGACCGCGGCCACCGTGCGGGACGAACTGGCAGCGATCCGGTCGCGGTGGGCTTCCGAGTACGGCAGCCTGCGCCGAACCGAAGCCGCGACAAGCTTCTACCCGGGCGCCTATCTCGCTTGGGCCGAACCAGAGGCGTCGTTCCAATCCGAGCCGGCGCTCAGCGATGCGGCTGCCTCGGTACCAGTGCCTTTCTCTGCCCCGGCGGCCCCATCGATCCCCGCGAAGAAAAAATGGCGGCTTTTCAAATGATCATACCGGACGCAGCCGGTTCGGCGGCCGAGCGCCGGACGATCCGTACCCTCATCTGCGACTTCGACTTCTACTCGGCGCTCGGCGGCGGGCAGACGTTCTATCGCCGCGTTGTTGAGCGGCATCCGGACTGGACTATCCTTTATCCCTCACGCGGCCGTGATCTTACGAGCGAAATACGATCGCGTCTTCCTACCAATGCACATCCCTACGGTTTCGACCGCTTTCTCTATCCTTGGGATCTCCTCGCCGCACTTAAGATCGAGGGCGTAGAGGAGCGCTCCTACGCTCTGATCATCTGCCAGATCGCTGTGCCGCTCCAAGGGCAATTCTTCGACGTGGTCGAGGTGCCCTCGTTCTTTCCTGTAGCACATCTCATCCGTCCAATCTTCGCCGCCTTCGGCATCGGGGTGAGAACGATTTCGCTCGGCATGCTCGGTTGGCTGAGCGTCAGCAATCGCAACGCCTACGCGTCGGAAGTGCCAGAGGTGGTGATTGAGCGATTGGAGGAAATGGAACGACGCTGCATCGCGGGCGCCGATGTCAGCTACACGATCTCAGATCTCCATGCCGCTGAGAACGACCAACTGAAGCCCTCAGCGGTCGTCGACATGCACGACGCCCTCGACACGCTGCCAGCCCCCACCGCGTACCCGCCGGGCGAGGGACCGCCCGATCTCTGGTTTGTCGGACGTCTCGACCGCAACAAGGGACCCGACCTCTTCATCGAGATCGCGTCGCAGATCCCCCGCTCACTCTACCGGAACTGCTACCTGTGCGGTCCCGACAATCCCTGGGCGTCCTCGGGACCGCGCTGGTCCGAGACGGTCCTTGAACTCGCCCGCGAGCGGCAGGTCCCCGCCGAGTATCTCGGCGAGATCAGTCACGACGAACTGTGGTCGCGCGCTTTTCGTGGCCGGTCCGTGATCGTCATCCCCTCGCGCTCCGACGCGTTCAATTACGTGGCGGTCGAAGCAACCATGTCGGGCGCGCCGATCCTCCTGTCGAAGCAGGCTGGCGCCGCAGCCTTCCTCGAGGCGCGCCATACTGACATCGCTCCGCCAATCATTGATCCCGACGATCTCACCGATGCGGCGGCCAAGCTGGAACGCCTGCTTGGTGATTACGAGGGCCGAACCGCGCACCTGCGCAAGACCATCCTCGAGGGTGGCTGGCCGGCCCCACGCAACGACTTCTTTGCGGACGTCATCGGATCGGCGCCGGCGGGCTCGGGCCGGACCGACTCCGGTCTTCTCGAACGCGCCCGTTCGGCCGATCCGCTGAACTTGGCTCCTGCTCGGATTTGGCGCTCGGTGGCGCCACCGCCGGCGGAAAACGACATCGAGATCGTCCTACGGGCCGGTCAGGACCGGCGGGCACTCGAACGAAGCCTGACCTCTCTGCGCACACCCGATGCAAGCGGGCTTGCCGTGACGATCCTGGTCGAGGCGGGGCAGGAGCTGGAAGATCTGCCGCAGCTCCTGCGCAGTTTCCATCCCGGTGCATCTTTGCTCCGCACGGGGAGCACGGACACGGCCGCGGCAATCAACGAGGCGCTGGAGAAGTCGCGGGCAGCGGCGCTCATGCTGCTCAACGCCGGCGACAGTGTCGAGGGTGGAGCCCTGCGCCGCCTCTTCCAGGCGCTACAGGCGATACCTGCGGCCGATCTCGCGATCGGTCTGTGGTCGGAACTCGACGCGTTCGGGGCGGTCCTGCGGGATCACCAGGCCGACGCTTTCGATATGCGCGCCCTGATCGGTCCGGGAGGCCGCCCCGGCGGCATCCTGATGCGCCGAAGCGACCACCTCCTGATCGACGAGTCGATGGGGGATTGCGGTCTACTCGACCTATATGGCCGGCTCTCGACCGCTCCCGTCGTGCGCAGCGCCGAGCGGATCGGCTGGTCCTGGCCGGCGGCCGAAGACGCGGCGGCGTCACGCCGCCCAGCCGACCTGTCGCCGCTGCTCCGGAAATGGCTGCTCGCCCCCCCCCGTGCCGACGGGCGGGACGCCGCTTGAGGACCGGGATGACCGCGCCACTTTCGTTCGACGGTATCCGGGTTCTCGTGACCGGAGGCTCGGGTTTCCTCGGTCAGCATCTGCTCCGGGCGCTAATCCCGCTCGGAGCCGAGGTCACGGTCCTCGTGCGCGATCCGGAAGCGAGCAGCCTCTCCGATCTTCGGAGCGGCGAGGCGGTGCGCGCCGGTCGCGTCGCATTGCTGCGCGGCGATCTCTTCGATGAAGCAGCCATTATCCGAGCAGCAGCAGGCGCGGACATCGTCTTCCATCTCGCCGGACGCGGCGGCGGTGGCGGATCGTTCCGAGACTTCACGGATGCCAACGTCACCGGCACATGCAACGTCCTGACCGCCTGTGCCGCGCACACGGTCGGCCGCCTCGTCTTCATCAGTTCCGCTGCCGTCTACGGATCGGGATCACCGATCGCGCTCGACGAGAGTCAGCCGACGCGCGGTCGCAGCATCTACGCTGCCTCGAAGATCGCGGCGGAAGCCTTAGTCGCCGCCTATGTCGCGACCGGGCGATGGGCCGTGACGCTGCGCCCCTCCAACATTTACGGTCCCGACCAGATGACCGAAACGGTCGTGACCACTCTCTTGAGCCAACTGGGCACGACGGACGAGATCGTGCTTCGCGCCCTGCATCCGGTCCGCGACTACATCTATGTTCAGGACGCCGTCGATGCGCTGCTCGCCGCAGCTCTCCGCCAGGACCTGCCGCCTGGCCGCACGCTGAATGTCAGCTCCGGCGCCGGATGGTCTGTCCGGCAGCTCGCGGAGGCGGCGATCATCGCCATGCGTCGCACCGAGCCGAACCGCTCCGTCAGCGTTCGGCCAATCGACAGGCCAGCCGGCGCGCTGGCCGATTACCTCGTCTGCGACAACGCTGCAGCCCGCGCTGCGCTCGACTGGATGCCGCGCGTCGATCTCGTCGACGGCCTACAGGCAAGCTACGCCGCCCGGCTCGGGCGAGCCTGACCCAGCGCAACTCCACCCCGTTCCGGGATGAGAGCTGCACTGGGTCAAGGATTGGGAGCGGCCGGGCTCAAGCCGCCGGGAGGAAATGATCGGGCCGAGCGGTGAACTGCTCCTGGGCGCGGGCATAGTCATCGGGACGGCCGATATCGATCCACTCGCAATCCTCGACGTAGCTCACGACTTTCTGTGACGACGCGAGAAGCGCGCGCACAAGGTCGGGCATGTCGAAGAAGGTGTCGGCCGGAATGAGTGGCGCAACGGCCTTCTTTGAGAGGACATAGAGGCCCATCGAGGCTTCGAAATGCATCGCCGGCTTCTCACGGTACTCAGATACTGTGAAGTCAGGTCCGACCGTCAGCGCCCCGAAATCGGCTTGCAGCGTCCGGCGGTGGGTCGCGATCGTGGCCGCGGCGCCACGATCGAGGTGCTCCCGCACCATCGCCGAGAAGTTCAACGTCGTCAGAAGGTCGCCGTTCGTGACGATGAAATGGTCGGGCAGCTGTTCGAGGTTGGCGGCGATAGGGCCGCTGGTGCCGAGCGGCTTGTCCTCGACCCTGTAGGTGATGTTGAGACCGAGATTCGATCCGTCCGTGAAGAAGCTCCGGATGAGATGATGGAGATGGTTCACGGCCAGGATGACGTCTGTCACCCCGTGCTGGCGCAGTTGGCGCAGCAGCAGTTCGAGGATCGGCATCTCGCCGATCGGCATCAGTGGTTTCGGCATGACAGCCGTGTAGGGCATCAGGCGCGTGCCCTTGCCGCCGGCGAGAATGATGGCCTTCATCGCTTGGCTCTCAGACGACGTAGCGATCGACGTCCCGCCGATCGTGCTGGGACCGGAAGTGCTCGATCGTCCTCTCCAGCCCCTCACGCAGGCCGACCTTCGGCGTCCAGCCCGACTGCGCCTGGAACAGGCGGTTGTCGGAGATCAACCGTTCCACTTCGCTCTTGCTCGGGCGGATACGCTGCTCGTCCGTCTCGATCACGGCCTTCGAACCGACGATCTCGAGGATCATGGCCGCCACCTCGCCAACGGTCTGGCCGGAACCGACGCCTAGATTGAAGGTTCCGCCCTCAAGACCTGGGGTCACCGCCGCGGTCAGGAACCCGTTGGCGGTGTCGGTGGCAAAGGTCAGATCCCGCACCGGCGTGGTCGAGCCGAGCTTGATTACAGTCCGCTCGGGCTCCAGCGCTTGCATGATGACAGTCGGGATGAAGGCGCGGGCCGACTGGCGCGGACCGTAGGTGTTGAACGGCCGCACCGTGACCACCGGAACGTCGAAGGACCGGTAGTAGGACTCGGCGATCTTGTCGGCGCCGATTTTCGAGGCCGAGTAGGGCGATTGTCCCTGCAGGGGATGCGCCTCGTCGATCGGGACGTATTGCGCCGACCCGTACACCTCTGACGTGCTGGTATGGACGACGCGCTGCACCCCGTGCCGGCGCGCCGCTTCGAGCACGTTGAGCGTACCCTCGACATTGACCTTCACGTAGTTGCGCGGCGCCAGATACGAGTACGGAATCGCGATCAGCGCAGCGAGATGGAAGACGACATCGATGTCCTTGGTGATCGCCTGAACGTATTCCGGATCGATGATATCGCCAAAGACATACTCGATTTCGCGATCGATCTCAGGGGAGACGCCGGACAGATTTCCGCGGTCCCGCATGGCGTTGTAGTGCAGCAGCGCCGTCACCCTGGCACCCTGCCGCACGGCTTCCTCGGTGAGATGGCTCCCGATGAAGCCACCTGCGCCCGTGACGAGCACGCGTTTTCCGGAAAGGGTCAACCGATTATTCCCCTCGTTCGCGGGTGCGGCGGCTCGTCCTTCGACGCCAACTGCCCGACCATCTCCGGCCCCGGACATGCCTCGGGCCGCCCGCGCGAGGTTCTGACCGCGAGGCTGGGAACCGGAGGCCTGGACGGCCGATCCGGGCCATTAGCCTAGTTCCCACGCCCGGACAAGCGAGCGCCAAGTTTTGATCCGCCGTGCTACTTGGCAGATTCCAGATTTATCGGATTGAACCGGCTGGGAAGCGACACGATCAGGCTACCAGCCTACCAACTTGCGATGACGACGACGCTCCTCCATCACAACTTGAAGGAAATTTATATTCAAATACGCACCTAAAGTTGGATCGGTTGCCGCGTATTGACGGTGCCCGTATTGCTTTCGCGTTTGGCGGCGATAAAAGACAGGTCAAAGGCCTTTCGCCTGCGAGTGTGATGCCCGGCATCCGCGCTGTGGGGCGCCGAATTGATGCCCTTATGTCCGGTAGGCCGTGCCGGATGAAAACAGAGCACGCCGCCGAGAATGTCTCTGCTGCGAAAACGATTGCAAACAACCGGACAGAGAACAGGACCGGCGGGGCGGGCTTATGCAGTTGTTCTACGCGCCGCGCTCTCCTTTCTCGCGCAAGATCCTGGCGACGATCGTCGAACTCGATCTCGCCACGCGGGTCAGCCTCGTTCGGATCGACCCCTGGACCGACGAGACGCTTCGACGGCACAACCCTGCCTCTAAGGTTCCGACACTCCTCTTGGACGACGGCTCGGCCCTGTTCGACTCGCCCGTCATCGCGCGCTACCTCGACACGCTGTCCGGACACATGCTGATCCCGCCCGTACCCCGAACCTGGGACGCACTCCGGCGGGAGGCGCTGGGCGACGGCTTGGCCGAGGCGGTGATTCGCCGGTTCGTCGATCGGCTCGGCCCGCACGATGACCGCCTCGACCGCGTGGTGACGCGACAGGAAGCCGCTATCACCGCAATCCTGGACCGGTTGGAGACAGCGCCGGATTGGATGCAAGCCCCTACCGATCTGGGGCATCTCGCGATTGCCTGCGCCCTCGATTATCTCGACGGACGCTCACCCGAACTCAATTGGAAAACACGAAGCCCCTTGCTCGCAGCGTGGTTCCATGATTTCCGTGCGAGGCCATCGATGAAAATCGCCGCGGATCCGATAATCGGCACCTTTCGGTCCATCAATATCCCGCATCCGCCGGCAGAGGTCTGAGAAGTTGAAGATTGCAGTCTTAGGCTCATCCGGCATGCTTGGAAGCGCCGCCTTCCGATATTTGTCAAAATGCTTTCCTGGGTCGGTCTATGCGACAGCGCGATCCTCGGCGGTAAAAAAGATCTTTCCGGAAGATGCCGCCAACATCTCAACCGGGATCGACGTCGAGAATGCGGACGCGCTGGCCGGCTTCCTGCGTGACGTGCGGCCCGACGTGGTCTTGAATTGCGTGGGAGTCGTCAAGCAGCTCGCCTCCGCCGAGGATCCGCTGGTCGCGATCCCGATCAACGCCATCCTGCCACACCGGCTCGCCCGGCTGGCCGACCTCGTCGGTGCCCGCCTCATCCATGTGAGCACCGATTGTGTCTTCACCGGCCGCAAGGGCGACTACCGCGAAAGCGACGCGCCGGATGCGGCCGATCTCTACGGGCGCTCGAAACTTCTTGGCGAGGTCGATTACCCGAACGCGGTGACGCTGCGCACCTCCATCATCGGTCGTGAGATCGGCAGCCGCAACGGCCTCGTCGAGTGGTTCCTGGCCCAGAGCGGGTCGGTGCGCGGCTACCGGCGGGCGATCTTCTCCGGCCTCACCACCGACGAACTGGTGCGGGTGATCGCCGACCACGTGCTGCCGAACCCAGGCTTGCGCGGCGTCTACCATGTGAGCGTGGACCCGATCAGCAAGTTCGACCTGCTCGGGATCGCCAAGGACGTCTACGGCGTCGCGACCGAGATCGAGCCCGACGATGCGGTGGCGATCGACCGCTCCCTCAACTCGGACCGGTTCCGGGCCGCGGTCGGCTACGCGCCCCCGTCATGGCCGGATCTGATCCGCAACATGCGTCGCTTCGACGACGAAGCCTTCTCACGGATCCGCTGATGTTTTCCGGCAAGACACTCCTCATCACCGGCGGTACCGGCTCCTTCGGCAACGCGGTGATCCAGCGCTTCCTCGCCACCGATATCGGCCAGATCCGCGTCTTCAGCCGCGACGAGAAGAAGCAGGAGGACATGCGCCTCCTGCTGCGCGATCCGCGGATCCGTTTCTTCATCGGCGACGTGCGCGAGTACAACTCGATCGCGCCGGCGGTGAAGGGCGTCGACTACATCTTCCACGCGGCGGCGCTGAAGCAGGTGCCGTCCTGCGAGTTCTATCCGATGGAGGCGGTGCGCACGAACATTCTCGGGGCCGAGAACGTGCTGAACGCCGCGGTCGCCTCCGGCGTCGAGCGGATGGTCGTGCTCTCGACCGACAAGGCGGTCTACCCGATCAACGCCATGGGCCTGTCCAAGGCGATGATGGAGAAGCTGACGATCGCCAAGTCTCGCATGTTGTCCAAGGACGACACGATCCTGTGCGCCACGCGCTACGGCAACGTCATGGCTTCGCGCGGCTCGGTGATTCCGCTCTTCGTGAACCAGATCAAAGAGGGGCGCGACCTCACCATCACCGATCCGACGATGACCCGCTTCCTGATGTCGCTGGAGGATTCGGTCGATCTGGTGCTGTTCGCCTACCAGCGCGGACAGCAGGGCGACATCTTCGTGCAGAAGGCGCCCGCCTGCACGGTTCAGGATCTGGCCGAAGCCCTGCGGACGATTTTTGAAGCCAAGAACGAGATCAAGATCATCGGCACGCGCCACGGCGAGAAGCTGTACGAGTCCCTGGTCTCGCGCGAGGAGATGGCGCGGGCCGAGGACATGGACGGGTTCTACCGCATCCCCGCCGACGACCGTGACCTGAACTACTCGAAGTTCTTCACCTCCGGCGAGACGGCGATCTCGGCCGCCGAGGACTATACCTCACACAACACGCAGCGGATGAACCAGCAGCAGGTCATCGATCTGTTGCTCAAGCTCGATTACATCCAGCAAGCCCTGAAGCCCGCTTCGCCGGCCAGGGCCGCCTCCTAGTTTCCGATCCGGGACGAGACCTTTGCGCAAGATCCTCACCCTGGTCGGAACGCGGCCCGAACTCGTCAAGATGTCGCTCGTGATCCGGGCACTGGACCGGCTGACGAACCACATCCTCGTCCATACCGGCCAGAACTACGATTACGAGCTGAACCAGGTCTTCTTCGACGACCTCGGCATCCGCAAGCCCGATCACTTCCTCGAAGCGGCCGGCCCGAACGCGGCGGCGACGATCGCCCGGGTGATCGAGCGCGCCGACGCCGTGCTCGAACAGGAACAGCCTGACGCGGTGCTGATCTACGGCGACACCAATTCCGGGCTCGCCGTGATCCCGGCCAAGCGGCGCAAGATCCCGATCTTCCACATGGAGGCGGGCAACCGCTGCTTCGACCCGCGGGTGCCGGAGGAAATCAACCGCAAGGTGATCGACCACCTCAGCGACGTGAACCTCGTGCTGACCGAGCATGCGCGCCGCTACCTCCTGGCCGAGGGGTTGCCGGCCCAGCGCATCTTCAAGGTCGGCTCGCACATGGAAGAGGTGCTGGCCGAGTTCCGCCCGAAGATCGAGGCCTCCGACGTACTGGCCCGGCTCGGGCTCGAACCGGACCGGTTCTTCATCGTCTCGGCCCACCGCGAGGAGAACGTCGACTCACCGGCCCGGCTGCGGGTGTTCCTGGAAGAGCTGGGCCGACTGCACGCGGCCTTCGGCCTGCCCATCGTCGTCTCGACCCATCCGCGCACCCGCGCCCGGCTCGAGGCGATCGGCGATCTGTCGCTGCCCGAAAGCGTCCGCTTCCTGCCGCCCTTCGGCTTCATCGACTACGTGAAGCTTCAGACGAGCGCCCATTGCGTTCTGTCCGACAGCGGCACCATCGCCGAGGAAGCGGCCCTGCTCGACCTGCCGGCGGTCACCTTCCGCGACGCGCACGAGCGGCCCGAGGGCATGGATGCCGGCACGCTGATCGTGGCGCCGCTCGGCAAGGTCGATCTGGTCGAGGCGGTGCGTGCGGTGCGCGACGGCTACGGTGAGGGCCGCCGCTTCGCCGGGGCCGTGCCGGATTACCAGGGCGGCGCGGTCTCGACCAAGGTCGTGCGGATCGTCCTGTCCACCATCGATCAGGTCAACCACACGGTGTGGTCGAAGCCCGGCCCCTTCTGAAAGTCCCGGGTTTCCAAAGGGCCTCACGGCCCTTTGGCGCATCTTCAGGGCCACGCCCTGAACCCGGCGAAGCCGCTCTCTACTCCGCCGCGTGCGGAAGTCGCTCACCCGCGATCCAGGCAGCGAGGTCTTCCCGCGCCCGGTCGGTCAGCGCGCGCTTCTTGAGCGCCGCCTTCTCGGGTCCGCGCAGGCGCTTGCCGGTCTCGTTGCGCGGCATCTGCGCCAGCGGCGGGAACAGCCCGAAATTCACGTTCATCGGCTGGAACGAGCGCGGTGCGTTGCGCTCTGCTTCCTCGGTCGCCTCGACGTGTCCGCCGGTGATGTGGCCGATGAGTGCCCCGAGCGCGGTCGTCGGGGGCAGGGGGGCGAGCGTCTGCCCGTCCGCTTCGGCGAGCGCATAGCGGCCGGCCATCAGCCCGACCGCGGCGCTCTCGACATAACCCTCGCAGCCGGTGATCTGGCCGGCGAAGCGAAGCTGGGGCCGTGCCTTCAGCCGCAGGGTCGCGTCGAGCAGGCGCGGGCTGTCGAGATAGGTGTTGCGGTGCAGGCCGCCGAGCCGGGCGAACTCGGCATTTTCCAGCCCCGGAATCGTGCGGAAGACGCGGACCTGCTCAGCGTGGCGCAGCTTGGTCTGGAAGCCCACCATGTTGAACAGGGTGCCGAGCGCATTGTCCTGGCGCAATTGGACGATGGCGTAGGCCTTCACGGTCGGGTTGTGCGGGTTGGTGAGCCCGACCGGCTTCATCGGCCCGTGGCGCAGGGTCTCGGGCCCGCGCTCGGCCATCACCTCGATCGGCAGGCAGCCGTCGAAATAGGGGGTCGAGGCCTCCCATTCCTTGAACGCCGTCTTCTCGCCCGCGATCAGCGCGGCGACGAAGGCCTCGTACTGCGCCCGGTCCATCGGGCAGTTGAGGTAGTCCGCCCCCGTGCCGCCGGGACCGGCCTTGTCGTAGCGGGACTGGAACCACGCCTTGCCCATGTCGATCGAGTCGCGGTGGACGATCGGGGCGATGGCGTCGAAGAAGGCAAGCGATTCCCGGCCCGTCAGCGTGCCGACGGCCTCGGCCAGCGCCGGGGAGGTGAGGGGGCCGGTGGCGAGAATGGTCGAACCCCAGTCCTCGGGGGGAAGGCCGGCGACCTCCTCACGGACGATGGTGATGTTGGGGTGTTCCTCCAGCGCCGCGGTGACGGCCCGCGAAAACCCCTCGCGATCGACGGCGAGCGCCCCGCCCGCGGGCACTTGGTGGGCGTCCGCCGTTCGCATGATCAGCGAGTCGAGGCTGCGCATCTCCTGATGCAGCAGGCCGACGGCGTTGCCGTTGGCGTCGTCCGAGCGGAAGGAATTGGAGCAGACCAGTTCGGCCAGCCCGTCGGTGTGGTGGGCATCGGTGGCGCGAACGGGCCGCATCTCGTGCAGCACGACCGTGCGGCCGCCCTGCGCGACCTGCCAGGCCGCTTCGGAACCGGCGAGGCCACCGCCGACGATATGGATCGGGTTCGTCATCGCGACGGAATAGAACCACGCGGCCACGCGATCAATGCGGGCGGGCACGCGAACCGGAGGCGAAGCGGGGCGCGGCCGGCGCGACGGACAGGATGCCGCTCCATCGCCGCGTCGGCGAAGCGCACCGGACGCCCTCAATGCCGCAGGCCCCTCTCGCGAACCGGCGCAACCGCTCCGGAAGACTTAAGCCGCAATTGCTCGCGGGTGCCACATCGCGGCCGAGACAGGCAAACCGCGCCGGCATTACCGTGGGCCCCTCGTCCCCGATATCCGGGCCGGTCAAGCGGAGCGGACGGCAATGGCGATCTCTCCCGACGGGGCGCTGCCCTACTTCGTGTACGACGGCTACCTCGTCTCGCTCTATCCGTGGCAGGGCCAGCACGTCGCGCTCCTGACATCGGCCAACGATCTCGACGGCGATGTCATGCAGGACATCCTGAACAGGATCGACGCCGCCTACGAGGTCTACCTCGCCATCACCGGGCAGGCTCCGACCCCGTACCGGGCCTATAACGGCCTACTCACGATCGCCGAGGTGCCCACGGCGCTCGGAGGCGCGGCGAACGCGATCGGCTTTCTGGGAGCCTCCGGCATCGAGCTCACGACCGGCGCGTTCGATCAGCTCTACGCCGGCGCGGCCGAAGACGGCACATTCGATCAGACCGTCTTCTACGAACTCGGGCGGAACTTCTGGTTCTACGGTCCGCAACTCGGGACCGTGGATGCCTTCGTCACGGGGTTCGCGATCGCCAACCGGTTCGTGTCGATGCAGGAGGCCGGCATCCCCGGCAGCGCGTTCGGGGCCCTGCCCTTCGACGAATTCAAGCAGTCCATCCTCGAAGATCTTGCGCAGACCTTCTTCGGGGAGGCGGGCACCACGCTCGCCAACACCCTCGGCGCGGCGACCGGCGTTCCGAACGCCAACAATTGGGGTGCTGCGGACCTCGCCGCCTCCCTGCTCAGCCAAGTCTACGAGGATCTCGGCCTCGACGCCTACGGGCGCTTCTATCAGGAACTCGCCGGCCGTCCCGCCGCGGGCACGCCGGAAGAGGCCTTCGCCAATCTGGTCGCCGCCGCGAGTCAGGCCACCGGGATCGACTACGGCTTCCTGAACAAGGCCGAGGGCGTCGCCTATGTCGTCGGCGGCCGGGGCGACGACCGGCTCGAGGCCGACGGAAGCGGCAACCCGGTCCTGGGCTTTGCCGGCGACGACACGCTCATCGGCACGGCCGGCGCCGACCGGCTGTTCGGCGACGCGGGCGACGACGTCCTGCGCGGCGGAGGCGGCCGCGATCAGCTCGTGGGCGGGGCTGGCGACGACACCTACTTCGTCGACACGCCCGGCGACCATGTGTTCGAGGGTCGGGGGCAGGGCACCGACAGGCTCGTGGCGACGAGCGCGTACACACTGGCTGCCGGCCAGGAGATCGAGATCCTGCAACTCGCCGAGAGTACCGGATGCGCGCCGCTGTCCCTTACCGGAAACGCCTTCGGCCAGCGGCTGATCGGCAATGCCGGCGACAACAGGCTCGCTGGCGGCGGCGGTGACGACAGCCTTGCGGGCGGCCTCGGCGCCGACCGGCTCACGGGCGGAGCGGGCGCCGATGCCTTCGTGTTCGACACCCGGCTCGGTCGCGGCAACATCGATCACGTCAGGGACTTCGCGTCACAGGACGACGTGTTCCACCTCGACCACGCCGTCTTCTCAAGCCTCGACATCGGGGCGCTGACGCCCGGGCAGTTCAAGAACCTCGGTCCGGCCAAGGCGATCAAAGCGGATGCCGACGACCGCATCCTCTACCAGCAGAAGACGGGCGAGCTGTTCTACGATGCCGACGGCAGCGGCCGGAAAGAGGCCGTCCTGATCGCGGTGCTGGACAACCACGCCGCCCTCGACCACACGGATTTCCTCATCGTGTGATCCCGCCTTCCGTATGGCGCAAGGCCGACTGTCAGTGCAGCTTCGGTCCGATCAGGAACCGGTCGCGATCGACCGAGGTCAGCGCGAGCCGGGTCAGGCGCCCGTCCCGGTTGACCGTGAGGGGGACGCGCACCCCCGCCTCGCCGAGTGCCCAGACCTGCCGGAAGAGGCCGGCGAGGTCGGCGACCGGCTCGCCCGCCACCTCGGTCAGCACGTCGCCCGCGCGCAGGTCGGCGGCCTCCGCCGGGCCCCTGTCGGCGGTCCCCATCACCACGACGCCGTCCTCGGTCTCGGTGGCGTAGAGGCCGAGCCAGGGGCGGGGCGGGCGGTCGGCCCGGCCGCGGCTCTCGAGATCGGCCAGGATCGGCGGCAGGAGTTCGATCGGTACGATCATGTTGATCGCCCGCCCCGCCCCTGTGCCGCCCTGCTGAAGCTGAAGCGAGCCGATGCCGACCAGCGCGCCGTCGGCCCCGATCAGGGCGGTGCCGCCCCAGTGCGGATGGGCGGGGGTGGTGAACAGGGCCTCGTCGAGGACGTACTCCCAGTAGCCGGCGAATTCCTGCCGGGCGACGAGTTCGACCGCGAGGCTGTGCGAGCGCCCGCCCGCCCCCGCGACCACGGCCCGCTCGCCGACCTTCAGCGTATCCGAACGCCCGAGCCTCAGGGCGGGTAGGCCGAGGCGACCCAGGGCCTGGACCAGGCCGAAGCCGGTCTCCCCGTCATAGCCGACGACGTAGGCCGGCACCGAGCGCCCGTCATGGGTGGTGAGCCAGACGCTCTCGGCCTCCAGCACGAGGTAGCCGATGGTGAGCACCAGCCCGTCCTCGCGGATCACCACGCCGTTGCCCGCCCGCTCGGTGCCGAGCGTCTCCGCCGTGAAGGCCTCCGCCGGCACCCGCGCGGAGAGGGAGACGACCGAGGTCAGCGCCCGCTCCAGATCGTAGGCGTAGTCGCCGGCCTTCGGCTGCAGGGCGGCCGGAATCCTGAATTCGCCGTGCGCGGACATGTTCTGCAATTTCCCTGCGCCCCGCTCCGCCGCCGCCCGTGGACCGACTTCCGCGGAAACGGCGGCCGCCGGGGCGGTCGCATCCGTCTCCCGTCCGTGAGGTTCGCCGGGCTGCGCTCCCGACACAGATAGGCGGCGCATCTCGCCCCGACACCCGCCCGCCGCCGCGTCGAAAGGCACCGGCGCCACGCCCCGACACCACGCCCGCCGTTTCGCCCCGAACGAGCGCTCTTCGCGCCGCGAAACCGCCGAAACGGCTTCGCGATTGCCCTGTCGACATCGCGACGGCCTGTGGTGCGTCGGCAAAGCCTCCGATAGGGTGCCGCTCCCTGTCCCGCCGCGCTGAGCGCCCGGCGGACGCCTCTCATCCAGACGCACCGGAACCATGCCGCGTCCTCCGACGACCTCCCTCCGCGCCGCGCCCGCCGGAAGCGGGCCGTGACGCCGCACGACGGAGAACTGGCCGGGATGCTGGACCGCGTCGCCCGCCGGGACGTGGCGGCCCTGCGGGCGCTCTACGACCGGACCGCGCCGAAACTTTTCGGGATCATCCTGCGTATCCAGCGAGACCGGAGCCTCGCCGAGGACGTGCTTCAGGATGTCTACCTGAAGGTCTGGCAGTCGGCGGGCTCCTACGCGCCCTCCGCCGGGGCCCCACTTCCGTGGCTGTGTACGATCGCGCGCAACCGGGCCATCGACGGGCTGCGCCGCCGGAGCGAGGTTCCGATGCCGTCTGGTGAAAGCGGGGAGGCCTGGATGGAGCGCCTCGTCGCCCCGACCGACGAGGAAGGCGCCTTCCTCGACCGCGACGCGCTCGTCGCCTGCCTGTCCCGGCTCGATCCGACGCAGCGCGACTGCGTCGTGCTGGCCTATTGCGAGGGCTGGTCGCGCGAGGAACTCGCCGAACGCTTCGAGCGGCCCGTCAACACCGTCAAGACCTGGCTGCACCGGACGCTGGCCGCCCTGAAATCCTGCCTGGAGCGTATCGCGTGAGCGGCGGCAGCGGCAGACCGGAACCGGCGGAACGCGACCTGCGGGCGGCCGAGTACGTGCTCGGCACCCTCGATGCGGGTGAGCGCGCCGCGTTCGAATCGGAGCGGGCGGTCGATCC